>SLNJ01000068.1 GCA_007133065.1 Opitutales bacterium
ACGACTCCTGTGAGAGCGCATACTCGGGGACCATCCCGGCCTGTTCCAGGGACAACTCCTCTGCGGCGATCGAAATCGCCGCCGACCGATCCGAGACCGAAGCGTTCTCACCGAACGTGAACGTCAATTCCGCGCTTCCGGTGCCGCTCGCCTGCGAAACGCTGACCCAGTCCGGTAGCTCCGCGATTTCCCACGGCGCGTCCGCGGGCACCGCCGTCAGGGTCAGTGTGAGCGCGTCTCCCGATGCGTCCGCCGAAAGTGCCTCTTGCGAGAGCGCATACTCGGGCACCATGCCGGCCTGGGTGATCAGGAACACATTCCCGCCGACGGTCAGCTCCGCGCTCCGTTCGTGCACCGACGCGTTCTCATCCAAGACCAGGGTGATTTCGCCCGGCCCCGTCCCGCCCGGCGGCTGTACCGTGAACGGCAATACTACTTCCGCCCATCCCTCCTCGCTCGACAATCCCTCGGCAATCCCGATTCGGGACCACTCCGATTGCTCGGCGTCGGCAACGTACACGTCAATCTCACTTCCCGGATCGGTCCGGTAGCGCAGGAAGAGTTCATATTCCCGACCGAACGCCAACCCCGGTGTCTGGTGCAGCACCGGGCCCCATCCTGCTTGTGCCGGCCACTGTACACGTTGTGCGGTCCCGCCGGCCGTACCGGAGTCGGCACCCGCCTCCCAGTCGATCGCGGAGAGCACGCCCCAGCCCTGCGCCACGCCGTCCAAATCGAATCCGCCGCCAAAGTTGCCGTTGACGAGCAGATCGACCCCGGGAAGCACCCGTGAAAATACATCCGAGTCGGAACCCTCCCGCACACGCCAGGAGTAGCGCAGTTCCTCGCCCTCGACCGGCACGGTAAACCGTGCCGGTCCGCCCGGTTCGACCACCTGATCGTGCGGCTGCGCCACGATTTGCGGCGCCTGAATCGGCCCGGCCTCCACCGCCGGGCCCGAGATCTCCACCCGGTCCACCCAGATCCCCGCGAGAGGATGCCCCGATGTCGGATGATCCCGGCCGCCATACAGCCACACCTGGGTCGCGGACCCGCCGATCGTGCGGCCTTCCATCACCGCTCCCACCTCCCGCGACAGATCGACCATCGTCACGACCACCTCCCCGTCCGCCGCGACCTCGAACGTGACGTCCAACCAGGTTCCCTCACCCGGTTGCGGCGGTTGCCAGACTCCATTGACAACCGAGCCCCCATCTCCGAGCCATGGGGCGTTCTGACGCAGCGCATCGGAGTCGGGGAAGACGTATACTCCGAACCAGGATTCAGCAAAGCGCGAATGACCGACATTGTCCGGTGGGTGGCCCTGCACGGTGTATTCGCTCCCGCTACCGGCGGGAAGATACGACCGTTCGGTAATACTCACCCCCACCGCCGGCTGGGCCGAGCCGCTGGAAGCGTCGTGCGGGTCGGTGCTCACGCCCCAGCGCGGGCCGTATACACTTTCCGGATACCCGGAATTCTCCCGGTCGATCCACAAGCCCGGGTCGAAAATCTTCATATTCACCGTTACGGCTGCATCGTCGTGAAGCGCAGGTATATCCAGGACCGCCTCATCGCCCGGCCCCAGGTAGAGGGAGTGGTTGCCCGTATATGACCGTTCCTCCGTGATCGTGCCCCCGCTGAACGGGTTCTCGCCTTCCTCGAATGCAAACAACGTCGTGGGGGCCGGTTCGGCCGGATTCACCAGAAGCACGGCTTCTTGCGAGACGACCTCCCCGTGCGCGTTGGAGACGGCCACCGAGTAGCGTCCCGCCTCCGCGTCAGTGACCGCGTCGAGGATTAATTCCGCGCTGTCGATCGCGTCCAATGGGCGAACCTGCACTTCGTCAATCCACACGGTTCCGCCCGCCAATGTATCGCCTTCGATTCGCGCGCCCAATTGATTGGGATCCTCGCCACTCGGGACATCCACTGTAAATGTGTAAGTGACCTCCTCCCATTCGCCATCGGTCGACAGATCCCGCTCCACCAGCATCCGCGACCACGACCGGAACGCCGGATCCGACACCTGCAGGCTGACCCGCGTCCCCGGTGCCGTGCGGTAACGCATGAAGATCTCGTAGCTCTCCCCTTGGACAAATCCGGGATTCTGGAACAGAAACGGTCCCCAACTCGTCTTCGCCGACCAGTGGAACCGCTGCGCCGTTCCGCCCGCATAACCCTCCGCCGCCTCCGCCTCCCAAGCGGTCCCCGAGATCACGGACCATGCTTCGCCTACACCGTTACTCTGGAAGTCGCCGGAGAAGTCGCCGTTGACGAGTAAATCATGGGGGCCCTGCAAGACCGATGTGGTCTCCGACGCAAGACCCGCCCGCCACCGCCACTGGTAGGAGAGTCCCTCTCCGGCCGCGGCAACGGCAAACCGCGCCGGCTCGCCCTCATTGACGACCCGGTGCTGCGGGGGATTCACGATTTGCGGCGGGGCGTGCGGGCCCGGACTCGACATCGCCTCGGAGACAACCAGCGCCGCCTCTTCGGAGATCGCCTCGCCCTCCGGGTTCGAGACAACCGCAGAATAGAGCCCCGCATCCGCTTCCCCGGCGCCCTCCAACACCAGATCAGGCCCGCTGACTCCCTCCGCCAGCGCAGCCTCGTCGATCCGGAACGCGCCGCCCTCAGGGTTGACGCCCTCAATCTGCAGCATGAGCAATCCCGGATCCCGGTCGGACACGCCGACCCACTCCGGCAACCCCGATACATCCCACGGCGCGTCGGCCGGGGTCGCCTCGACGAGCACCGTCACCGCTCCACCGTCGGGACCGACGGCCGCCGAGTCCTCTACCAGGCCAAATTCCGGTTCCATTGCCTCCTGCACTACCGTAAACGCCTCGCCCGCAATCGTGATCACGGCGCTGCGCTCGGAGACCGAGGGGTTCTCGTCGATCTGCAATACGATCGCAGCGCTGCCGGCGCCGCTCGGGTTGACCGCGTCGATCCACCCGGGCAAATCCACTACCGTCCACCCGGTGTCGAGCGGGGTTGCCACCAATGTCACTGTGATTTCATCACCATCGGCGGCAACGGTTTCCTCCCTCACCGGCAGCACAATGTTCGGCTCGTCGCCGTACTCGTACGCCCCCAGGTCCACGTTCTCACCCTGGACCCGGAGAAATCCTGCCAGGTCGATCGGCAACAGCTCGTCGGGGTCGCCATCGCCATCCAGGTCGTGGGCGTCCCGAGGCAGCAGCTCCGCATTGCCCGCGTTGCGTGCCGCACTGTACTCCCTCAGACGTAGCCCGTCGTCGCGGGTGCCGAATACGCCGTCGGCCCCCGCCGGACTCGATGCGGCGACGAAGAACGGGAAACCGGTCAGGACGTACGTCGACGCGTCGAGAAAATCGACCTCGCCGTCGCCTGCAACCTCGATATTTTGCATTCCTCCCTCGATCAGATTCGGCGCGCGCGGCGTCAGCGGTGTGGGGAATTCGGCCGTTGCGTTCTTCAGTCGGCCGAGGACGTAGAACTGCGGCCCCGTTGGCGCCGTGTTATTCCAGAGAAGAGAATTTTTGATCGTCACTCTCCCACTGGAGGAAACCTCGATGGCACCGGCCCGTACGGTCGCGGAATTGGAGTAGAACGTGGAATTCATGAAGGTCGACTCACTACTCGAGTTCCCGACCGCGCCACCGTAGGCCGCTGAATTCGTGACAAAAACGGAATTCACTATCTGGATCGATCCATACGACAGAAAGAGCGCACCGCCCATGTGGGCGGCGCTGTTCATCTGAAACACAGAATTGGCAATCGTTGCGCCTTGACCACCATGATAAATTGCGCCGCCGCGGCTCGATGCGCTGTTGGAGCGAAAAACAGTATTCGCGATCACGCTGTCATCTCTATTTATGAATATAGCACCGCCTTCGCGTGATGCGTGATTTTCCTCAAAGAAACTGGCTCGAACTTCGCCAGTTCGTCCCCATATCGCTCCGCCCTCCGTTCCCCGATTCCCCACAAACCGGCAGTTGCGGATTGTCGGACTTCCCGCCTCGACATACACCCCACCACCATTCGCACTTGCCCCTGAGGGACCGTTCGCGTTCCCCCGTGTGACGGTCAACCCATCCAACACGGCGTCGCCATCGACGGTCACCACAGTCAGCGACCAGTACTGCTGCTGCTCGAAGATCTCCCCGCTCAATATTGTCTCGTTCGCCTCCCAGTCGCGCGCGTCGAGCGAGTTCTCACCCCCGGCAAAGCCGCCGTAGAGATGAACCCGGTTCTGCACGCGGAACGTAGCCTCCCGGTCGCCGGATGTGACGCTCGCACCCTGGTCCGGATAGTACGTGCCGGCCGCGATCCACACTTCGTCCCCGCGACCTTCCACGGTCTCGGCCAGGGCGTCCTGCAAACTCTGAAACGCCGTCGCCCACGAGGAGCCGTCCCCGCCGGGATCCGCACCCGCATCCACGTAGAACCGCGCCGCGTTCAACGCGGGATTCAGGAGCAGTGATGTTAACAAGACAAAGGCAGAGACAGCAACGAATCTGGTAGTCATGATTTTTGTTAAAAATGGACCTGTCACGAGTCAATAGGAAATGACTATGAAAATGGGTGTCATTGCGACAGGTGACGCCGCTTGGAATTCTGTGGCACGATCGGTCCCTTCTCGGCGAGCGACCCGGCCTTTTACAGGGGATCGGGCTGATGCTCGCCCTCGCCGGGGGTATCATTATTGCACGAGCGAAGACCCAGGCCCGCTGAGCAAGGCGTCGAAACGAGGACATCCATCCTTTACCACCCGCTTCGCTGGAGAGCACAGAGAACACGGAGAAGAGTGTGTGGCATTTGTCCCCCATGCGAGAGAATCTTGAAAGCAGGGCGAGGAAGCTTCTGCCTTCCTCCTCCTCCCGGATTACCGATCATTTCCGCTCTGCGTTCTCCGTGTCCTCCAGCGAAGCGGGTGGTTGAATAAAAATTGGAACGCAACGACGCAGATTGGCGCGCACCACGGCAGTTCCTTGGGTGTCCGAAATGTCTCCCAGGTCGCCATCTCCGCGTCCGAATTGCCGGGCTTTGGCACACTTGTGGATCACGGCGACATGACGGCAACCGTCACGTTCCAGCCGGCCTTCGATGTATCTCCGGGAGATTACGCCGTCACGCTTGTGGCGACCGATGAAGATGGAAACACCGATACGCTCTCTTTCTCGGTCGTCGTCTCGGAGCCGGGCCAGTCAGGCGAGTTCTACTGCGATCCCGATATCGGGAGCATGGGCAACGACGGCAGCCCGGAGAGCCCGTGGGGCACATTCCAGGCGGTGTTCGAGTCGGGAAAGCTGTTTCGTCCAGGCGACGTCATCCACCTCCGCGACGGCTACCACGGTGAACCGGTGATCAACGGTCACAATTCCAACACTGGTTTCATTGTGGCCGCGGACGATGCCCATCCGACGATGTCACGTCTCACCTATTCCAGCTCCTCCAGCAACTGGCACGTCAGCGGAATCGAGATCAGTCGCTCGCACGCTCCGGTTTTCTCGCGGGGCACCGCCGTTACGGACCCGGCGGGCCGGGATCGGGTACGGTCTACCGCGTCGTCGTGCGCGGCAACGTCATCGTCCAGACAACCAACCCGAACCGCCCGCTCAACGGACATCTGCAGGGGATCGGTCTCTTTGACGGCATGTTCGAGGACTGGCTCGTCGAAAATAATGTCGTGGTTACGAACTCATTCCACGGCATCACATTCCTCGGAGCCATCAACAGCCGCGTTATCAACAACACCGTGATCGACATCAACGGGAATGACAATCGCATGTGGATTCAGATGGCAGCGCACAAAAACGGCACGGCCTCCACCGGAAACCTGGTCCGAAACAATCTCGTGACCCGGTTGAACACAAGCGCCGCGGCAGCTTCGATCGACAATAACAGAACGATCGGCGCGGCCGACCACGCAGCTTACTTTGTTGCCTTTCCCCACGATATGCGGCTCCGACCGGACAGCCCCGCCATCGACGCCGGCACCAACAATGGCGCCCCGGCTTTCGACGCCGACGGCCTTCCCCGGCCGGTCGACGGCACCGGAGACGGTATGGCGATCACCGACCTCGGCGCCTATGAATTCCGAGCCCAGTGGCGCGGCATGCCGATCGTCGACGGATGGGTTCAGACGGGTTCCCGCTATTTTGGGTGGCTGTGGGTCGCATTCGATCCGTGGCAGTATGCGCTGGCGTTTGAGGATTGGGTCTACCTGCCGGAATCCCACCACGGGGAACAAGCCGGATACGCCTGGTTCCCAACCTACGGCGACGGGCCCGTCGGCTGGATCCGGATACCCGAACTCGACACCTGGGCCTACAAGTACTCCGAGGGATCCGGAGGCTGGATGTATGTCCTCAACTCCACAGGAGAGTAGAGGGCGCTGCCGTCTGCACGACGGGAATCCCGATCGTGGCGTGCTCGCTTCGTTCACTTTCACTCATATCAGTGCCCATCAGTGCTATCAGTGGTTAGTCCCTTACCGTTCATATCCTGCGCGTTTCGCGCAGGATTTTAGCGTAGATTAGTGTGAATTAGCGGTCCCCGGCGTGCCGGGTCGGTTTTTCCAGCGGAGCTGGAGACCACTATTCGGCGCTAATTTCCGCTAATGCAGCGAAGGCATTCGCCACGGATTACACGAGCATCACGGATCTGAGGTAAAACGGCATCCTCACCACGAAGGACACGAAGAGCACGAAGATTTTTCAGGCAACCACTGATAACACTGATGAACACTGATTTGGAATCCTCGTGAGGTGTCCGCCATCGTCGTCAACGACAGCTTTGGAAGAGGAGGCAGCGACAGGAGGGAACCTGACGCGACTGATGCGGGCGAGGGAGCTTTGATTTTCCAGGATTTGCACACGTTGCTCTGTATCAGTGTTCATCAGTGTCATCAGTGGTTGCCTGGAGGAGATCCGCGGGAAAGCAACGGTGTACATGCAGGTTGCCATGGCGGCGCAGAAAGTCAGGACACCTAAGCATTGTCCCGTCGGTCCCGCGCAGTCGTCAGGACATAAGTTATTGGCCCAAAGCTGGATGGGATACGCATCCAGCAATTTGAGGACGGTCTGAATCTATGGGTGTCCTGAAAACCTGCATTCTGAAAACCTCTTTTTGTTTTGACACCGCATTCTCGTAATTAATAGAATGCGTAGCGCTCTCTAATGGGGTAGTGAGGTGTTTCGCTGCTCCGGACCTGTTTCCCTGTCGCTACTGTTGCCATGAAATTAATCGTAAAAATTCCGTCAGGCTGGGCTGTGCTCGCATTCAGCTTTTTTCACATTGCGCTCGGGGTGTATTCCCTAGGGGCCGAATCGCGGCTTTACGTCCGCCACGACGCTGACCCCGGGCAAGCAACGGGTCTGTCATGGAACCAGGCCTACCGCTATTTGCAAGACGCCTTGGACGCGGCGCAACCCGGGACGGAGGTGTGGGTGGCGGCCGGCACCTATTACCCCACCAGTGCGCATGGGCTGGGAGGCGAGGGCGGCGGAGACTTTGACCCGGAGCAGTGGCAGCACTTTCGGATGCGGAACGGAGTAGTGCTCTATGGTGGGTTCTCGGGGTCGGAGACCAGCCGCGATCAGCGGGACTGGGAGCAGAACATCACCATCCTCAGTGGCACCCGGGGCGACCCGGAGCATCATGAGGATAACCGTTTGCACGTTTTCTTCCATCCCGCGGATATCGCTCTGGACCGTTCCGCGGTTCTGGATGGATTTGTGATCACCGGTGGATTTGCATTCGGGGAGGAGGAGCCTCACAACCGCGGAGGCGGGATGCTCAACGAGGGAGCGTCCCCGACTGTGCGCAACTGCACCTTCCTGGATAACCGGGGCGCTTGGGGTGCGGGCATGGCCAATATCGCCGGGTCGTCACCCCTGGTTCAGAATTCCGTTTTCCGGGGGGGTAGGAGCTGGGGAGGAGCGGGGATGGGTAACCGCGACTCCTCCCCTGTGATCTCCCAGTGTGAGTTCCACAACAACAACACAAATACCTCAGGTGGAGGGATGGATAATGTAGGTGACTCCACGGTTGAGGTGACCGACAGCCTGTTTCGTGCCAATGTTGCCGGCTGGGTCGGTGGAGGCATGTCGAACGGGAGCGAGGCCAATGTTCTCGTACTCCGAAGCACCTTTGAGCAGAATTACAGCAATGGGGAAGGGGGAGGGATGGGCAATACGGGAGAGGCGACCGTTGAGACAAGAGAATGCGTTTTCTCTGAAAACCAGGCCCGGTTCGACGGCGGTGGCATGAACAACTTTGATGTCACTTCCATCGTGATCCATAGTACCTTCAGTGGAAACAGCGCGCCCAGCGGCGGCGGCATGTCGAACCGGGGTTCCCGCACGATCTCGGTCCGGGACGTTGTTTTCAGCGAGAATACGGCCACCCGTGGCGGGGGCATGGACAATGCCGCCGGGGCGGCCCCCGAGATCATCCACTGCACCTTCCGGGCCAACGTGGCAGTTGAAGCCGGCGGCGGCATGGCGAACTTCATCAGCACCAACCGGCCCGTTCGCGATTCCGAACATGGGGCGTTTCCTTTGATCGAGAACACACTGTTCGAGGAGAATGTTGCGAGGCGCGGCGGGGGGATGAACAATACCGCGTTGTGGCGTTCCGGTCTCCCGGCGGACGAAATCGATCTCCTGCAGCCGGTTGTGCGGCATTCCCGTTTTGTTCGGAATGTCGCCCCGTCTGTTCCAGGACAGGGCGGCGCGTCCTCCGGCGGCGCCGTTTCCACTTCCCGTGCACGGGTCACATTCGATAACTGTGAGTTCGTTGAAAATGAAGCGAAGAGAGCTGAGGGTCAGGGCGCGGGCGGAACATCCGGCGCCATGATTATTGGCGGCGGAGAAATCGTTCTTCGGAGCTGCTCCTTCATCCGCAACTTCGGGGATCAGTCGGTGGGAGCGGTTCGAGTTTCAAACGCGGATGTCCGGATCATCAGCAGCCTGTTTCTCGACAACGCGGTGGACCTGGAGAGAACGGCCGTGAGGGATGCCGGTGGCGCTCTGTGGATCACGACATCCAGCGTAACTCTGGTTAACACAACCTTCAGCGGGAATGTCGGGCATCCGGCAGCGGCGATCCTGGTCGATCGTACGTGGGATCATCACGATCCGACCGAACTGACGATGGTGAATTCCATCATGTGGAATGGGCCCGATGCCATTGCCAACCTGGATGATTCCAACCTCCGCATCACTTACAGCAATATTCAAGGCGGTTGGGATGGCGAAGGGAATCTCAACACCGACCCGATGTTTGTCGATCTGGCGGGAGGCGACCTGCGTCTTGCCGGAGGTTCGCCCTGTATCAACGCGGGTGACTCCACCGCTGTTCCTGCCGACGCCATGTACGATCTCGATGGAAACTTCCGGTTTGCAGGATACGCGGTGGATATCGGTGCATATGAGTTCGAGCAACCCTGGGTATCCCTCTGGGCGGGGAGTGAGGACATCGGCGACGGGTGGCGTCAATTAGGCTGGTTCGGAGCGTTTTTCCCCTTCGAGTATACCGCTGCAACGGACTCACACTGGATCATGCACCGGGACCATGGGTGGTGGTACGTCGAGTTCTCCGTCCGGGACGAGCACCTGCTTCAATTCTTTCCCTACGATGCTGCATTGCAGCGGTGGTTCTGGGTGAACGCGACCGCCTTCCCGTGGCTGTTTGATTACTACCTCCAGAACTGGACCGCCTACCTGCCGGGAACCGCCAATCCGCGTTGGTTTTATCCTGCCGCCGCCGGCGAGTGGCAGACCGAGGGAGATTACGCCTTGAGATCCCCCTGATCGTAAACCCCGGCGAGATGCCGGAGAGCTAGGAGTGAGAGTGACTTTTGAGAAGGGACTTTTGAGGACACCCACCTTTTGTGGGCTGAAACATGGGTGTCCGTAAAATCCGTGTGGGTGTCCGTAAAATCCACACAAGTCGACGGGAATCCCGATCGTGGCGTGCTCGCTTGCGAGCGCCCCAGCCGACGCGGATCGAGGGTGCCTGGCGTCGAATGCCCGGAGTAGCCGCATTGGCAAGCACGACCAAACGTATATGAACCGCACATGCCTTCAACTCAACTTTTTCAACCACTGATAACACTGATGAACACTGATAAGGATTCCTCCTGAGGAACGCGCTATCGTGTCGACGGCAGCTTTTGAAGAGAGGCTGGCGACGTGAGGGATCCTGAGACCGCTGATGCGGTCCATGGGCTGTACTGATCGTCAGGAATTCGCATGAATCGCTCTGTATCAGTGTTCATCAGAGTCATCAGTGGTTGCTTTGGAGGAGCTTCAAAAGCTTGCATCCCGTCAGACGGCATCCAACGAATGGATGCGGGTACGAAGTTTGTCGTATTTCACAGAGTCAACTGGGACGACTGGGTCTGATGCATATGCATTGCTTGGAAAGCAAGGGTCTTTGCTTGCGCGTGAGCGAGGACGGAAGTGCAGTTGCGGTTGTCGACCGCACCCGTGACGCGAAGTGGGCGCTGATGGCTTCGAGCCGACGGGTGGGGCTGGCCGGGGAGACGTCGGACCGTTTGCTGCCGGCCGGAGAGGTGTCGCGGCGGGATGGGGCGGTTGTTGTCAGCCACGGCAGCGGCGACCATCGCGTCGAGTATATCTGGAGGCTCCACCGGGACTTTGTCGAGGTGAGCGTTCAGGCGGGAAATTGCGTGGCGCAGATCGCGCTTCCCGGCGCGTTTTTCCCGATTGGGGAGGGCGATTGGGAGATTGCGGTTCCGTCCTACCAGGGTTGCCTGATCCGGCGATCGGGCGAACCCTGGGGGACCGAGACGCGTCGCGGCGGGCACGGGGGATTTTCGATGGCGATGGCGGGGGTACTGGGGGAGCGGTCGTCGCTCCTGGTCACGCACGAGAGTCCGGCGAATTGGCGGGCGCGGTATGGCGAGGACGCGCAAGGCCTCTACGCCTATTTCGTGCACCAGCCTTGTCCCGTCGACGGATGGAAAGGTGCTTCGATCCGCATCTACCCGGCTGACAGGGGGCTGACATCCGTTTGCCGGGGCGCAGAAAGTCAGGACACCCAACGTTTTCGCAAGTGCGGACAAACTTGAGCATCAAGAATCATTCAAACCGCAAGTCGTTTCATACAACATGATGCCGATCTTCTTACAAAGCGGATCCCTGCCTTGAGAAGTGTGAGCCAGAAGGCCTTGCAGATAAATATGATCGATAGCGATACCGATTCCGACCCCGATTGTGGTCAATCCCATTTCCTTGACCGGCCAGCGGCCGGCATCCTGTTCGCATGCAGTCGCTGCGACCATGACCCAGGAATGACTGGCTGTCCGGGAAGTTTGGTATCACAGCCCCCCTCTGCGCCACCATTCCTCCAAGTCCTCCCTAAGTGCATACTGGAAACTCGATAAATGCCAGTACCATGCCGTGGTCGTGAGCAAAGCAATCAGCTGGCCCTCATCCTCCATCAGATGAATGATCAGGAGGGGATCATCATCACTCGAAGCCCCGGCAGGCGAGTCGTACAAGGCGCACGGATTGCCGCTGAACGAGCTGGGCGAGCGTCGATGATGGTACCACCGCCGGTTGGCACTCGTCGTTGGCACAAACGCGTAATCGCGAGACCAGAATTCGCTGATGATATAGGGTGCATGGTACGACTCGGTCTGCATCCAGAGATATCCGGAGGTTAAGAACCACATCGGCTCGCCCGGCAGCCCGAAAAAGTAGAACCACCCGTTCCACCCGGTCAGCGGCAGGAAGTAATAGCCATCGATGCTGGAATCGTCAAACAGCTCGCCGTAGAACCATCCGAGCCATGGAGCATACATCCAAGTAGCAGCGGGTGGCATGAATCTTACTTGACGAATCGAGCCTTTTTGAGCACATTTGTGCCATGAGCAACTCAAGCAGCACTCTTTTGCGGGCTCGGGTCGACACTGCGCGCTACATGAAAGCCGAGCAGGTTTTCGAACGCCTGGGCATGAAGACCAGTGACGCAATCAACATTTTTCTCGCCCAAGTGGCCCTCAGAGAAGACCTGCCATTCTCCGTAACGGCACATCCGGAGCGTCTGATTTCCGACGCGGAACAGGGCCACAACTGGAATAAAGCCTTCGGTGAGTACTAGACCCAAACCTGGCGAAGTATGGTTTGCCGAGCTGGGCATGGTGGAGAAGGGACGTCCGGTGCTGGTGTTGTCCTATCCCGGCCCAGGCGATGCCCGCGCCTTGGTCATTGTGGCTCCCCTGACTTCGCAAATACGAGACATGCGTGGGGAGGTCAATCTCCGCCACCCGAAGTGGCTGCCCAAACCTTCTGCGGTCAATGTCCAGGGACTCGCCAGTTTTGATCGGAACAAGCTGAGACGAAAATTTGGAAACCTGAGCACGGAGCAGTATGATGACGTCAAGGCGGCGATCCGGGATTTACTTGATTTGTGAGAGGTAAGTCGATGCTCAAGAGCTTGCAAATCCTCTGACGGCATCCAACGAATGGATGCGGTACGTTGTCGCATTTCACGGAGTCCACTGAGGGCGACTGGGTCTGATGGATATGCATAGTCTGGAAAACGCGGATGTCTGCTTGCGCGTGAGCGAGGACGGAAGCGCGGTGGCGGTTGTTGACCGCGCCCGCGGCACGGAGTGGGGGATCGTGCCTTCGAGCCGGCGGGTTCGGCTGGCCGGGGAGACGTCCGATTGTCCGCTGCCTGCCGGAGAGGTGTCGCGGCGGGATGGGGCGGTTGTGGCGAGTCACGGCAGCGGCGACCATCGCGTCGAGTACGAGTGGAGGCTCCACCGGGATTGTGTCGAGGTGAGCGTTCGGGCGGGAGCCGGTGTGGCGGAGGTCGCGCTTCCGGGCGCCTTTTCCCCGGTTGAGGGGGGTGACTGGGAGATTGCGGTGCCATCTTATCAGGGCTGCCTGATCCGGCGGTCGCGGGAACCGTGGGGGACCGAAACCGGTCGCGGCGGCCACGGGGGATTCTCGATGGCGATGGTCGGGGTCTTGGGGGAACGATCGTCGCTCCTGGTCGCGCACGAGAGTTCCGCGAACTGGCGGGCGCGATATGGCGAGGACGCGCAAGGCCTTTACGCCTATTTTGTCCATCAGCCTTGTCCGGTGGACGGCTGGAAGGGTGCGGCGGTCCGCACCTATCCGGCTGACCGGGGGTTGACCTCCGTTTGCCGGCGCTACCGGAGGGTCGTCCAGGCGCGGGGCGAGTGGCGTTCGTGGGCGGAGAAGATCGAGCGGAAGCCATCGCTCAAGAATCTTTTCGGCGCCCTGATGGCGTTCGTCGGATACAACCGCACCGATGAGATTGACTACCTGGCATCCGCCCGCGCGTTGAAGGCTTACGGGTTTGACCGTGTGTTCTACTTTCCGCTCCGGATGTGCCACTATTCCCTGGACTTTCGGATGGGGGGCGACGAGCCGACGTGGCACACCGACAGGGCGCTTGCAGATCTGCACGATATCGGGGGTGTTTTCCTCGGCCCGTGGGCGTGGACCGTCGAGGGAATCGACGACGGCTCCGAGCGGATGGATGCGATTTTCCGCGAACGCGACGGCGAGCGGGTGGGGGGATGGACGATGGATGACAACCGGTGGTTTCGGGTCTGCCCCGCCTATCAGATCGCGCATATGAAAGAGCGTCTGGCGACCGATATGGAGGAGATGGACTGGTTGCATTTCGACGTGAATGCATCGATCCCGCCCTCGCCGTGCACTTCGGGGCGCCACGCGCTGCACGGCAATCGTCCGATCGGGAGCCTGGAAGATGTGGAGCTGAACCGTCAACTGATGAGCCCTGGGACCGTCGGCGATCGGGTCGTCTCGAGCGAAGGTTTCAGTGACGCTTTCTGTTGTGAGTACGACATCGGCACGACGAAGCTGATGCCCGTGCAGGACGGGGATGGCTCGAAGATGCCGGTCCCGATGACGATGCTGGTCTTTCACGACTGCTGCGTGCACGACTGGTGGGAGTTGCAGAATTACAATGCCCTGGCCGAGTGGCCGCTCTGGAAGACCCCGATCGGCACCGGCATTCACGGTACGGGGCTGCCGCGTCTCAAGGCTGCCATCGACGCGCTCTACGCGTGTCCGCCCAACCTCTTCCCGTTCGGCAAACAGTACGGGTGGGTGGACAATCCGGGCGGGGCGACAAAGCCGTTCACCGTTCGCCTTGAGGACCGCCCGGTCCGTGAAGCCATGGCCGCCGCGTTGCCTGTGGCGAAACTCCACGGACGGTTGGGGATGCTCGACCTGGAGGAGTTTGGTCTTCTGAGCGACGACCGATATGTCCAGACGTCCCGCTTCAGCGACGGCACCCGAATCATTGCGAACCTGTCCGACAAACCGGCGGAAATTGATGGCGTTGGGATGGTTTCCGGTCACAGTTGGCGGGAGGCGCCGGGGTGACGATTTGATGGATTGAGCAAATGGGCGAGCGAATTGCGGATTGGAGCGTGTCGGAGGTAGTGGTCGACGTCGGCAACGAGACCGGCTTGCTTGAACTGTGGCGGCATGCGCCGGGGCAGGGCGGAATCAATCCGCTCCCGCTCCCGGATCGGGTCGTCGCGGGGATCGCGGCGCTGCGACCGCGGATCGCGAGAATCTTTATTCAGGAGTTCTTCCGGCCCTACCGGGCGGGCGGCGAGCTGCACTGGGAGCTTCTGGACCGCTACATGGATAGTTTCGCCGCGACCGGCGCCCGGATCGTGGCCGCGATATGTCTCAAGCCGCGGGAGATTTTCGGGGCGATCGACCAGTCGAAGTGGCGTCCGGACGATGCCGGCGAGTGGCAACGCCTGGTGCGTGAACTGGTCCGGCGCTACTCGGTCGAGCGAACGCTCGTGACGCACTGGGAGATCGGAAATGAGGCGGATATCGGTGAAAACGGAGGCTGTCCGTATCTGATCCCGGAACCGGCGGATTACCATGAGTATTACACGATGACAATCGCGCCGATATTGGAAGCTTTCCCGGAAGCACGGGTGGGCGGGCCCGGTGCTGCCGACGTGAATGCTCCGCTGATGGAGGGGTTCATCCGGCTCTGCGCCCGCTACGGCACGCAACTGGATTTTGTCTCACACCACCTGTACAGCGACTCGCCTCGGCAGCACGCCGCCGGAGTCGAACGGGCGCGGTCGATGCTGAAGGAGGCCGGTATGCAGGCTGAGACGATGGTGACGGAGTTCAGCCCCGGTTTCGAGAAGACCAGCACCGAAGACCAGGCATACGAGCCGCGTCGGGCGGCGTGCGTGGCGGCTTCCGTGCTGAAGATGATGGAGGCCGGTCTCGACTATTCGTTTCACTATCACATTTGGGACCAGGTCTGTCGCCCGGATGATTTCGAGCCGTTCTTCGAGCGACCGGAGGCGATCATGGTTCGTCACTGGAACGAGGTGCCGCACCGGTTCGGATTGTTCGGTGTGAACGGTCGGGTCCGCCCCCAGTATTTCGTCTACAAGATGTTCGCCATGATGGGCGACACGCGGATTGCGGCGCATTGCGAGCAACGGGAATTGCGGGTGCTCGCCGCCGGCGGAGATGACGGCATCAATGTCATGCTGATCAACTACAGTGAGATGGGCCACTGCGACCGTGTCGCCGCTGTGAAGATCGCGGGGCTGTCGTACGGTGATGCCGAGCTCCGCCTCTATCGCATCGATGGGGCGCACCGATGGACGGAGGACACCCTGGAGATGGCGCCCGTGGAGGTGCGGACAACCTGGACGGGCGAGGAATTCGAGTGCCATGTCGCGATGCCAGCCGGGAGCGTTGCTCTGTTACAGATCGTTCGCGAATGAAGTTGTTTGCTATGAATCGAGCCAGGAATTGAAACGATATGCACGTAGTATCCATACTGGCCCACCAGGATGACGAGATGCGCTGTCTCGGCACGATGCTTAAGTGCCGCGCACGCGGCGACGACCTGGTGTTCATCACCCTCACCGATGGCGCAAAGGGGTTTGTGCACTGTCCCGATATCGATCCCGGGGAGGCGGCCGCGATCCGGGATCGGGAGATGCACGCGCTGGCGGCCCGGTGCGGTGCTGAATACATCAATCTGCGCTTCCCGGACGAGTTTTTATACGACACGCGTGACGTTCGAATGCGCCTGATCGACGCCATCCGCGAGTCGGCCCCGGACGTTGTCTTCACGCACCATGACGAGGACTACAACCAGGACCACGTCACGACCGGCTTGCTGGTGCGGCACTGCGTGATGCAGGCGGCGCTACCGGTGCTGCCGACGGGGTATCCGCCGCTGCAATCCGTGCCTGCGGTCTTCACGGTTCCGCCGCACGGTGCGTTCGGATTCAACCCGACCCACTTTGTGGATGTCGGCGATTTTGAGGATGAGAAGATCGAACTTCTCAAGCTGCACGCGTCGCAGGAGGAAGCGTTGACGGCCGCGGTCGGCGCCGGCTTTGATCGTCTCGCCCGCCGTCCCGACTCCTTCTGGGGAGAGCAGGCGGGCTGCGAGTACGCCGAGTGTTTCCGTCCGCAGGGCGGGCGCGGAACGATCAAACCGTTCAGTGTACTGCCTTAGGTCGAAAATGATCAACGTACACGCACACGTCTGGGATCAGCGGCTCCACATGGCCGACTTCACCGTAAGGGAGGCCGCGCTCTCCCGCGGGCGGGCGATCGACCTGACCGTCGACGTCGACCGCCTCCTGGAGGACAACCGGGCGATGGATCACGTGGTCGTATTTGGCCTGAAAGGACGCTTGTGCGGCTACTGGGTTCCGGATGAGTATGTGGCCGACGCCGTCGCGAGAGGCGGAGGGAAACTGATCGGTTTCGCTGCGTGCGATCCGACCCAGGAGGGATACATGGAAGAGCTGCGGACTGCGATCGAGGAACTTGGTCTCCGCGGCGTGAAAATGGGTCCGGCGTACGGTGGATTCGATCCGGGCGACGCCCGCTGCGATGAGATATACGCGTACTGCCAGGAGCGGCGCCTTCCGATCCTCTTCCATGCCGGGACCACCTACAACCGGTTGGCCGTGCTGAAATACGCGCACTCGGAGCTGTGGGACGATGTCGCGGTGCGGTTTCCGGAACTCCGCGTGGTTCTCGCTCACCTCGGGCACCCGTTCAGCGACGAGTGCATCTGCGTGATCAGGAAGCACCCGCACGTGTACGCCGACATCTCGGCGCTCTACTACCGTCCGTGGCAGTTTTACAACATGCTGGTCACCGCCTCCGAGTACGGTGTCACACACAAGCTGCTGTTCGGAACCGATTACCCCTTTACGACCGTTGCGGATTCGATCACCGGTCTGCGAAACATCAACGCCGTGGCGGGCGGAAGCGGAGGCCCACGGGTGACCGATGAAGTCATCGAGGGGATCCTGAACCGCGATTCCCTGGCGCTGCTGGGGGTCGAATAATGAAGATCACCACTGTCGATGCGTATGTTCTGGACACGGGCCAGGATTACCCCGATCCGGCGGTTGCCGCCGAGGCGCACGGCGTGCGATTCGTCTGCCTGCTTCGAATCGGAACCGACGCGGGCATTGTCGGTTGGTCGGATGTGGAGACGCAACCGCACGTCGGCAGGGCAATCGTTGAATTGCCTTCGGGCGGTCAGGTTGGATTCGAGTCGCTGCGCTCGGCGCTGGTCGGAGAGAACCCACTGGAGCGAGAGCGGCTGTGGCAAAAGATGTACCGGTATATGGCGTACTACGGCCGCCAGGGGGCCGGGATGCAGATGCTCTCCGCTGCGGACATCGCTCTCTGGGACATTGCGGGAAAAGCCTGCGGCCAACCGGTCTGGGCGCTTCTCGGCGCCAAATACAACGATCGGATCATGGCGTACGCTTCGACGCTCTTTCGTCCGACGCCCGACGCGATGCGGGAGGCGGTGGACGAGTACCTCGGACACGGTTTCAGGGCGATTAAGTTCGGCTGGGGTGTGTTTGGTGTCGATGCGGGGCGCGATATGGCGCTTCTGGAGGCCGCCCGAACGGCGGCCGGTCCCGATGTTCGACTGATGGTCGATCCGGGATGGTACGGCGCCAGCTACGACGATCCGTTCAAGTCCCGGTCGTTGGCCGACTGGAAGCGCATGATCGGACCGCTGGAAGCACTCGATATTTTCTGGTTGGAGGATTTTCTGCATCCCGAGAACATCGAGGGCTATGGAGAGTTTTCCGCCTGTACGCGGACCCTTCGGATTGCGGCGGGAGAACAGGCGGCCGGCTATGCCGAGTTCGAGCGCTTGGCGACGGTTGGCGGAGTGAACGTGCTGCAACCCGACCTGAGTCGCTGTGGTGGTCTGACCACCGGACGGCAGATCGCGGACTTGGCGATGCGACTGCAGGTCGATTGCGCTCCCCACGCCTGGCTGACGGACGTGCTCAAAGCCGCATCGCTGCACCTGAACGCCTACCTGAGGAAACCGTTGATGCTGGAGTACAACGTCAGCAGCGCGTCCCTGCTCAACAAGCTCTGCGGGGAGGCTATCCCGATGCGGGACGGTTGCCTCGCGGTTCCGGACGCCCCCGGCCTGGGCGTGGAAATCGACGAGAAACTCGTCGCAAAATACCGCGTTGCCTGAGGGGGAGGAGAAGATGGTGAGAGATCTTGTGATTCTGGGCGACGGTCCGCACGCGCACGAGATGAAATCGATCGTCGATCGCATCAATCGCGCGGCTCCGACCTGGAGGTTGTTGGACCGCCTGCCGTCGTCCGAGGCCGATCAAGACCGCTGTTTCGTTGCCTTCGACCATGGATTTGCGAGCCCGCCGGATATTGTCCGCGGGCGTTGGGCCACGCTGGTCGATCCCTCCTGCTTTATCGCTCCGACAGCAGCGATCGAGTCCGGGTGCGTGCTGTACCCCAATTGCTTCGTGGGACACCAGGCGCGCCTGCACGAGCGGGTCTTTTGTCTGGCGGGAGCCGTGATCAACCATCATGCGATCATCGGCCCGCACGCAACACTCTGCAGCGGAGCTTGCCTTGCGGGTCATGTTGAGGTCGGATCACGGGCGTATCTGGGTCAGGGCTGCAACATCCGCCAGAAGGTAAAGCTGGGGGACGATTGCTTCGTGGGAATGGGTGCCGTAGTGCTCCACGATGTCGCACCGGGGTTCGTTGTTGCCGGCAATCCCGCAAAGGAGCTTGGACCGCGAACCTGAGTGCGAATATGGAAAACGATATGAGGAAAACCAACATGCTTCAGAACGATGCCGCGATTTTTGCCTTCATAAAACAGAAGCTCTACGTGGCCGCGGTGTGCGACATTCTCGACTCCCTCGGTCGCCGTGAGCAGGCGATGCATCAGCGCATCCGCCCGCTTTTGAGCGATCCGCGCCGGTGCGGGTTTGTCGGGCGGGCGCGGACATTTCGCTGGATGGAGACCGATTACGTCGTTGAGGAGGACCCATACGGGCTGGAGATCGACGCGATGGACTCCTTGCGCGCCGGTGACGTGGCAGTGCACTCCACCGACTACGGCGGTACGAACGCGCCGTGGGGCGAACTCATGAGCACCGTGGCATTGAAGCGCGGCGCGGTCGGATGCGTCTGCGACAGCCAGGTGCGCGATTGCGTGCGAATCATGGAAATGGGCTTTCCGGTGTACTGCGCCGGCATACGGCCGCTGGATTCAATGGGCCGGGGGCGCGTGATGGCGTACGACGTGCCGGTCCGGTGCGGCGAGGTACTCGTCAACCCGGGGGAACTGGTCTTCGCGGATTTTGACGGCATCGTCGTCATTCCGGCAGATATCGAAGCAGACGTTCTCGAACTCGCGGCCGCGAAGGCCGGGAAAGAGACGCAGGCCCGCCAGGAGCTGATGGCTGGAAAATCGCTTCGGGAGGTGTTCGACCGGTACGGCGTTCTCTGAAAGCGCCAATGGAGCGCAGAATGCGTCGGCCTCGGATCAGAGATCCCTGATCCACTCGGTGATCAGGTGGAGGCGGCGGAAGCCGACGCGCTCGTAGGCTCGCAGGGCGGGGGCGTTTTCCAGTCCGGTTGCGATCAGCGCCTCGGTCGCGCCCATCGCAGCGAGTCGCCGCAAGGACTTCTGCACCATGCAGCGAGCCAGGCCTCTGTTGCGATGCTCCGGCTCGGTGGTCACGTTGCCGATCTGTCCGATCGCTCCGCTCGCCCCGGGTAATTGCGGGTAGATCCGCGCGTAGCAGTGTGCGGCTTTCGACCGTCGGGACAGGGCATGGTAACCGAAGACTTCGGCAGTGTACTCGGGCTCGGGCTCGACTTCGATGATCTCATATCCTTCCGAGATCGGGTCCTGGTCAATCCGATGGGTGAGATCGAGCGTCATGAGGACGTCCGGCGGACCCATGCGATAGCCCGCCCGGATGAACGCGTCAATCGCTCCTGTCGCCCACGACGGCAGATATGGTTCGAGGCCGATGACGAATCCTCCGTAGAAGGCGCCGGCGCGTGCGCTTGGACCGCGCACCTGCCGCACGCCGCATCCGACAAGCCTGTGCTCCCACTCGTTCAGCAGCCAGGCTCCCGCATTTGCGTGGGCAGGCTGCACGGCGAGGATATTGATGTGGCCGTTATCGCCATGGACCTCACCGTGCAGGAAGGCCGCCGGCACACCCGCCTCCCATGCCGTAAGCATGTTCTCGGGCTGAAAACGCTCGATCGACTGCCAGTGCGCGATCAGCCCGCTGTCGATGGGACGACTGTACGGCCACCCCGCCGTAAAACGATTGACCAACTCCATCTGGACAGCCGCGTGGCCAGGGTCAAATTGCTTGAGCTTGCGATCCGTCATTTCTCCTCCCGTGCCGCCGGCAGATCGACGTGGAAGCGGGTGTAGCTCCCCGATTCCCTATCGAAATGGATCCTGCCGCCGTGATTCGTTACGATGGTATAGATGATCCACGAACTCCCGCTTTCGAGCGAGCTGCATGCGTTGGGATCCACGCTCGTTCCAAGAGCAGTGCATCCCGTTCCTAAGACGTTCGAAACGTCCCAGGAGCGCCATCGTCGCACCGGCGCGGGGAATGATGCAATGCATTCCGACTCTTCCACTCATCCCGCGCCGGGTGGCCACCGCGGGAGCGACGGGATGCCGCCGTGGAACGGGGAAGCGCGCTGGCGCGCGACAAAACGCTGAGATGCTGAAACGCTGCAATTCTGAAAGGGGTGTCGTTGGGGTGAAAGTGAAAGTGTTCCGAGCGAAGCGGCATCGGCGAAGCCTAAGGGCCTGACGGTTGGTCCTACCGCCTCCGTGTCAGGTCCTGCTCCTCCGTCCTCCGTCCCCCGTCCCCCGTCCTCCGTCCTCCGCCCTCCGCCCTCCGCCCTCCGTCTTCCGGCAGCTTTTCAGAATTTCAGCAGCCTTGGCGGAAGCGAAGTGCGAAGAGGCTTGACATGATTTATCGTTACGTTACGGTTTATTTGTGGATAAGCGGACAATTCTACAAGCTCTTCGGCGTCTCGGACAGCTATCAAGAGATGCGGACATGCGCCTGGAGATTTCCATCTATGGCGGGTCGGCGATGCTCCTTGCGTACAACAGCCGGGCGGCCACCAAGGACATCGATGCAATCCTGGTGCCGAGAGTGGAGGGCGAGCGGCTGGCGGCCCAGGTGGCGCGTGAGCTGGATTTACCGGACGATTGGATCAGCTCCGACGTGGTGCAGTTTGTCTCTCCTTCAAAAGAGGCAAAGCGGCGGTTGAGAGAGATCGAAGACGAGACCGGACTCGCCGTATTTGTCCCGACCGCCAGGTATCTGCTCGCGATGAAGGCGCTCGCCTGCAGGCGTCCGATCGGTGCATATCGCGGCGATCTCGATGACCTTCGGTTTTTGATCCGAAAACTTGAAATCCGCTCGGTCGATCAGATACAAAAAATCGTCGATGACTTCTATCCCGATGACGTGATTCGGACTGAAGACCGGCCGCTGTTGGAGTCCCTTTTGGAGGACAAACCATGAACGAAGCGTGGAAACGGCCACAGACCGCGGCACAGGTCTGCGACGGGGTGAGTGATCCGGAAATCTTCGGACGAAACGTGCGCGACTGGCAGCATGAATTGAGGAAGGTCCATAGTCGGCGCGAGTTTTCCCGGCGAGTCTCCAAGGCCCCGCAATTGCTGCGCGAGCACCTGCACGATCATGGCCAATGCGACGCCTACCTGGCGTCGTATGTCGAGTGGCTTTGCGAGGGAGCGAACGTCGATGCGCCCCCATGGACCGGCGATCCCCGGCGGATTGCGGACCGCGCGTGGTATGATTATCCGCCGCTTTGGAAGCAGGCGCTGGTCCATGCCCCGAGCGCGTTCCGCCGGCGACACGTCTTCACGAAGCCCGAAGCTGTCCTGCAACTCCGCGCAGGACGCCCGAGGCTCCCCGACGCTGACCGCCGCCGCTCGAACGCGGCGCGACAAAGACGGTACCGCGCGCGAGTCCGCGAGAAGCTCGACCGCCTGAAGTGCCTGGAAAGCGAAGGGTCGGATCCTGCGTGACGACTCCCTTTCCTCGCTGTCACACGCCAATCCGATTTGCCCTTCTCGCTGGGATCGTGATACTCGCGGCATGTTCGGGATATTCACATTTCCCGGGTCTATCCATTGCAGCCGGATGGCCGTGTTCACTGGGTCTGCCGCAATCGGAATGTCTTCGATTCTCAGTGCAGATAAATGGCGCAGTGAACTGGTCCCGGAGGACTGGCGACCGCCGACGAGCGAGATGAGGTTCGAGACGGACAAGATCATTCAGGATTTCACGTATGCCGGATATCATCGCGGAGAACGGCCGATTCCCGAAATCGACGGGCCGAAGTTTGTTGTGACCGATGCTGATTTCGGTGCGGATTCAAACGGTTCGTCGGACGCGACTGAGGCGATTCAGCGCGCAATTGATGCCGCGGAGCAAGCGGGCGGTGGCGTGGTTTTCATGCCCGCCGGAAAGTACCTGCTCAGTGTCCCGGAGGACCGTCGTGCTGCGCTGGTGATTCGGGCGTCGAATGTCGTCTTGCGTGGCGCCGGTCGTGACGAGACCTTTCTTCTGAACGCCACCACCCGGATGCGTGGCAAGTCCGTGATCCTGGTCTCCGGGCCGCGTGATGCGGGGTTCTTTCGAGACGGCGCCCGTGAGGTCGCGATCACGGAAGACCTCCTGGGCCCGACAACGACTATTCCTGTCGCCGAAACTACTGGTATTTCCGTCGGAGACTGGGTGAACCTGCGATGCGATGTAACCGAGGCATGGGTACTGGAACACCGCGAGCCGGAGTGGCTGGGGTACACGCTTGAACCGTTCTCGCTATATGAGTTTCAGATGCAGCGACGCGCGAAGCAGCGCCTGAACGGCTCTCAGTCTGATGGCTGGTAGTTTGACTCGACCGTATTATTCGATCCGTTGTCGATCACCCTCGCCGTAACGTTACTGACACAGGTGATCCCACTTCCATCGAGCAGGATCCGCCCGTCACATATATTCCCGTGAACAAATCCCTTCCCAACACGATCGGACACACGCACGGAGTTGATTCCGCCCGCAACACGGTTCCCTGTAATGACAAAATCGGTACGGCCCGGTTGAGCAGGTCCATCCACCTCGATCGCCGCGGCGTCTTGCGTGAGTGATCCATCATCTGCTGCATTTGAATCGAGAGACGTGGAGTTCCTGATGACCCCCCGGCCTTCTACTTCCAGGCGGTATCCATGTGTTCGATTTCCTCCCGAGTGAGCGACCGCCTCGCAGCTCTCGATTGAGAGGGCGCCTTTCATCGCAATCTCATAAGCGACCCCGTCGCCATTCTCTGCAAAGCAGTGCTGAAGATGGAGTGATCCATCAAATCCATTCGCCCGGTAGGCATTTCGATTCGAATTCGGAAGCATTGACCGGCAGTGCGAGAGGACGACGCGACCCTGCATTCCGACTCTGAAGCCCTCTGCATCCATGGATTCGGACCGCCCCGCGACGCCCGATAGCGCGATCATGCTCGACTCGCCTCGTCCCTGACCTTCGATGCTGGCGATCTGCGCGTCGTCGACAGAGATATGTTGGTCGACATAGATGTCGCTGCCACGAAGCACCAGGCCTCCGTAGCGCCTGTTGCCGGAATGCCTTCGCCCGTGTGCGCAATTTCGCGTGATGCAGTTGCTGATCATAACGTGGCGGACGCGGGCATCGGAGCAGTGGATTCCGTTACCCCCGGTGTTCTCGACGATAACGTGTGAGATGAAAAGTCCGTCCGCGACATCGCAATCGATGCCTTCGCCCAGAACATCGTGGATGTACATATTCCGAATAACGATGTTCTTGCCATCGATTTCAATCCCTTCGCCCCGGATCTGAAACGTTGCGTTGCCCCGGCCCTGTTTGTTGCCGTCGATCTCGAAGTCCGCGATGGTTACATTCTCAACGAACCCCCCGGCGCCCGCGAGCAGGTAGTGTTGGCTGGCAGTCGTCACGTCATCTTGCCATTTCAACACCGTATTGCCTCGCCCGGCGCCGATGATCTGCATGTTGCTGTAGAACTTGAGACCGAGCTCCGCTTCACGGTCCAGCGAGAGTCGATAAACACCCCGGGGGATAAAAACGGTTCCACCGGCATCGCGGATCGAGTCAATCGCCGCCTGAATCGCGGTCCGATCGTCGGCAACACCGTCTCCCATCGCGCCGAACTCCCTGACGTTAACCGGGGCCTCGGACGACCTGTGCGTTCGGGTAGCGCCGACAGCGGGCTCCGGCGATGCCGGTTCCGTGTCCGCTCGCCCTGTGCCCACCGCAGCGAACCCCGCGGCCCCAATCCCCGTGAAGGCCATTCGCCGCAAAAACTTTCTTCGCTCAATCGAAATCCCGGTTTCCGGGCTCGTGTTATCTCCAGATGATGTAGGCACGATTCGGTTGAATCAGATGGTTGCAGATGGGCAACAAAAAGGTTCGGGGACGAAATCTTTGTGATGAGATATCATTCCGCGCCGCGAATCAGGTCAAGAATCCGCCGGTCCCGTTTGGTGGGACGGCCTTCACCCTTGGCGCGGCGGTACGGTTTTGCCGCTTCTTCTTCGTCCCGCCGTTCGTACTCCGAAGCGGGAGTGAGGTCCTCCACATAGTCCGGCGTCCGCGCGGCACCCATGCGCCGGTCGGTGAGCGCTTTAACGCGACACGTCCTGGTCAGTCCATCGTGTCGAATCAAGATCACCTCACCACCCGCCAATCCCCGTGATGCCTTCGCCCGGGTTCCCTCGATTGTCACGTTCCCTGAAGAGCAGGCGGCAGCGGCAAGGGAGCGCGTCTTATAAAGCCGCACCGCAGGCAGACCATGCGATTCACCCGGAGCGGTTGATCGACTGGCGGCGCGTCGGTGTCGAGGGCGGCATTCCATCGGTTCCGGTGACCGTTGAGCTTCGGCCGGACGACTTGCCGGTCGGAGAGGACACAAACGCCGCACCGGCAATTCAACGAGCGATCGACCAGGCGCCTGCACCAGGCGCCGTGCTCCTTCCCGAGGGCACGTTCCACATCACCTCAGGGATTACTTTGAGGAGCGGCGTCGTGCTGCGCGGGCGGGGACTCGACAAGACCCACCTCCTCATGAAGTCCGCCGGCGACGAACCGGCCTGGGGGTCTGCCGCGATCTCGCTGCGCGGGGAATGGGCGGGCGACGAACGGCGCATTCTTGCGGGGTACGACGCAGGCAGCCGCGTGCTCGTGCTTGAGTCCGCCGACGATATTTCGCCTGGACAGATGGTGTACATTAACTCCGAGAATGACATGGAAGCGATGTATGGAACTGCGACATACGACGGGCATTCCGCGGATTGGATGGCGGCGGGTGAATCCTACGCCAGAAGAACGGTGCATCAGGTGCTCCGCGTCCTGGAGGTTCGAGGGGACACCGTGGTTCTGGATGCACCGGTCCGGCTCTCCCGCATGCACCTGGACCCGCGTCTCCGGCCGATGGATACGATTGAGTGGGCCGGGGTGGAATCTCTTCACATCCGGTTGGTCGATCCGGCAAGCAACAGTGTGATCGCGATCGGCCGAGCTGAGAACTGCTGGGTCCGCGACTGTGAACTCGAGTACGCCCATCGCACGCATATCTCGCTCGGCCAGAGCCGCTTCATAACGGTCGAGAGCAATTACATCCATCACGCACACGGGTATGGCGGGGGCGGCAGAGGCTACGGCGTGGTCAACGGAAACGATTGCCTGATCTGGAACAACGTATTCCGAATGCTCCGCCACGCCATGCTGCTCAGCAACGGGGCCAACGGAAGCGTCTGGGCTTTCAACTACTCCCGCGAACAACACCAGGATGGGCGGCATCGTTTGCGCGATATCTCCGTTCACGGCCACTATCCCTATATGACCCTGTTCGAGGGAAACGTCGCCGAGTTTGCCACATCCTCGGATTGGTGGGGGTCGGCAGGGCCGCTCATCACGTTCTTCCGCAACAGATTCGACACGACCCTCAACCACAGCCCCGACCCCGGAGGCTGGAACCCGCCGCTCCAGATCATGAACGGGTCGCACCGCCAGAATGTCGTCGGTAACTCGATGATCAGTGGCCAGGGAATTGACGTGAAGGACGACTCCAGGGACGCGCTCGTCGAGGGAAACCTCATCGAGGGCCGGATCGTCTGGAACGAGGCCGTTCACGAAGTGCTGCCGGTATCGCTCTTCCTTGAGGGGCCGCCGCACTTCTGGGGCGATGTCCCGTGGCCGGCCATCGGTGCCGACGTCGACGCAGCCAACGCCCCCGCCTACCTCCCAATCCCCGCCCAGGTCTGGGGCGAGCGAATACTGTCCGAGGGCCGGGCCATCCCTTTCTCGGCAGCCGTCCCCACATCTCCGGTCGCTCCGTCAGAGACGCTGGACTAACGAGTGGCGTCCTTGCTTGCGAGCGCCGTGAACGTGACATTTTCAACGCCGGGCGAAGATCTCGAGGGGCCACTCATCGATGGCGGCGGCCTCCTCATCCCATGGAAGATCGATCCGGTCTCCCCGAAGCATCGAGAGGTACGCGGCCAGGTTGAGTTCGGCGGTTCCGCGCGTGAATTCCCATGCCGTGGGCGGAGGATCGCCACCGTCGAGCCAGCTCACCATTCCGGCGGCGTAGGGGGCCCATGTCGTCTCCCTGTTCTCGCCGCGATCGCCG
The DNA here is from genome assembly GCA_007133065.1 of Opitutales bacterium. Taxonomy (GTDB): domain Bacteria; phylum Verrucomicrobiota; class Verrucomicrobiia; order Opitutales; family Oceanipulchritudinaceae; genus SLNJ01. The sequence continues at coordinate 27,099 of SLNJ01000068.1, forward strand.
CCTGCGGGATCGATGACCTCCCGTTTTCCGTCCGCGCCAAGAATCTCCAGTTTCTTCAACCACTCGCGAAGATACATCACACCTTCGGTACCGACGATTGTCATCACGGGGGGGGCGCCGGCGCAGTCGGACTCGCCTGAACCGATGCGCCTCCCTCCGTCGAGCAGGCCGCGAGCGTGATTGTCGAACTCGAAACACGCGACTGCGTGATCTTCCATGGCGTGTCCGTATCCCCGAAGATCGCGCACCCGCCCCTGGGCCGTTACCCAAGAGACCGGCCGATCGCCGTTGAAGAATCGGAAGGCGTCCAACCAGTGGCTTCCCCACTCGCAGAGATCCCACCCGTCGATCCCGGCCATGAACAGGAGCGGTTGCCCGATCGTCCCGGCGGCGAGCTCATCGCGGATGTTCCGAAGACTGGGAATATAGCGGCGCACATGAGCGACTGCGACCTTGATGCCGCTCTCGTCGATGGCTTGCGACAGGCGTCGCAATGCAGCCGGACTGTGAACGATCGGTTTCTCGAGAAAGATGCCCTTGACTCCTCTCTCGGCACAGGCGACCGCCATTGGTTCATGGAGACCGACATACGTGCAGATGCTGACGATATCCGGTTTCTGCTCTTCGAGCATCGCGCGGTAGTCGGCGTAGCCTTTGGTAACGCTGAACTTTTCCTGAAAAGCTCGTAGGTTGCCGGAATGGATGTCGGCGGCCGCGACAAGCTCGAGGCGCGGATCGGCCTCGATCATACGGGCGTGGGAATAGCCGATCTGATGGCCGCCACCTTTGGCCCATGTCTGTGTGGGCGCCCCGACGCCGATGATGGCGCAACGGTATGTATTCTCCATGCTACTTCGATTCATTCATCCGCCCGGTCAGCCAGTGGATTGAGTTGATGATAAGCTTGAGAAAAGTCCCGCACTCCAAAGAGACTTCATCGTGTCCGTTGGCCAGGTAGACCATGCGTCCGGCTCCCGGGATGCGGCCGCCTTCCGCCGTGATCACCATCGGGAAACGCATATGCTCCACTGTCGCCGTCGCGTGGACCTCGAACGGCAGTTCCGGTGTGAATTGCAGGTTTCCGTAGATCTCGTCCACAATCTGGTAATCCGTGATTCCCGCCATGACCGGATGATGCGTCTCGACGGGTGCGATGGTCCACTCCCGGCGAGCGCCGTGGTTGGAGACTTTCCAGTCCCACTGGACGCCGAGCAGACGCCCGTACTCGGGCCAGTCGTCATAGCTGGCGATCCCGCCATGAAAGTTGAGAACCGGTCTGCCCGATGAGAGATATTCCCGGAAGGCAGCGCGCTGGTTCGCGGTCGGCGTCGAATACGGCGTCGGAGTCACCCCCTTCGGCCAGCATCCGGGCTTTCCCACGAGTGCATCCATCCCCGTCCAGTGCATCCCTGCAGCGACGAAGAGATCACAATCATCCAGTTCGTCGAAGACGCGGGTCCCGTCACGGGCCGCGACTGAAAACTCCTCTCCCAGGTGCTTTGCGATCACCTTGGCCTGCGCGGCCGAGGGATGGTACGGACCGCCGGTGTGAATGTGAATGCGTGTTGTCATGGTGCGGTTGATGAGTTCGAGCAAACCGTGGGAGAGGCCAGACAGCGCGTTAAGGAAGATTGCCGATGCCGCTCTCGGATTCCGTTTCGTCGTTGTAATCGAAGTTTACCACACGGTGCGAGGCGTTCGTCAAGCCCACACGTGATTCCTGAAGATGGCAGGTCTTCCGGAATGTGGTCGACGCGGCTCGAGGTCATTACCGTGAGTTTGGCGAAACGCTTGTGGAACGGCTTTGCTGAGAGTCAAAAGCTTTGCGTTAGTGCCTACTCCGCCACAATGTCGTGCAGTGAAGCCGTCACCAAACCCGGACTCCGATCCCGGAGACGCCGCTCCGACGAAGGGTGGGGGGCGAACTCCCCCGGCGGAAGCTGTTTCCCACCTGCCGCAATCCATCAAGGAGGGCGCGCGTATCGATCACATCCTGACGAGTTCGGGCCTGGCAACGCATGCCACGTCGGCTGCGGTGCTGCAACCACCGGAGCTCGACTACGCCTCGGATCATTACCCCGCGATGGCGGAATTTTCTTTTCCCGGGCA
>SLNJ01000161.1 GCA_007133065.1 Opitutales bacterium
GCCAGTACCCCGGCGCCGCTGCGGGATCGGCGACGTCGTAGAGGCGCGCCACCACACGGGCGATCTCGATCCGTCCAGGCGCCAGCGCGAGCGCCGCCCGCGCCTTCTCCCAGGCGTCCACAAGCCGATCCGGATCCTCGAGCAGCGCCTCCGCCTGCGCGGCCAGCGACTCCGCCCGCCAGACCTTCGCCGCCTGATAAGCAGGGTAGGCTCCCGCGACCCCGAGCAGCACGACCAGCGCGATCCCGCCCAGCACCCAGCGATTGCGCAGCCATCCCATCCAATTCATGCCGCCCGCTCCATCCGTTCAGTCGTCATTCCGCACGCTGGCGGGACGCTTCCTCCAGGTCGCGCCCGTCGTTGCGACCGCACGGGTCGCCCTCGCGTTCCACCTCTTGACCAGCCGCCGTCGCATCCACCAGGAAATCGGGACAGCCAGGGCCGCCCCGATCAGCGCTCCGCCGATTCCGAATGCGACATCGGCCAGTTGCGGATTGCGTCCCGGGATAAACGCCTGGCCCGCCTCAAGAAGCGCGGAGAAGATCGCCAACCCGAATATGAGAGCGCCGAGTCTCCGCAGCCGAGCACCGGTCAGCAGTGCGCCCAGCATTCCCAGGACAATAAACGGGATTATCGTGCGCAGATTCGGGTTGGCATCCGCCCAGACGCCGACCCCGTGCGGGATGAATCCGACCTCGCTCATAAATGGAGACGGTCGCCACGCAAGGAAGAGGCAGATCAACAAGCCCGCCCCGAGGAGCGATGCGGCAACACGCTTGAAGACCGGACCGCTCATTGCAGCGCCCTCGCAGGGTTCCCGGCCACTCGGGCGCACGACGGTACGTCCCGGGTAACCACGCTCCCCGCACCCACGACCGCGCGGCTCCCGATGGTCACCCCCGGCAGAACGAACGCCCGCGCTCCGATAAAGGCATCCGAACCCACCCGGATCGGCACAGTCACCAGCGATTTCCCAGGGGCATCCAAATCGTGGTCGCCGGTGCACAGATACGCCTCCTGCGCAACAATGCACCCCCGCTCCAGCGTGATTTCCCCGAGACTGTAAAGATTCGTTCGATCCCCCACGCACGCCCGATCGCCCAGAGAAAGATGCCACGGGACCGCGATCCGCGCGCGCTGATGGACGAACGGGCGCCCCGAGATCGTCGTCCCGAAAATCCGCAGCCAGAACAACCGCCACGGATTCAGCGGCTTCGGAGTCCACCGGCAGAACACCGCCCAACAGACCTCCCACAAGAAAAGCCGCGCCCGCTCCCCCGCCGACCAAGGACTCTGCGCCGAATTATCCGCCATTGAGTCACTCATACACATCACCCCGGGAACAACCAGCCCAAAGAAATCGGCGCCAACGCAGGCGATTCCTGAGGTGTACGCCGCAAAACCGCGAAAAATCACGGTCCAACGGCGTGTGTTGGCCAAACGCGTACACAAGTGAATCCATATCGACGGCAATTATCCGCCCCGACCTCGGTAGATCTCATCGCGGATTTCATCCCACGATCAGGCGCTTGAGTCGATTCACACTCATGCCGAGACCTTTTTAAACGCCTCCAGGAACTGCTCTGCGACGATCCCCGGCGCGAACGCCTTGGCACGCTCCGCGGCAGCCCGGCCGACTTTTTGGCGGCACTCCCGATCCTCCATCAGGCAGCGCATGCATTCGGCCAGTGCCGCGGCCGGGTCCTCGGCTCGGTGGTTGAACACCGCGCCGTTCTCCCTCGGAGACAAGAACGCCCGGAAACACTCCAGCGCGGACACCACAGGCGCCGCACCGAAGGCCATCGCCTCGAGCGGCGCAAGGCCAAACGTCTCCCCTTTCTCCGCGACCGACGGGTACACAAATACCGCCGCCTTTCGGTACAACGCGTGGAGCGCCGCGTCGTCGTGCACGGACCCGTGCCAGACAACCCGATCCGATTCGAACCGCTCCTTCAGCGCTCTCAAGAACGATTCGCCGCCGCCGCCCTGCGATACGGCATGCGGGCCCGCGATCTCCACCCGCCACTCCGGGAACTCCCCCCGCAATCGCTTCCAAGCATCCGCAAGCAGGTGCAATCCTTTCTCCGGGTGCACCCGTCCCGCGTACAGAATCACCTTCTCCTTCCCGGGCCAATCAACCAACTCCGGCGGCTCGAACGGCAGCGGGTTCGGGATCAACCGGACGATCGGTTCGATCGCCGGACACTCTCGCACAACCGCCTCCCGAACCGCCTCGGAATTCACCCGCAAACAAGCAACATGCCGGTACCACCGCACCTGCCCCCTCGGCATGCGCTGCATATCAACCACCACCCGCCCCCAGCGGGCGGGATCGCGCAGCAGGATCGGCATCCAAAACGTGTTCGCCACCAAAATATCCGATCGCTCCATAACCCTTTTCACTCGCAGCGAGTAAAGCAGGTCGAGCGCCTTCAACCGCACCAGCGACCCCGGCGTGTCATAGCCCTTCACCCGCACGTGCCGAACCCCATCGATCTCCTCCTCCGCCGGCAAGCCATCACATAATCGGGACACATGTGTGACCGGATGCCCCAGCCGCACAAATCCGCGTGCCAGCTGATGCCACATCTTCTCCACAGCCCCGCCTCGCAACGGAGGCACAGGTAGAAACGCACCTTGGACGATCGTTATACGCATGGAAATTCCTTTTTTGCCATCCTGCAGGGCATCAAGCGCTCCATATACATACCGGATCATTCCCTTCGTCTATTGGTGCCAAGTGCGAGTCAGTTCCGGGCACACGAGACCTTCGCATTGTAAAATCTCCGCGGGCGAAGCAGAAGCCAATAGTTGCTCGCCCATTCTGATCTAAATTCACACTGCAAGATCTCCCGTCGCTCCAGCCAGCCCATACCAGGAATCGTTATCGGCCGCCTCGCCTGTCGGATCTCCTCAATGTGATGAGTTTCCGAAAATTTCTGAAACAACCCTATTCGATTTCCATTCTCCCTTTCATGCATTTCGACGATGAGGAAGGCCCGAGAAAGCTCCTCAGGAGAAACATTATTAAGAATCCTCCACTCATCCCCTTCAATGTCCATAACGATTCCACATCGCTGATCATTTATTCCGGAAATTGAATCCTCTCCAAACGTATCACGAATCTCGATCGCAATCGGATTACAACAGTTTAATTCAATCATCCGCAACAGATTATTACGTGCGTGTTCTGCGCTTTCGTATGCGATAATAGGTACACCGGGAAGTCTGTAATTTAAACCAATTGCATAGTATCCTTCGGCGGCGCCCGCGACGATGCATAGGCTCGGCTTAAATTGAATCATCTGTTCAATCAGGGGTTGGACCTCGAACTCATATGTACCCATTAGTTTTGGCGCCAACGCACTGCCAGATGACGACAAGCAATACCGAACTCCTTGGAATGGGCCCCGTGCGACTCGTCCTCCGGAGATCCAATAGGCCATTGCTCCAGGCAAGATTCGCTGGCGCCACTTACCGAAAAGTATTCGAACCGACGATACTGCGTGATAAAACCGTTTATGCATGATGCATGATCCTCTTGTAGCACTTCAATAAAGCCATTGTATAGCTTGATCGAGGGTGTGAAATTGTCTTCTTCACTTCGATAAACCTCGAACAATCCACTTCATCAAGAAGTCGCAGATAGAATTGAATATCTCTTTTTCGATGCCCAGTTAGGTGAAGCGCAATGCAGTTCTCCGATATATCTGAGGAATCCAACCGACGCCACCTGTTTTCAATTTGTATGTAGTCTTGTGAGATTAAGGATACCGGCCGGTCATGGTTGGATATTATCCATGCAAACTGCTCGTGAATTTTACCGATCGTGTCTTTAGTAGTTCTTAAGAAAGATTCGATGAGGTCGTAGTTTGGATAATGGGATGAGATGATTCCCGAGTTTATGATTCCGTGAATCGGCGTTTTCCATTTAATCAGATCTCTGAGTCCCAACGTTACAGCGAGATCCTCGGAGAAACAATCCCATTCTGCTTCACTCGTAAAGATTCCACAGTGGTCGCGAAAGAATAGGATGTCGGAATCTATAAATCGAAAAGGCTCCCGAGTCTGGCAACGCGAATGAATTAACGGCAAGTGAAGAGCTTTCCGAAAAATCGGATGCTTAGATCCGTATGCCCAGGTTAGTGGAAATCGCTCGGCGAAAGATTTCACTTCATCCGCAGTGAGTTCGGAATCAATAATACAGGTTCCGAAAGCGCATGATAGAGCCTCGATTTCTCCGCTCGACAAGCTACCATCGTTCGCGATTCGGAGGACGATTTTATCCTTATTATGCTCTAAAAGCGAATTCAGGCAGACAATCGCGTGGTTCACCCCGCCTGAGTTCACCATCGTGTAAACTGTCATATGACTTCGATGGAATTCGCCGCTCATGCCTCTTGATCAATCAGATTTCCAAACTTGAGTACGCGCTGAGGGTTTGTAAGGTGCATCCGCTGCTGTTCTTTGGTGTTAATCCTCTCTGATTCCGCTCCTACAGAAGCGCCTCACACCGCCAAAATCGACACCCCGTTGGTGCCGATCACTGCATCGCGCGTGACGATCTGCAGGTGGAGTTCGCGGACCTGTGCGATGAGAAGGCGGTCGAATGGATCGTTGTGGTGCCATGGGAGGCGGACACTTTGGCAGGCGTGCAGCGGGGTGATGTTGAGGTGGAGAAACCCTGTGTCGGCAGCGGCGTCGAGCCAATGGCGGGGCAGCCGCAGTTCCCCTTTCGCAGCTTTCAGTTCGAGTCCCCAGACCGACGCGGCGCTGAAGTCGGGACCTGTGCGCTCCCTATAGACAGTTTCTTTCTCGCGTCGGTTGTATTGCGAGACAGGGACCCGGGGAATACCTGAGTCACGAGCGCACATTCCTCCCTAGCCCCGTTCTCAAGGCTCCCCCGCTCCACGGCACCGAAATCCCTCGCGAGCGAAATGCTCGTCGAATGCCAGTGCGTCGCGAATTTCTTCCTCCAGCATGAACTCGATCGAGATCGCATTCGTCAGACTGAGACGGCGCTCCCGGGCCTGGCGGCAACGCGCAGCACCGCGCAGATGCAATTGCTGGTCAACCCATCGGACCTCGCACAGCGGAAGGAGTTCGCGCAGCCAGTCTTCCACGGCATCCCATCCGAGACGAGCCTGAACAACCGCCCATGTCTCGTGAATGACGTAATTCGTGGTCCAGCAAACGGTCGATTGGCCAGCGGCACCCTCGAAAAACGCTGCCGCCCGGGAGTGGTTCGGATCCGTACCGTCGAGAAACGCGTAGAAACCGGAAGTGTCGACGAAAACCGGGCTCATCGCACGCTATCCGCCCAATCGCGATCGTGCGGTTTCAGATCGTCCGTCGGAATCGGGGAATACTTACCGGAAATCCTCCGGAGATTACCGGACCTGCGACTGCTGTGGCTTAGATAGAGCGCAACCGCCTCCCGCACCTCCTCCGAGAGACTGCGGGCCTCACGCGCGGCCTTGGCCTTCAGGGCGCGATGTTGCTCGCCCTCCAATTGGATCTGGGTTCGAATCATGATGGCAATGTATTACATTATGATGCCATAGTCAAGCGTATGAAGTGAAAGTGAGGAGTGAAAGGGACAAGCGGGGGTGACCTCCATATCAATGCGTCCAAACCCATTTTCAGCCGCAGGCGCCTCATACCTCATGCCGCGTGCCCTATTGCGCCCCTCATGCCTCATGCCCTATGCCGCATGCCGCACCCCCGCAGCACCTCAACAAATCGCTCCGCCCCGCGATCCAGGTCGAAGTGCTCGGCGAAACACGCGCGCGCGCGGTTCCGCATCGCCGTCGACTCGTCATCGGGCACCAACATGGCCCTCTGCAGAAGTGACAACACGCCATCTTCGGTATCCTCTTCCGCCCAGCCGGCTCCGGCTTCGACCACCTCGCGCCAAATATTGACCTGTCGCGTCAGTAGGACGGGTGTTCCGGCAGCGAGCGCCTCCGCCACGACCATTCCGAAGTTCTCCTGGTGCGAGGGCAGAACCAGGAACCGCGCCGCGCGGAGCGCGCCCCATTTGGAGGGGCCGTTCAGCGCCCGGATCCGCCAGATCGACTTGCCCTGGTCTGATTCCTCGGACCAGTCCGCGCCTGCGGCCCGCCGTAATCGCGCTTCATACGCCGGGTCCCCCCGCGGCCCCGCGAGGATCAAGCGGCCGGCAGCCGCTCCATTGACGCCCTTCTGTAGCCGTTTCCACGCTTGGATCAGCATGTCGATCCCCTTCTTCTCGTGAAAGCGCCCGAGGTAGAGAAGGATGCGCTCGGAATCCGCCAGGTCGAAATCCCGCCGGAAAGCCGACGCGGCTGCGTCGAGGTCGATTTCCGGTGAGACGGTGCCGTACGGTATGACCGTTCCTGTGGCCCGATACGGAACAAACGATTGGGCCGCCAACCGCATCTCCTCCTGAGACGTAAAGCAGACGCGCGCGGCGTACCGGAAATTCCAATACTCCATCCACCACCAGTAGATTTGCTTCTTGATGCGCTTCAACGGGTACCGTCGATTGAACCACGGGTCGAGCATCCCGTGCGGATAAAGAAGGTACGGCACGCCGTGGCGCCGGGCCGTGCGGCGCACGGCGTAGCCATGGAACTTCCAGACTCCGTGTACACAGGCGCAATCGAAAGTGCGGACGTACTCGTCCAGCCATCGGACCAGCCTCCGGGAAGCCCCGTAACCCTCCCCTTCCCCGAGCGCGTGCACGGTCGCCGGGAAATCCGCCAGCCACGGAGCACCCGGATCATCCTGGCAGAGCACCGTGGTCTCGACACCCCGCCGCGCAAGGATCGGAGTCATCTGCCGGATTCCCTCAACCGGCCCGCCCCCGGCAGGGTTGAGCGAGTGGATTGCGCGCAGGAGTTTCATGATGTAACAGTCAAGTATCTTGACACACGCAGGCTATGCCGGGCGCCACCTCGCCCCCAACCCATGGCTCATTGAGCAGGACGAATCCCAAAAACTCCCCTCCTTTCTCAAGGAGAGGTGGCTCAGCGAAGCAGAGACGGAATGGTCGGCGACCTTCCTCACCGCGATTACGACAACGAATCACAACGCCCTTCCCAAAAACCCTCCGCGAACTCAGCGTTCTCCACGGTCAATAAAAGGCACCGCCCATGCTGCCCGAGGTGTCCCCTGTCCCTCCAGGTCGCGGTTATGCATGTAAATCTGGAGGGACAGCGTCCCCGCCTGTCCGTCTTGCAATCGGGTGTACAACCTCCGGATCCTCCTGGGTCAGGACGGCGTCTGACCCTCCAGTCGACACGTCCTCCGTCCTCCGGCCTCCGTCTTCCGTCCTCCGGCCTCCGTCTTCCGTCTTCCGTCCTCCGTCCTCCGTCTTCCGGCCTCCGGCCTGCATCCGCTTCAGACCTCGAGGATCCGGATCCCATAGCGCTTCAGCATCGTATCACGGGTCGCCAGTTCCAGGTCCTGTTCGCGTGCCTGGACCACCAGCACACGATCGAACGGATCCTGGTGATGCCACGGCAATCGCGCGCTTGCCCGGGCACTACTGCCGGTGACCGGAATCTCCAGAAATCCGGTTTCCCTCACTGCATCCAGCCATTCACCCGGCAGCGTCAGTTTACCCTTGGCTGCTTTAAGCTCCAATTCCCACACCGAAACAGCGCTGTAGAACACAGCACGCCCGGGGTCGCGGATCCGCTCCACCGCCTCCGGCCGCATACGGCCCGGGTCATGCAAAGCCCACAGGAGGGCGTGCGAGTCCAACAGGATGCTCATGCGCGAGCCGAGTCGTCCTCTTCCGCCACCGCCGGGTCACTTGAATCCCCGGCCGTCTCCCCGTAGAAGAGCGCTTCCAGTTCAGGATCCGGATCCCAACACCCGGACGCTTCGTGCACGGTTCCGGCGAGCGTCCCGAGCACGCGCGGCCCCGAGCCTGCGGACAGGGAGACCAGCTTCACCATCGGCTTGCCCGCCTTCGCGATGATGACCGGCTTGCCCGCGGCCGCTTCCTCAACCAACCGCGAGAGGTGCGTCTTGGCCTGGTGTATGTTTACGGTTTTCATATATGACTAAACTAAGTTTAGTCGTAATCCAGGCAAGCCTGATTATTACGCTCCACCCGAAAGCATCGCGTCGTACACGGCGCAATAACCCTCGACCATATCGGCGACGCTGTATCGCGCCGCGTTTCGTTTGCCTGCGGTGACCCACCGCGCGCGTTCCGCCTGGTCCGATACGACGCGCAGGAGGTGTGCGGCCAGTGCCGCTTCGTCCCCGGCGTCGGCGGTGAGTGCACTGTCGCCCAACACTTCCGGCAGGCTCCCGCCGCGGCTCGCCACAACGGGGCACGCACACGCCTGCGCCTCCAACGGCGGCCAGCCGAATCCCTCGGTCAAAGATGGAAACAAAAACGCCGTCGCCCGGCTGTAAAGGGCCCGGATTGTGGCGTCGTCCGGGCGCGACACCGTATGGATGAAATCCCGCGCCCCGCTCGCGCCAATGGCGCCGGCCAGCGCCGCATCCGGCTCTGCACCGGCAAGGATCAATTCGGCGGGCCTCTCGCCGCGCCGTGCCGCCTCATCGCGGTACCGGGTATAAATCCGCACGGCTCCTGTCCGATTCTTGTACCAGTTATTGTTGCCGACATGCAGGATGTACTCCGCACCCGAGGGAATCCCCGCGCGCCGCACGAGCGGATCGGCTTCGGAATCCGGCATCGGGTTCCAGAACGGATCCAATGCGTTGGGGACGACGGATACCGACGCCTCATCGCGCCTGCCGCCGTGCACCAGCAGGTCCTGCCTGGTCGACTCCGACACCGCGACGATGCAGGGCGCCCGCCGCAAGGCGTTGGCGATCCACCGTTGCTGGATACGCCCGGTCCACGGCGTCTTCTCGCCCGGAACGGCGCCGCGCGCCCTCCGGATCGCGAACAAATCGTGACAGGTGACCAAATATTCCGCGGCACGGATGTGCCGCCCATAGACCGCATTTGCGTGATCGCAGATATGCACGATCGACCCCTCTGGAACGCGCTGACGCCGCAGCCACAAGGGAAACGCGAGATACTTGTCCGCATAGGCCAGGAGTTTGGTCCACCCCGCATGCCGATTGGCGCCGCGCAGAAAGAGGGCCCGCGGCTGCCATTCGGTCACATCGATGCCCTCCTCCCGCAATCCCGACGACAGCAGCTCCCCAAACCGCCGCATACTCTCTTGGCGGTCGGGGGGGTAGTTCGTGATCAGAATGACGTGCATGGGGGAAGGGAGAAGTGAGAGTGAGAGTGAGAGTGAAAGGGATGTTGTTGGTTGCTTGAGCGGTGTGGCACGTCTGTCTGGATGCATGTGCGTTTCGGAGGGCGCGTGCCCTCACGCGCCGGGAACCATCGGCGATATGGGTATAATCCACGCAGGGTGAGAGGCCACCTCCGCCAAGGCTGCGGCGCGGCAAGGCACCTTACCTCCGGGAAGCCGATCGGTCCATTTCGGGAGGGCGTGTGCCCTTGCGCGCCGGATAGGGTTTCGTTTCCGAACAGACCCGCATGCCGCCCCCCTTTCCCTTTCCCCTTTCACTCGGCGCCGCAGGCGCTTGCGCACGCCGAGGAAGTGCATTGTGGCGGTGAGGCACGATCACCGCGCTACGGTGATCGTTGTCCTCCACCGATTTGCTCTGCCTTGATCCGCTCGGATAACCACACCTTCACAATCGACTGGCGTGTCACACCGATTCGCTTCGCCTCCATATCCAGCGAGTCAATCATCCATGCGGGCAGATCCACGTTTACACGCCTTTGCTCCAGGAGGGGTCGCCTCGCCTTACTCCAGTCCAGGTAGCGGCTGATGTCTTCCCCCTCGTCA
>SLNJ01000150.1 GCA_007133065.1 Opitutales bacterium
AGCGACTCTGGACATGGTTGTTCTATTGAATTGGCAACCAGTAAGGTTTACGAGTCACGCCAGATGTTCCGAATTTCTCCCATAAATCGAGCGCCCGCCCCTATGCCTGCTCAACTCCGCCCCCACGTCCCATCAGAAAGTCCCAATACAGAGCGCCCCGTCGCCTCCACCTGAATGGCATACCCGTACACACCACATCCCGCCCGCAGTAACGACGCCGCCAACCCCCAGCCCAGGGCATTCAACGCAATCAATCCCACCGCTTCCATCTTCGCAGCATGGGCGCCTCTCCGGCACGGTCAATTGCGGAAAGCCGAACCGCCATGCCAGCACCACGATGCGATCGCGCGGTTCAGGATTGCTCAATTGGGCGGATTGCGCCCTGCTCGTTCCGGACAAATCAATGCCTCCATCCCTGAACAAAGGCTATCTCGTCACCGGCGGATCATTCCTGATCTGGGGACTCGTTCCGTTGTTCTGGACGCAACTGGAGGGGATCAGCGCCTTTGAGCTGATTCACCACCGGATCCTCTGGTCACTCGGGTTCGTGGCGGTGTTGATCGCGCTGCGCGGGCGGATGCACGAGTACCTGCACGCGCTGCGCTCGGGATCCCTCGCCCGCCTGAGTGTTCTGAGCGGACTCCTGCTCACCGCGAACTGGCTGATCTTCATCTGGGCGGTGCATCACGGACGGGTGATCGAAACGAGCCTCGGATATTTTATCGCGCCCTTCGTCAACACCGGTCTCGCACTCATTGTCCTGCGAGAGCGTATCGGCCCGATCCATGCGCTTGCACTCGGGCTCGCCATGGCGGGGGTCGGAATCCAGCTCTTCGATCACGGAGGATTCCCCTGGTTCGCGCTCGGTCTCGCGTTCTCGTTCGGGTTCTACGGCCTCCTGCGCAAGCAATCCCCTCTCGGTTCGATGACCGGACTCGGCGTTGAAACAACCCTGCTCGCTCCCTTCGCGATCGGAATGCTCCTGCTCTTTCACCTGGATGGGAGCGGCGCCCTTGGGCGCGTCGATCTTTCAACCCACCTCTGGCTGGCAGCCACAGGCGTGGTCACTGCGATCCCATTGCTCCTCTTCGCCACCGGCGCCCGCCTCATCCCCCTCTCCTCCGTCGCGATTCTACAATTCATCACTCCAAGCGTCAGCCTGCTCCTCGGGGTCTTCGTCTACCGGGAGCCATTCGGCGCGCTTCGGCTCACCTCATTTATCCTGATCTGGATCGGACTGGCCCTCTTCCTCGTTAACACGACGGCGAAAGTGTCCCGCCCCGCGTCTCCCGCTCCCCGTCTCTCCTCGGGGACACCGGTGTAATCAGAGCCGGTCCGCCTCCAACGGGAACCCTCCATGGCAGTGCAGCTGTACGGTTGACGGACGGGCGTTGAGCGATTTCCATGCAATAACGTCGATACTCCGAACGGCGCCTCCGAAACCGGTGCGCCGCACAACTCCAGAACGATCCAAGCCATGAAACAGCTACCGCCCGCCCTGCTCTCGCGGCTCTCGGTCATGATGTTCCTCCAGTATGCGATCTGGGGGGCGTGGCTGCCGCTGATGTATCCCTTCCTGAGCCGGCACCGCGGGTTTGCCGACAGCGATATCGGGTACCTTTTTATGATCGGCGGGGTCGGGGCGATCTTCGCTCCGTTCATCGCCGGCCACATCGCCGACCGTTTCTTCAACACCGAGAAGTATCTCGCAATCAGCCACATCGTCGGTGGCGTGCTCGTCTGGCAGTTGTCGTGGATTGAGAACTACTGGCTCTTCTTCACCTTTGCGTTCCTGTATTCGATGATCTACTCGCCGACGCTGGCGCTCACCAATTCGCTTTCCTTCCACCACCTGCCCGACCGCGACCGCCAGTTCGGCAGGGTCCGGCTCTGGGGGACCATCGGGTGGATCGCGGTCGGAATCGGAATCGGGCAGTGGCTCCTCCACGTGCACACGCCGGCGGCGGCACCCGAATCGGAACAGTTGGCAACCCAGGCGCGCGGGATCATGGACGCCTTCCGGTTGAGCGCGATCCTCGGAGTCGGGATGGGATTGTACTGTCTGACCCTGCCCGCCACGCCGGCGGCGAAGGAGAAAAAGAGCTACGCGGCGTTCGACGCACTCGCGGAGGTCCGCCGCCAGCCCCTGATCACCCTCTTCCTCCTGGCGGTCCCGATCTCCTGCATCCACCAGTTCTACTTCGTCCACACGAGTGCATTCCTCAGCACCTACCAGACCGGCGAGGGTCTGGCGCAGATGATCAACCGAATCTTCGGCGTCGGCGGCGGGGGCCTGATGACGATCGGACAGATGGCCGAGATCGTCGTGCTCGCCGTCATCCCGCTGCTGACCGCCCGGTTCTCGCGCAAGGCGCTGCTCGCGACGGGAGTCGTCGCCTACGGCCTGCGCATGTTCCTCTTCGCATACGTCGATGTCCTGCCCTTTCCGGAGATGGTGACGCTGATGGCGGGCATCGCCCTCCACGGACTCTGCTTCGGGTGCTTTGTCATCGTCGCCTTCCTCGTCGTCGACGAGCAGACCACCCCCGCGGTCCGCGCCAGTGCGCAATCGTTGTTCGGTCTGGTGGTTTTCGGAATCGGGATTGTGGTCGGGAGCATCATTGCGGGCTACGTCGGCGACTGGGCGCGCATCGAGGGCGTGATGGACTACCGGCGGCTCTTCTCCGCGCCGATGTGGGGGGCGGTCGCCGTGCTGATCCTCCTCGCCATCTTCTACCCGGGCGGCCGCGTCCCGGTGGTCGAAGCCCCCCGGACGCAGGACGAGACCGAGTGAGTTCTGCAATGCTCCGATCGTCGTCCGTTACCGTGCGGTTCCGGCCGCGCGGAACGCGCACGATGGTACCGCTGCTTGACGGCGCACGCCGATTCGGGCTCCCATGAGATGATGAACCGCCGGAATCGTTTCTCCCGATGACCACCGCCGCACAACAGATGCCGCACCTCGACCGCGATCTGCTGGTCGATCTCGGCGGGTGGGAAGTGCTCAAGGCGGCGCGCGGGCTGCAGACCGGTAACGCCGTGCTCGACTGGTCGTGGGAGCCGCCCGTGCTGCAGGGGACGGTGCGGTCGGGATCAACCCGGTTCTTCCCCCGCCTGAACTTCCGCCACCCAAACCCGAAGATGGCGGAAAACGCCTGCAACTGCCGACAAGGACGCGACGGGATCGTGTGCCCCCACGCCATCGCGCTCTGCCTCCAGGTCGCATGCGATCGCGAGCGGGCAGCCGCAGCGCGCGAAGCGGCGGCGCAGCGCCAGGTGGACGCCGAGGCGGCGGCCGCCGCGCGCATCCCGCAATCGCTTGTGACGGCCGGCGGCGCCGACGGCGTTCCGCTGCAATTTCGCCTCCTTCTCCCGCCCAACCTCGCCCGCGCGGCCCCGCGCGATGCGATCACGGTCAAACTCGAAGCCATCGCCGGCACCGGCCCTCCGGTTCCACCCGAACGCCTCGACCGCACCACCACCTATGCGATTGCGGAAGCGCACCAGGCGCTCGCCGCCCGTGTCGAAACGTGGTGCGACGGCCGCCTCCACGGCATCCTCCAACTCGCGCGGGAACAGCTGCGCGAAGCGCTCGAACTCCTGGCCGGGGAACCGGCGGTCTTCTGGAGCAACCGCCCCGGTGAGCCGATCGCGTGGTCGGACGGACGGCTACCGGGGGTCCACGAACACCTGGAGACAGCCCGCGTTGATCCGGCGACCACCGAAGCCGCTTCCACGGCCTCCGATTCCATACCCCAAACGGAGCCGGCCGCACCCCCGGAGACGAGCGGCGATCCCCCGTCCGCCGATCCGGCGACTCCGTTTCTGGAGCTCGACGGCTCCACACGCTACATCGCCGCACGCATCCTCGACCGCACCCACCCCCGCGCCGCCGAAGCGGAAGCGCTCCTCCGGGCCGAAGGGTTTCGCCATGAACCGTCCAACCAGCGCTGGTGGCTGCGCGACCGCCACAAGGCCCTCAACTTCCTCGCCACCCACGGCGAATCCCTGCGCAAGACGCCCGGAGTCATCGAGGCCGCCGGGTTCGCAGAGCGCCTGAGCGGATTGACCGTATTCGCTGTGCGCGCCGAGGCGCGCGCGGTCGCCGGCGGATTCGAAGTGGAACTGGCGGTTGACCTCCCGGAGAGCGAACTGGACGCGGCCCGGCACGCGATCGCCACCGGCCGCTATTTTCTCGAACGCGCCGACGGATCGATTCTCCTCCTCCCGCCGGACAAGGTCGAACGATTCCACGCCGCGCAACGCGCCCTCGGCAACGATCCGGCCCAGCCGTTCGCTCCACGGATCCGCAGACGATTCGAACCGCGCGATCTTCCCGACGCCGACGAGACCCTCGCTTCGCTCGGCGTGAACGCGCAACTGCCCGCCGTCTGGAAGGAACAGGCCGCCCGCCTCAAGGAGGTGGCGCGCCTCGAGCCGGCGCCGGTGCCGGACGAACTCACTGCGACCCTGCGCGGCTACCAGCGACTCGGCGCCGCCTGGCTCTGGCGGCTCCGGGAGGAGCGTCTCGGCGGGGTTCTCGCCGACGAAATGGGTCTCGGCAAGACCCTGCAGGCGCTCGCCCTCCTCGCCGCGGAGAAGCAATCCGGCGATGGCGCCCATCCCCCGTCACTCGTCGTCGCCCCCGCCTCGCTGCTCGAGAACTGGCGCCGTGAAGCCGCCCGTTTCACACCGCAGCTGACAACCTTCGTACACCACGGAAACAATCGCCTCCCGGAGGCGGACGCGGCGCGGGACTACGATCTCGTCATCACCTCATACGGCACGCTGGTCCAGGACGACGCGCTCTTCTCGGGCGTCGCGTTTGCCGTCGTCGTCGCCGATGAAGCCCAGCACGCCAAGAACCCCCGCAGCCGGAACGCGCGGGCGCTCCGCGGACTCGCCGCCGAGTGCCGTATCGCCCTGACCGGTACGCCGATCGAGAATAGCCTCGACGATCTGCGCGCCCTGTTCGACTTCCTCCTGCCCGGGTACCTGGGAAGCGTCCCCCAACGCGCCCGCGCCGAGGAACGATCATGGTACGACGAACGGCACCGCCGGCAGGCGGCCCCCTTCATCCTGCGCCGGACCAAGGCGGTCGTCGCCCCGGAACTCCCCCCGCGGATCGACCAGGTGGTCTACTGCGAGATGGGCGACGATCAGCGCCGGCTATACGACGAACGCCGCCAAAACACCGAACGGGAGATCGCCGAGATGACCCTGAACGGAGCGAGCGACGGGCGCATCCGATTCGCGGCACTGACGCAGCTCCTGCGCCTGCGCCAGATCTGCGCCGATCCGCGGCTCCTCGACCCCGCCGCGCCGCCGGATTGTTCCGCCAAACTGGCGGCGTTCGAGGAACTCCTCGACGAGGCCCTGGACAGCGGCGGGCGGCTCCTCGTCTTCTCCCAATTCACATCCCTGCTCGACCTGTTGGCCGACTATCTGGCCGAACGGCAGCTCCCGTCGGAACGCATCGATGGGAGCACCCCCCGGCAGCAGCGCCAGCGTGCGGTCGACCGCTTCCAGCAGGATCCGGAGATTCCCGTCTTCCTGCTCGCCCTCAAGGCCGCCGGCACCGGCCTCAACCTCACCGCCGCCGACACAGTCGTACACTTCGACCCGTGGTGGAATCCCGCCGTCGAGGATCAGGCGACCGGCCGGGCCCACCGCATCGGACAGACCCGCCAGGTGACCTCCATCAAACTGATCACCGCCGGAACCATCGAGGAGAAGGTCGTCGCCCTACAGAAATCCAAGGCGGAACTCCTCCGCGACCTCCTCGATGAAAGCGCCGCCGCATCGGCCCGGATTCAACTCGACGAGATCCGGGAACTCCTCGCGGAGTAGTCTCCTGTCTCGCAACCCTAGGTCAGGACAGCGTGTAACAGGGGAAGCGTCCTTCCCTGCCCGTCCGTAGTCCCGCTCACGGGCGAAGGCGGGCCTCCCGTGCGATGCGTGGTGAGGCAGGCATTCAGCCTGCGGATGGGCAGTACTCAATCCTGAGGCGTTGCCTCAGGCTACGGTGATCGCGCGCCGTTGGCGCTCGTGACCAAGGGATCCGCCTTCGCCAAGGCTCGGCTTGGCCCACCTTCGCCCGCAAGCGGCTCGGCGCGACAGGGAATCAGTTCGCCTACGCTGGCGGCATTGGTCGCTGACGTAGGCGGGGTGCTTTCCTAGTCAGGCCGTAGCAACGCGTAGGCGGAAGCCCCCGGCCCGGTTGCGTAAATGCGTGAAGAGCCGTATTTTTTGCATCCAAACGGAACACGACGCCGGCATCCGGGAAGGGGTTCGGCGCCACTACGGCTCGATCGCAACGGAATCCCTCAATGACTGCTGTGACTGCTGCAAAACGGGTGATTTTGCCCGTCTCGGTTACACCTCAGGTGACGCCTCCTGCACCGCGGGGGCGGTCGCGCACGACGCACTCGAGCAAATGCTCGCGGCGGCCGGGTTCGCGGACATTCGGATCACGATCGCCCCGGGCCCCTTTTCCGACCCGGAATCCGATTGTTGCGATTCCGGGGGTACCTGTGGGTTTGCGGCGGCATCCGTCACCGCCCGGCGCCCCCAATGTGCATGACCCAGCCGTGACGGTGAGGCACAATCGCGGCCAGCGCCAACGGTGATCGTTGTCCTCCACCGACATTTCGTTTTCAGTCATCCTTTGTGCCTTGGTGCCTTTGTGAGAGTCCTTCTTGTTCAGAACGAGCCAGCCAGCGAACCCATCTCCGTCTGGAGTACCAAAAAATCCGGGACGGACCACGCCTACGACTCAACCCCCCACACTTTCCACCACTTCCGATCCAGTATCTCCCATCTCCCGAACTACCGGACGCTTGCTGCCCCGTGCCAAACACCTCCGCCCCCGCGCCCGTCATGGCCTGGCCGCTCCCATGCGGCGACGCCGCCTGGGACAACGCGAAAGAGCGGGTGCGTCCGCGGCCGTTTCAGGTGCGTCCACTTCCGGTGGCGTTCCGGATCGCGCGTCGCCAGTTTGGCGAGGAGGTGTTCCCACTCGTATTGGACCTGCCCGCGCGCGACGGCGATCGGCGCCGCGTCATCGTTCGAGCGAACGCGGCCGGCATCGAACCGATATCCGCGACCGGCGCTCTCGGCGTGGATCACGCTGAGGTAGCGGGCGATCGCGGCGCCCGGGTTGCCGTGTTCGCGGAACCGCAGCAACTGGGGGTGATTCCGGTACCCCCGCGTGTCGCCGCAGAGCACGGCCTGCGCCAGCAGGGCCTCACGCCAGAGCGCGACGAGCCCCCTGGCGTCGAGGTAGCGTGGATGGAGGTTCCAGAGCCGCATCGGGCATCCCGGTTGCCGCGAACATTCAGCGTCAGCGCGGCCGCCCGGTACCGTAGATGAAGGGATCGCGGTACTCGTCGTCGGGGTGATCGTATGCGAACTTGCCGGTCTGGGGACGGATCCAGTTGCCGGTCGAGATCCAGTGGTTGCCGCCCCAGATATTGCCGCGGTCATCCTCATACTGCCAATCCGGAATCCGCCCGAGCCAGAAGTGATGCGACCCGCCGACGTCTCCCTGGTCTCCCGGCCAGTAGCACTGCTCGCCCCAGCGGTTGTTGATCACGTGAATGTACGTGGCCCTCAGGGATTTTGTCGTATCATCTCCCCCGGTACTCATCGCGTACCAGGCGCTCGGGGAGTTCAGGTAGTTCTCCTCGACCAGGATGTCGGTCAAGCCGCTGGACGGAGCACCCGAGTCGTGGGAGTAGATGTAAAGTGAAGCGGAAGACCCGGTCTCGCTGTAGTTGCGGCGCACCACGGCGTGGCTCCCGCGAATCCCGATCCCGGAATGGTGGCCGCTGAGCGAATGCACGTAGTTGTACTCGGCAACCACGTTATTCCACAGCCGCAACCCGGTGCCGCCGGCGCCCGGACCGACCTCGGTGTTGCGCACGACCAGATTAGATGCCTCGACAAGTCGGACGATGGCGTCCGATCCGGGAGCGGCGCGCACCTGGCAGTACTCCACGACGATTGTCGGGCCGGATCCCGATTGCGTTCCGGCACGCCGGATTGCGTAGGGAGCGTTTGCGGGGAGCAGCGCGAGGCACCCGCGCAGCGTCACGTCCTCTGCCGCGACCGTGAACCAGCCGGCTTGCACGGCTTCGACCACCCACCGGCCATCCTCGCGATAAACATGGTCCCCCTCGTTCGCTTCAATCCAGTCGTCATCAATCGTCAAACCACTCGAAGTCGGATTCCACATGTCGGCTTCCTCGATCCCAATACCTCCGGGACCGGTGTTCTCCTGGTACCACTCGATCATGGTCGGCTCGTCCCACGACTCCCAGGCGTCGTACCAGGACGCCACCATCGGCGGCGGTTCGCCCGTCTCGAAGGAGCGGATCTCGCTCACCGCCTCGCCGCCGCGGCTGTCTTCGGCGCGGATGCGGTAGTAGTAGGTGGACTCGCGCCGCAGCCTCCCGAGTTCGACGCTGTGAACCGTGTCCGATTCGGCGGACATCGAAGTCGACTGGTCCAGGTCCTCCTCCGATAGACCGTACTCGACCAGCGCCGTCGCCGTCCCGTTCGTTTCCCAGGAGATCCGCACCGAATTATAGTCGACCTCCGACACCGCGACACTCCGCACTCGCAACGGCGCGTTCAACAGGAATCCCCAGGCGCCGTGGGCGTGGCGCAGATCGCTCGCTGGATCGTCGAGGTACATCCAGTTTTGCATACGGTAACTGTAGACCCACGGCGCCGCATCCACGTTGAGATCCCGCAGAAAATCCCCTGTCGCAATGATCCCGTCGGAGACCGGGAACCCGTACCGGGTCGGCGCGCCGCCGCCGTTCGCCGGGGCATCGCCGGAGACCTCAAGGTTCAAGGCGTAGAGCCACACGCCGTGGCGATCGCGAATATCCGACTGCGGATCGGGAAGGTAGATCCAGTTCCCGAGCCGGTAGTTAAAGACCCAGGGTGCATTCTCAACATGCAGCACCCCGAGAAAATCATCGGTGTCGATCGTGTCCGCCGCAACCGGGTACCCGTATTGCGTCGGCACCTCATCCGCCGGGGCCGCTGCGCCGGCATCCGCCCGGTCGGCCGGCAGAGCGAGAAACAGGAGCGCCGGGAGCAGCCGCACGGCGGCGCCCACGGGCATCGATGGCATGAGAAAGTCGGGGAGGGATTTCGGTCTTTTCATAGGGAAAGAGTCATTCCAGCACACACGTGTTTCACGTCAACCATATCGTCCGCGCCCGCGGGCCGTTTCCCACGGTCTTTTAATCTGGGGACTCGTGGGGCAAGTGCCCTGTTGGCGGCCTGTTGGAGCAAGTCCCGGCTTTAGACAGGTTTTGGTGCTAAAGCGGAGCCGCAGAGATTTTTCGCGATTGCTCCGGCAGGATGCCGCGTCATACAATGGAAAGCCACGATCAATCACGAAACGATCCACCCATGAATACTACCCTTACGACCGCCTTTTCCATTGCCTTGCTTCTGATGCTTGTAAACCCTCAAGTCGGCATGGGATCTCAATCGAACACGATCACCGTCGGTCCGGACGGCGCGGATGTTATCGGCTCCGACAACCGCGCGATCCAGATTGCCGTCGACGCCGTCGCGCAGCGCGGCGGCGGGACCGTAAAGGTCCTTCCCGGCGAATACACGCTGCACAACGCGATTCACATGCGCTCCAACGTCCACCTCAAGGGCGCCGGCCGGGAGCTTACCGTCCTGAAGCAGGCTCCACCGGTCGTGAACCGGTTGCTCAAGGATGCCGACCGCGGACAAAAACAGGTAACTCCCGAAGATCCTTCCCTCTTCGAAGTCGGCATGGGAATCACCGCCCGCATCCGGGACGAGTCCTGGGAAGGCTCGTGGCGCTCCTGGAACGTCCACCGCCCGCTGTACATCACGCGTATCGAGGACGGCATCCTCTACCTGAACGACTACATCGAACGCGACGTGATCGCCGACCTCGACAGCTGGGGCCGGGGCGGATACGACGGTTACATCGCCAACATCTTCCCGATGATCTACGCCTACGAGGTCGAGAACATCACCATCGAGGGACTCACGGTCGACGCGCGGCGCGAGGACTTCCCGGAGTGGGACGGCGCCCGGTGCGCCGCGGTTTATCTCGGGCGGACCATGGATTCGACCGTCCGCGACATCAAGGCGGTCCACGCCTCCGGCGACGGGATTTTCATCGACGAAAGTCTCCGCGTCCTCGTCGAGGAGTGCGAACTCGCCCACAACACCTTCCACGGATTCCATCCGGGCAGCCACAGCGCTTATACCACGTTGCGCCGGTCCCGCCTCCACCACAATGGATCCGACGGACTGTACATCTGCTGGGGGATCCACGACAGCGAGTTCACCGACAACGTCATCCACCACAACGGAATCCGCCCGGAGAGCAAACGCAACGGCATTTCGATCGGCCACAAGGACACCGACAATCTCATCGCCGGCAATCATATCTTTGAGAACGCGGTAAGCGGCATCCACTTTCGCACCAAAACCGAGGCGAACGGCGCCCACCGAAACACCATTTCCGGCAATATCATCGAGAACAACGGGTTGCCGGATCACAGCGACATCGGATACGGCGTCTACATCAACGGCATCACGCACGGCCTCGTCTTCGAAGGAAACGTCATCCGCGAGACGCGCCAGGGGAAGGCTCGCCTCCAACACCACGCGTTTCACATCGAGCCCGACGTCGCCCGCTTCCGGATCGTCGACAACGAGATCGGAGACCACCCCGGCGAGACGATTGTGAACGAGTCCGCGTGCACCGAGAGTGTCGTGCAGGCGCTCGAGTAGCCGATTGAACGAACCCCGGGAGGGGTTGCCCGTGCGCCTCAGGGGACCGGATAATAGGGCGGCAGATCGTCTGGATCCTCGCTCCAGCCGCTCTCGGCCCCAAAGTATATATACATATCCGGCCAGTCATCCCATGTCTCGATGCTGCGGTCGCCGTGCGCGCCGAAGAACCGGTTGCTCGGCACCCACGCCAGGCAGGCGTAGCAGCTGAAACTGCGCTCGGCAATCTGCGTCCAGCCGTATTCCGGGTAGTTGCGCAACAGATACGGGAAGTCATCCCTCGTGACCACTTGCCGCCTGGGCCCAAGGAGCATCTCAAGCCCCCGCCCCTCCTCCGTGAACCACCGCCGGCCGGCCTCGTACGCGCTCACCGGTTCGCCGGAGATCGCCACGCAGCCCCCGTATGTCGGCTCAAAACAAAACCAACGCCGGCGCTCGTGCGACCAGACCTCCACGACATTGTGATTGCTGAGCCGGCGCTTCTCGTCGGCGCGGCGCACGCTGATCGGCCGGGCAATCCATCCGAGCGCCGTCGCCGCGGCGCAGAACACGATCGCATAGTGGGCGCAGTAAAATCGGTGCCCGCGCGCGGAAGCGGGCAGGATCTCGAGCGCATTCTCCGTCCGCATCGTCGGCGCTCCGAACAGATAGAACTGTCCGTACGCCCACTCCGACAACCGCAGCAACTGATCCAGCTCGCTGCCCGCCTCCGCCAGCTCGTCGAGCCGATACGCACTCCGGAACCGGGCGGCCTCCGGCCCCTCGGGATCCTCAAAGTGGAAACGGCTGACGAACTCCCGCTGCGCCGCCGTGATCCCAGTCGTTGTGTTTCCGTGTTCTTCCTGCATTACCGTGCATGGTAGCCGGGGCGGCTCCTCCCGGCAAGCGCGATCGTCCGGCGCCCGGCACACGCGCAGGGCCATTTCATCTGGGGGCTCGTGGGGCAGGTGCCCTGTTGGTCCAACCTACAAGTCCCGGCTTTAGACAGGTTTTGGAACTCCAACGATCGCCCCCGGATGAAATGGACCTCTTCTACCGAACCCGGATGGTTCCGCTCGCATCGACATCGTAGCCCCATTGATTGACGTATTCCATCCCGGGCGAAAAGGCATCGCCATACTCAATCATTCTGCTCCGAAGTCTTTCCGCCAACTCTTTCTGATGCTCTTCGAACGCCGGGTTGCCGATCAGGTTGTTCAACTGGCAGGGATCCGTTGCGTTGTCGAAGAGGAGCCACGGCCCGTTCAGATCTTCGCAATACGTGTAACGCGTCGTGCGGATGCCCCGGTACTCGCGCGCGTGGAGGTGCTTCGGAACCGGCTTGTTCCGATGCTGGTGCGGCCAGGTGCCAAACAGATGGTAGCCGGCGCAGAATCCGAAATTATCGGACGCGGGCGGCGCGGTGCCAGCGGCCAGTTCACGGCTGAAATCGCGGCCCTGCAGGCCCTCCGGGCACGCGGTACCGCTCAACCCGCAGAGCGTTGGAAAGACATCGAGGACGCTGACCACCGTGTCGTTCACCGATACCGGGAGCCTCCCCGGCCACCGTACCAGGAACGGGACGCGCAGGGACTCTTCGAGCGGACTCTGCTTTTCCGCCAGGTAGTGGCTCCCGAGATGATCGCCGTGATCGGAGGTGAAGACGACGATCGTCTCTCCGGCCAGTCCGAGCTCCTCCAGAGCGTCGAGCAAGCGGCCAAAACATGCGTCGAGCGCCGAACAGTGGGCGTAGAAACCGCCGAGCGTCCGCCGCGTCGCCTCGCGGTGGTCCTCGGGGACGTTCGGGCGCACGTTGAGCGTGGCGGGGTCATACAACGCCTTATAACGCTCCGGCGCGGTGTGGTATGGATTGTGCGGCGGGCCCCAGCTCATCATCATGAAGAACGGCCGATCGCGCGATCGCTCCGTCAGATAGGAAATCGCGTCGTCCGTCTGAGCGATCGCATCGTAGTCCGGCCAGGTTCGGGGCGTCGGATCGCCGTTTTCGTAGTACCGCGAAGCGTTGTAGTCGTGGGTGCACTCCAGCGCCTTCCAGTAACCGAACCCATGCTGCCGGTCCGGCGGAATAAACGCGCTCCGCCCATGCCCGTCCATGTGCCACTTGCCGATGTAGGCCGTGTCGTATCCTGCTGCGGCGAAGTGCTTGCCCAACGACACAAGCGTCGGGTCCAGCGGCGCATCGTTCAGGAATAATCCATGCCGGTCCGGCAGCAACCCGGTCATCAGGGTCGCCCGGGAGGGCGTACAGACCGGTGTGTTGGCCATCGCGTACCGGCAGTTGACCGACTCCGCGGCAAAGGCGTCGATCCGCGGGGTCTGCACGTCCGGATTCCCGGCATAGCCGGCAACATGGGCCGGCCACTGGTCCGCGAAAACGTAGAGGATATTGGGGTTCGTCACAGTGGGCATAGCAGCATGAAAAAGGATCCCGAGGCATCCATCGAGGTTCAACTCCGATTTCGATTACGTTACAATCGCCTCAACGCACGCCGCGATCCGGTCGTGGGCTCGCAACCGTTTCCGCCATTCCGCCGGGATCGCTTCCATGCCGAGCCTGGCGCCGAGCCACGCCCCGATCATCGCGGCGCGCCCGGCGCTGTCGCCGCCCGCGCGGAGCGTGGCGAGGACGGCATCCGGATACGATCCGGCGTGGGTTACGAAGCAGTGGATCGCCGATGGAAAACTGCTCCCGAGCGGACACGCTTGTCCAAACTCCAGAGTCGATTCCTCCACCCCCTTGCCGGCGGCCTGCATTCCGTCGCGGATCTTGCGCCGGACCTCCGCGCCCGCCTCGGGGTCGTCACGCACCACCATCTCCTCAACCCGGTGCAGGGCGGTGTGCTCGTCGCGGCCGCGGATCAGTTCCGCCAGGAGACGGGCGTGCGCCTGCATGTAGGCTTCCGCCCGCCGGTTTCTCTGGCATACCCGCGTGGCGCGAACCGCAATCCGGGGGAGTTCGGGATCATCGTACCCGACCGCCACGACCGGCGCCAGGCGCGAGGCAGTCGCGAGCTGGTCGTCGTCGGCCCCCTGCTGAAAATCAAACGTCCCCTCGGGAGACTCTTCCTGGAAAACCCGGAAGTTTTCGAGCGTACCGCGCGTGGCTTTGTCGAGGTAGCCCGTGTACTCGGGCGACCCGAACCGCGCGACAAACCGCCTGCCGTAGTCGCCGGCGTCCAGCCCGCCGCACGCCGCCACGGATTCCAGAAGAACGAGCGCGCCGTCGCCGTAATGCGTGAAGTCGCCCGGCTGCTTGCCGTCGTGGTAGTGACCCGAATGTGGCGCCTCGAATCCATGCAGGCCGTCCGGATACAAACGCTGCAGTTCCTCGAGGTTGTAGATCCAATGGGTGCCCATGCAGATCGCGTCCCCGACGAACTGACCCCAAATGGCGCCGCGCAAACAGTCCTCGGTCAAAACGGTATCACTCATGATTCACAACGGGTTTTCTGGTTTAAAACGCGCCGGTTCAGTCTGGCGCGCCTGCCAAATCTGGCGCAGCCGGCGTCGGATCGCAATCATTCCCGTCCCCCAATCCTCCTCCAGGCGGGGTCGCATGCAAACCTGGAGGGACAGCGTCCCCGCCTGTCCGGGTTGCAATCGGGTGTACAACATCCAAATCGGCCCGGGTCAGGACGGCGTCTGACCCTCCAGGAGGTCGGCATCTATGCAATCGCACGTCTGGACGGACAGCATCCCCGAGTCCGGGTCGTTGCGACCTTGGCGACCTTTGCGGTTAGGAGAATGAAACCGCCCGCTCGCTCGCTCGCTCAAGAGCGCGAAAGACGCGAAGAACAAAATGCGGGGCAGGCTGCGAAAGCTCGCCTCCTCGTGCCGATCCCCCGATGCCCGAACGCCGGCTCGGCGACTCATTCCACCGCCTGTTTCAATATTTTATTTGTAAAACTGATCTTTTAATCTTTACACGGTTTTCCCATTCTGCAGTCGTGATCGGTCCACACTTCGATCCAACCGTTCACCTCGACACCACGCGATGATGCACCGTACTCCTGCCCCGCTCCGCGCACGCTCATCTTCCACCTCCGGGCGGCCGCGCGCTCCCCGGCATCCCACCCTCCTGATCCCCGGCGCCGCCCTGTTTTTCGCACTCGCCCCAACCGGGCCGCTTCCCGCGCCCGGAGCGAATGCCGCGGAGATCCCCGGGCCTCCCGCGGTTCGGGTGTCCGATGAGCTGATCGTCAACAAGGCGGTTGTCGAGGGCGACATCCGCGTCGATCTGCCGATTTCGTTTCAGGTCAACGCGGGTGCGGAAATCACGGGAGGGATTCGCGTGCCGGGATCTCCCGCACTCTCCGTCCACCGCGGCGCGGCGCTCGGCGCAATCCGCGAAGGCGACGGCAACGCCGATCCGGACGACCACCGGATCCGCCTGGGCAATCGCACCACAGTCGGCTGGATTGAAACCCGGGTCGACGGCGAGGCGCTCCCGGAAGTCGATCCGCCTCCCGCCCCGCAGGGAACCGAAACCGTCCGTCTCAACCGTGCCTCCCGCGAGCCGATCGCGTTCGATTCCCTCCGCGATCTGCACGTGAACGGCAACGACCTGACCGTGGTTATGCCGCCCGGTACCTACGGAACGGTCACGTTGAACGGCGACAACACGCTCCGACTCGGGGAAGCAGGCGCGGATGCGCCGGCGCAATACGCCTTCGAACGCCTGAAGCTCGCCGGCGCGGCCCGCCTGGAACTCGCCGGCCCGGTCGAAATCCACCTCCACCACGGCACCGGGTTCGACGGCACCCTCGGCAACCCCGATCACCCGGAGTGGTTGCGCGTGCAGATCTACGAGGACGACGTCCACTTCAACGCCCACAGCACGGTCCACGGCCACGTCCTCGCCCCGCGCAGCCGGATTACCGTCAACGCCCATAGCACCGTGCACGGCTCGTTGTGGGCACGCGCCCTGACGCTCAATGCCAACGGCTCGATCACCTGGGCGGAAGGCGGATTCTGGGAGGTCAACGAGCCGCCGGAAGTCGACGCCGGACCCGACAGAACACACGAATTGGATGAAGACTACACGATTGCCCTCGAGGGTGTGGTCACCGACGACGACCTGCCCCGAGGCGCCCCGCTGCTGATCGAATGGCACCTCGCGGATGGACCCGGAACGGTCGCGTTTGCCGATCCCTCCGACCCCGCTACATCGGCGATTTTTTCCACGCCGGGTGACTACACACTCCGCCTCACCGCCGACGACTCGGAATTCACCGTCAGCGACAACGTCACCCACACCATCGTCCAGATCAATCGACCGCCATTGTTCACGAGCAACCCCGTCACGGATGTGGATGAAGACGTCCACTACCGCTACGAAGTCACCGCAGACGATCCCGACCTCCCATTCGGGGATACGATCGCGATCACGGCCGACACGCTGCCGGCGTGGTTGACCCTCACCGACCACGCCGGCAGCACAGCCGTGCTCGAGGGTCATCCAAGACGCGAGCACGTCGGCGAGCACCCGGTCGGCCTTCGGGTGACCGACAGCGCCGGCGATTACGCGCTCCAGGGGTTTACGGTGCACGTCCACGCGGTCAACCACCCGCCGGTCGCCTTCGACGGCGCACTCGAACTGTTGGAGGATACCTCGATCACTTTCATGTTGGAAGCCGAGGACATCGACGGCGATCCGCTGACCTTCCGTATCACCACCCTCCCCGACCACGGCTCCCTCGCAACCGCCACCGCCAAACCGATCGCAGACACATCGTTCATCCTCCATCCTTCATCATTCCCCATCATTTACACGCCCGAACCCGACTACCACGGCGCCGACCGGTTGCGCTTCGTCGCCAACGACGGGGAACTGGATTCGAACGAAGCGATCGTCGTGATAAACATCATACCGGTCAATGATCCCCCCTCCTTCACAGCATCCGATCCGGATCCGGTCTACGAGAACAGCGACGCACAGGCGATCCCCGGATGGGCGGCGTTCACTCCCGGTCCGCCCAACGAGTCGGACCAATCGGTTCTCGCCTACCATGTCAGCAACATTACTGACCCCGATCTTTTCTCCGAACCGCCAACGGTCGATACCGACGGCACGCTCCGATTCACACCGGCGCCCGATACATGGGGAGAGAGTGATTTCACGGTCCGCGTCCAGGACGACGGCGGCACCGAATACGGTGGGATCGATACCTCCGAGCCCCAGACCTTCACGATAACCGTCCATCCCACCCCACGAGCCCACACCTGGACGACCACCGAACAGTTTCGCAGCGGGTCATCGCGCAACCTCCGCGCCGGCGGCGACAGCCTCTTCCTGGCCTCCGACAGCCGGGCGTTCAATTTCCTCTGGATCCCGATCACATCCAAGGGAACCATCGTCCGCGTCGACGCCGACACCGGCGCGGTGCTCGGCGAATACCGCACAGCCCCGGAGGGCCAACCGACCAACCCATCCCGCACCTCCGTCGCCTCCGATGGCTCAGTCTGGGTGGGAAACCGCAGCGGGAACACCGTCACAAACATCGGCGTCCCCCCACACGCCGACCAGGCAGACAGACTCCACACCTCCCGCGGCCTCGGCGACGTGCTCCCGTGGACGAACGCCGGCGATGCCGACACCAACGGCGGGGTCAGTACCGCCGAGGATGACCTCATCCGGCACTACATACCCGTCCGCGCCTCGGGCATCCGGCACGTCTCCGTCGATCTGGACAACAACGTCTGGGTCAGTGGCACCGGCAACCGGGTCTGGGATCTTGTCGACGGCGAGACCGGCGCAATCCTCCGCGAAGAACCCTCGGTCGGGTACGGCGGATACGGCGGGCTCGTCGACCTGAACGGTATCCTCTGGTCCACCCGGCCCCTGCTCTGGTGGGATACCGCACACCCGCTCGCAGGCCCCGCAGGGGAACACTGGAAGGGGATCGGAGGCGATACCTATGGCATCGCGCTCGACTCGGACGGCAACGCATGGGTCACATCAATCTTCGGTAATACGATCCGCAAGTTCTCGCCGGACGGCGACCTTATCAATGCCTATTTCCACGGCGGCACGAGCGCCCGCGGGGTGGTCGTCGACCATCACGACCAGGTCTGGGTCGCACACACCTTCAGCAACACCGTCGGCCGCCTGACCACCGGGGGCGAATACATTGGAAACGTCAACGTTCCAAAGAATCCGATGGGGATGGCCGCCGACGCCCAGGGACGCATCTGGGCGGTCTCCCGCTCCGGAGTCGCGGTCCGGATTGACCGCGATGGGGGGCCTCCCGGCGCCGACGGCTCCACCCCCGCCGGAGCGGTCGACCTGCAGACCGATTACCTCGGCGGCTCAATTTACGCCTACAGCGATATGACCGGAGGCTCCATCTCCCGCGACCCGGACTCCGGAACGTGGACCGCGGTGTTCGACAGCGGGATCCCCGGCGCCGCCTGGGGACCGGTGACATGGGAGGCCGAGCTTTGCTCCGACAGCGCTCTGACCGTCACGGTCGCCACGGGCGAGGACGGTCACGCGTTCGGGGATCCCGAGCTGCTAACACTGCTCAACCCCAATGTCACCACCGAGGGACGTTTCATCCAGGTAACCGTCGACTTTCACCGCGCCACCACCGGGGAGAGCCCGACACTCCGCGCACTCACGGTCGGAACCATCGGATACGATGCCGCCGCACCGTCGCCCGCCTGGCACATAACCGCCGGACCCGACATCACAGCGAACTGGCCCGACACGTACGCCCTCCGCGGCGCCATCTGCTCCAACGATTTCCCGATCGATCGGGAGGGCCACTTCCTCTGGGAACAATTCGACGGACCCGGCACTGTCGCATTCGCCGATCCAGTCGCCCCCCACACCGAAGCCACGGTTTCCATCGACGGCGACTACCTGGTCCAGCTGACCGTGGAAGCAATGGGCGAGGTCCGCACCGATACGGTCACCCTCGACCTCACCCCCTACAACCGCGCCCCGTGGGTCGACGCGGGAGGACCGGTTTACACACACGATAGCGGCGATCCGGTCACCCTGAACGGCTTCGTACACGACGACGGGCTCCCCCTCGAGGGCGAACTGCAGATCCAGTGGCGCAAACTCCACGGCCCGGGATCGGTCGCGTTCGCCGACCCGGAGGCCCCGGTCACCGGCGCGGTGTTCGGCGAGCCGGGGATCCATGTCCTCGAATTGGAGGCCGACGACTCGGAACTGGCATCGGTCGATCGCACCGAGGTGCGCGTCGCAACACCCTGCTCCGTGGACCTCACGGATACGCTTGCCGCCTGGTGGCCCGCCAACGGCACCCCCGAAGACATTGTTCGCGGCAATACCGCCGAGCTGAAAGGGAACGCCACATTCGGCGACGGGAAGGTGTCCATGGGATTCTCCTTCCCCGATGACAGCGCGCTTGCCCGGATCCCGGCCCATCCGAGTGTCGACATCGGCGCAGCGGAGGATGGTTTTACCGTCGAGTATTGGATCCGCGCCTCGGAACGGGGCAACAACACCCACCTCGAGTGGGATGCTCCGGGCGGGCTCCGCATCGCATACAGCGACCGGAGCTTCGACAGCCACCGGATCCGCGTCACCTGGGCCGACGAAGCGGGCGTGCCGCACGCACTCGAGACACCGCGATTCGACAACCGCCCCTGGACTCATGTCGCCGTGTTCTACGACCGCACCGCCGGCGTTCTGGCCATTTACCGCAACGGTCTGCGCGAGGCCGTACGTGACGCCGGTGATGGGGCGTTCGCCACCGCCGGAGATCTCCTGGTCGGCGGCGGCGATCCCGCCAGGCGCTTCCGCGGCGCCATCGACGAACTCAGCCTCCACAACCAACCGCTCCCGCCCGAAGCGATCTGGAGTATCTACGCATCGGATACGATCGGTAAATGCCGCGCATCAGCCACCCCCGCCCCGAATGTCGACGCCGGACCGGACAACGGGATCGCCGCTCCCGGAGGCGCCCTCCCCATGCAGGGCAGCGTCACTCAGGACGGGCTGTCGAATGGCAACCCCGTCCGCACCGCATGGCGACAGTTGTCCGGTCCGGGCGAAGCGGAGTTCTGGGATATTTCGGACCCGAATACCGAAGTCACGTTTCCTGAGTCCGGCGTTTACGAGCTGGAATTGTGGGCGAGCAACGCCTTCGCGGAGGCATCCGACACCGTGACCATCCGCGTCGGAACGCACTGCGCCATCCCCGCCGGCGACGCGCTCGTCGCATGGTGGCCGGGCGACAGCCACTTCGACGACGTCGCCGGCGGATTCCACGGTCAACCGATCCGCATGCGATTCGACCCCGGCAAAGCGGCCAGCGCCTTCGCGTTCGACGGCGAGGGATTCGTCCGCGTCCCCGCCGCCCCGGACCTCGAACTCGGCGCCTCCGGCGACGGCTTCACCATCGAATACTGGGCGCGCGCCTTCGCGCGCGGCAACACCACCCACTTCGCCTGGAACGAGACCGGCGGACTGCAGATCGGCTACGCCGACCGCGACTACGACAAGCACCGCCTCCGGGTCGCCTGGACCGAACCCGGCGGCGCCCCGGCCGCACTCCAGACCGCATCATTCGACAACCGCCCGTGGTCCCACTTCGCGGTCACCTACGACCGCGTCGCCGGCACGCTCTCCATCTATCAAAACGGCCTGCGCGCCGCCCACCAGGCGGTCGGCGATATCGCCTTCCCCACCGCTGCCGACCTCCTCATCGGCGGAGGACCCGACCATCTGCGCTTCCAGGGCAATATCGACGAGATCAGCCTCTACAACCGCCCCCTGCTCCCGGAAGAAATCTGGAGCATCTACGCGGGTGACGGTTCCGGCAAGTGCCTCCCCGACGGGAACATCCCGCCCATCGTCGACGCCGGACCCGACACCGGAATACACGACCCGGACCTTCCGCTCGCACTCCAGGGGAGCGTCACCGATGACGGGCTCCCGCGACACCATGAATTGGTTATCGGATGGCGGCAACTGTCCGGGCCGGAACCGGTCACATTCGCCGACCCTGCCGACCCGAAAACAACCGCGACCTTCGGCACCACAGGTGTCTATGAACTCGAACTCTGGGCAACCGACGGACTCGCCGAGGCATCCGACACCGTGACCCTCCGCGTCGGAACGCACTGCGCCATCCCCGCCGGCGACGCGCTCGTCGCATGGTGGCCGGGCGACAGCCACTTCGACGACGTCGGCGGCGGATTCCACGGTCAACCGATCCGCATGGGATTCGACGCCGGCAAAGCAGGTAGCGCCTTCGCGTTCGACAGCGAGGGATTCGTCCGCGTCCCCGCCGCCCCGGAACTCGAACTCGGCGCCTCCGGCGACGGCTTCACCATCGAATACTGGGCGCGTGCCTTCGCGCGCGGTAACACCACCCACTTCGCCTGGAACGAGACCGGTGGACTGCAGATCGCCTACGCCGACCGCAGTTTCGACAGCCACCGCCTCCGGGTCGCCTGGACCGAACCCGGCGGCGCCCCGGCCGCACTCCAGACCGCACATTTCGACAACCGCCCGTGGTCCCACTTCGCGGTCACCTACGACCGCGCCGCCGGGACGCTCTCCATCTATCGAAACGGCCTGCGCACCGCCCACCAGCCGGTCGGCGACGTCGCCTTCCCCACCGCTGCCGACCTCCTCATCGGCGGGGGCCCCGACCACCTGCGCTTCCAGGGCAATATCGACGAGATCAGCCTCTACAACCGCCCCCTGCTCCCGGAAGAGATCTGGAGCATCTACGCGGGCGACGGTTCCGGCAAGTGCCACCCCGACGGGAACATCCCGCCCATGGTCGACGCCGGACCCGACACGTCGATCGAGCCGTCCGAAACGTCGATCGCCCTCCAGGGGGCGGTTGTCGACGACGGCCGGCCGGGACACCACCCGGTCCGGATCGAATGGCGGGCATTGGCGGGTTCCGGCGTCGTTGCTTTCGACGACGCCTCGGATCCGCAAACCACCGCGCATTTCACCGAGCCCGGAATCTACACCCTCGAGTTGTGGGCAACCGACGGACTCGCCGCCGCAAGCGATACCGTTACCATCCGATACGCCGCTCCCTGCGCGGTTGAGGTCCACCCGTCCGTCGCAGCCTGGTGGCCGGCCGACCACACCTTCGAGGATCGCATCGGGGAAGCCCGCGGGGGACCAGTGAATGTCGGATTCACCGGCGGAGTGGCCGGCACCGCATGGTCGTTTGACGGCAACGCATTCGTCCGGGTTCCGGCCGCCGACGCCATCGACCTTGGCGCGCCCGACCCGGGGTTCACAATCGAATACTGGATCCGCGGTACCGCACGCGGTAACCGACCCCACCTGGCGTGGAACGAAACGGGTGGACTGCAGATCGCTTACTCCGACCGGAGTTGGGACAGCCACCGGATCCGGGTCGCCTGGACGAACCCCGACGGCGACCCCGAAGCCCTCCAGACTGCGCGGTTCGACAACCGGCCCTGGACCCATATTGCCGTCGTACACGACCGCCCCGCGCAAACCCTCCGCATCTTCCGCAACGGATCCCTCGCCGCCCAACGATCCATGCCCGACGCCCGGCTCCCCACCGCCGGCGACCTTTACATCGGGGGGACCGTCGCGCAGTCACACCTGCATGGCATCCTCGACGAGCTGACATTCTACTCGGAACCGCTCGATTCCTCCACCATCGCCGCCATCCACGCCGCCGGCGCAGCCGGAAAGTGCCCGCCCCCGCCAGTCAACCAACCGCCCGTCGTCGACGCGGGCGCGCCACAGACGATCACGCTCCCGGAGACAGCCGCCCTCAACGGAACCGTGATCGACGACGGCCTGCCGGCCGATGGAACACTCACGACACTCTGGGAACGGGTCGACGGCCCGGCGCCGGTCGCCATCGCCGACCCCGGTGCGACACAAACCGAAGTGACATTCACCGAACCGGGAGAATACCGGTTCCAACTCACCGCCGATGACGGCGAGCTGATCGCCCACGACGAAACCACCGTCTCCGTCCTCCCCGACCCGCGCCAACCGCCGGTCGTGGCGATCCTCTCACCCGCCGACGGCACGGTCTTCGAACAGGGCGATCCGATCGATGTTTCGATCTCTGCTTTTGACCCGGACGGCACGGTTGTGCGTGTCGAACTCTTCCTCGACGGCGCAATCGCCGCCGTGCTCACCGAGGAACCGTGGTCCCACACGATCACGGACCTTCCCGAGGGCGCCTACACCCTCCACGCCAGGGCCACCGACAATGACGGGCTCACCGCGACCAGCGAACCGGTCGAATTCCAAGTATACATCGATTCGGGTCCGCCCGAGGTCATCCTCCACCTCGACGAGGGAACCGTCGTCACCGCGCCGACCCCGGTTTACGGAACGATTCAGTCCGCGCTCCTCGACTCCTGGCGCCTCGAACACCGCGCGGCCGGCGGGGACGAGTGGACCGCGTTCGCCACGGGATCCGCCGAAGCCGCAAACAAACCGCTCGGCACCCTCGACCCCACCCTCCTGCGCAACGGGATCTACCACCTCCGCCTCAGCGCATCCGACATCACCGGCCGCACCGCGATTACCCCCGAGGTCGGCATCGTCGTCGTGGACAACATGAAGGTCGGACACTTCTCCCTCGCCTTCGAGGATTTCAACGTCCCGGTCTCCGGCGTGCCGATCCGGGTCATTCGCACATACGACAGCCGCGACGCCACCCCGGGCGACTTCGGCCCGGGGTGGTCCGTCGCCCTCAACACCGTCCGGCTCCAGAAGAACACCTCCCTGGCGTTCGGGTGGACCGTCGAGGACACCGGCCTCATCACCTGCCCGCTTTCGATCGGTGAGGAATACCCGCACATCATCACCATCACATTCCCCGACGACGAAACCTTCCGGTTCGCCGTCCGACCGATCAACAAGAACCTCGAGGGCCAACCCGAGCACCAGCAGAATTGCTTCACCTC
Source organism: Opitutales bacterium (assembly GCA_007133065.1). Taxonomy (GTDB): domain Bacteria; phylum Verrucomicrobiota; class Verrucomicrobiia; order Opitutales; family Oceanipulchritudinaceae; genus SLNJ01. Next base: position 23,710 of record SLNJ01000150.1, read on the forward strand.
GTTCGGGTTTATCCCGGTGAAGCTCGTCTTCGACCCGGTCGGACGCAACGCCGACGCCTCCCTCGCAGTCGTCGGATCCGACGAGGCGTTCTTCTTCCCCGGCGACGGGCTCTACTACGAGGATGGATTCACCCCCTACGACCCCTCCCGATTCCGGCTCACCACACAACAGGGAACCGAGTTCGTCATCGACGAGCACGACGGACTCCTCGAGATGCGCGACCGGAACGACAACACCCTGACCGTACACGCAGACGGCGTCTCCCACTCCTCCGGACGCGACATCCTCTTCACGCGCGATCCCTCCGGGCGCATCGCCACGGCAACCGGACCCGACGGTTCCGCCATCCACTACGATTACGATCCAGAAGGCCGGCTCGCCTCGGTGACCGACCGCACCGGAAACACGACCGGGTTCCGTTACGACAACCCGGACCACCCCCACTACCTGACCGAGATCCTCGACCCGCGCGGCGTGCGCGCCCTCCGCAACGAATACGACGACGACGGCCGCCTCGTCCGCCAGATCGACGCCCACGGGAATGCGATCGCGTTCGAACACGCACTCTCCGATCGCTTCCAGCGCATCACCGACCGCCTCGGCCACACCACCATCCACGACTACGACGAACGAGGCAACATCACCCGCACGATCGACCCGCTCGGCCACGTCACCTCCTACACCTACGACGAACGCGGCAACCAGCTCACCGAAACCGGTCCCCTCGGCCACACGACCACGTTCACCTACGACACCCGCGGCAACCTGCTCACCGAAACCGGCCCGGACGGCAACACCACGTCGTTCACCTACGATCCCAACGGCAATCCGCTCTCGGTCACAGACGCACTCGGTAACACCACCTCCTTCGCCTACGACGGCCGCGGCAACCTCACCCAACAGATCGACGCGCTCGGCAACATCACCACCTACAACTACGATAGCTCCGGTAATCTCACCGCCACCACCGACCCCGAGGGGAACACCACCCAACACGCCTACGACGGCGCCGGAAACCGTACGCTCACCGTGGTCCTCGACGCCGGGGGCCATGAACTCCGCCGCACAAGCTTCACCTACGACACCGCCGGCAACCAGACCTCACAATCCCTCACGCGCACCGTCCACGATATCGACGGCAACCCTGCCGGTACCGAAGAACTCGTTACGGAGTTCGAATACGACGCGGAGGGCCGGCTCATCCGCACCATCCACCAAAACGGTTCGACCACCCAGACCGAATACGACGACGCTGGACTCGAGATCCGCAACATCGACGAACTCGGACGGATCACCGAACACGTCTACGACAGCCGCGGCAACCGGATCCGCACCATTCATGAGGACGCCACCTTCACCGAGTGGATCTACGACGCCGAGGGTCGCGTCACCTCGGAATCGCTGCACGATGCGGACTCTTCCGTCATCGAGACGACCGCCTACGAATACGATCCGCTCGGACGCCGCACCGCTGCGATCCGCGCGACGGGTACGGACGCCGCCGCACGCGAGGAAACCGTCTACGACGCCCTCGGACGCACCGTCGCCGAAATCGATCCCAACGGGAATACAACCGCCTACGAATACGACGACGCCTGCGGCTGCTCCAACCGCCGGACCGCCGTCATCGACCCGCTCGGCAACCGCACCGCGTTCTCCTATGACGCAGCCGGGAACCGCACCGCGGTCACGGATGCCAGAGGCCATACCACCGACTTCGAATACGACGCCCTCGGCCGCCTTGTCACCACCATCCACCCGGCTCCCGAACCCGGTGCTCCACGACCCACAACCGGAACCGAGTACGACGCCCTCGGACGCCGCTCCGCCGCTATCGACGAACTCGGACGCCGCACCGCGTTTCGATACGACCCGCTCGGCAATCTCACCGAAATCCGCCAGCCCCACCCCGACGACTCAACCACTTCACAACTCCACCCCTCAACCACCTACCGCTACGACCAGGCCGGCAACCGAATCGCACAGACCGACGCGCTCGGCCGCACCACCCGGTTCCAATACGACGGACGCGGACGCCGAACCGCCCGGATCAAACCGATGGGCCAGATCGAATTCATGGAGTACGACGCCGCCGGACGCATGATCGCCCGCACCGACTTCGAGGGCCATACCACAACCTTCACCTACGACGATCGAGATCGCCTCCTCTCCGAGACCGCCGACCCGGCGCACCCCTCCCTCAACCTCCCGCACGCCCCTTACCGCCACGCCTACACCTACGACGCCGCCGGACGCCGCACCGCCTCCCGGGTCCACGCCGGACCGCTCTTCGGAGAACCGCTCCTCTACGACGAGACCTGCCAGTACGACGCCCGAGGCAACCTCGTCAAGAAAGACACCCCGCACGGCGCGCTGCACTACTCCTACGACGCCGCAGGCAACCTGACCGGCACCAGCAGCGACAATCCCGACGGCCTCGCCCTCGCCTTCACCCACGACCCCCTCAACCGGCTCGACACCGTCTACGATCACGGCGCCCGGCATCCGCCCGCCGAACACCGGTACACTTACAACGCCGCCGGCAGCGTGGCCTCCATCGAACACGGCGCCGAGTCCGGCACGCCCAGCATCACCCACACCTACACCTACAACCCCCGCAACCAGCTAACGCAACTGGAGATTCGAAATTCATCCCTCATCCTTCATACTTCATCCTTCGCCCTGAACGCCCTCGGCCACCGCACGCAGATCGAAGAATCCGCCCATTCGGCAGGCTCAGGGTCTGCGAGACGCACCCGTTACTTCGCCTACGACCGGCTCAACCGGCTGGTACAGGAGGTCATCGCAGACGACCCCCACGGATTCAACGGCAGCCTCAACTACACCTACGACGCCGTCGGCAACCGCCTCCGCCGCGACTCCACCCTCACCGGCATCCCATCCGAAACCTACTCCTACGACGACAACGACCGTCTCCTCTCCGACCACTACGACGCCAACGGCAACACCCTCACCAGCACCCGCGGCGAACCCCCCGTTGCCGGCAGCCAGGACATCTACGACTTCAAAAACCGCCTCGCCCGCCGCACGACAGCCACCGGTGATGTTATCGACCTCCAATACGACACCGACGGCAACCGCATCGTGAAAACCGTCAACGGCGCCAAGATCCACTACCTCGTCGACACCAACAATCACACCGGATACGTCCAGGTCGTCGAAGAACTCTCTCCCTCATCCTTCATAAATCATCCTTCATCCTTGGTCGTCGTCCGAACCTACACCCACGGCCTCACCCTCCTCTCCCAGTCCCAACTCATCGATGACGAGGACGGCCCATCCTGGCACTCTCACTATTACCTCCTCGACGGACAAAACTCAGTCTGCGGCCTCGCCGACCTTGACGGAACCCTAACGGATCTCTATTACTACGAAGCATACGGCTCTCTAATAAACCACAACGGCCACACCATGTCCGCCGAAGCCCTCAGCGAGAACGGAAACCTCTACCAATACACCGGCGAACAATGGGACCCCGACCTCAACCACTACTACCTCCGAGCAAGATACTACGAACCCAACCGAGGCCGCTTCTGGACCATGGACCCCTTCCAAGGCTTCCTGACCGACCCCCAGTCTCTCCACAAATACAGCTACGCCCACAACAATCCGGTCATGTTTGTCGACCCGAGCGGGAAATTTACGATATCCGAGGTTACTGTCACAAATGCAATCGTGGGTTTCACGGCAGGATTTGTGGCCGGTGCCTCGAAGGGCATAATCTCTCATACCGTAATGGCAGTTCGATGCGACTCAATCGAACTCGACGATCTTGATCTAAAGCGAGTAGCCTTCGATTCTTTCCGATCAGGACTCACGGGAGCCTTTGTTGCCGTAGGTGCCACACACGTAGGGGTAAATATTGGGAAACAGGTATTCCTTTTGACCGGTGCTACAAACATGGGCATCATTCACTCCATTTCAGGTCGCACCATTATTGCGATGTTCGCTGCCGCTCAAGGGCATGCCACCGGGGCTGCATCAGGCGTACGACAAGGTGCTTTCGCTGAGTGCCCAGACGAATAGAAGACTATGATCGACTATATTCTCCTAATTGCATTCATAACCGCTATGGTGTATTTACTTCATCGGCAAACCGGGGAAGCTTTCCATATTATTGATCGTACAGATCAAACAATCATCGTCGGAAAGGATCAGCGCTCAACTATCGAGTTCCAACGTTGCGAGCTTACGTGGATCACGCCAGGCGTTTTCAACACACCGACGATTCTACACTTTCCCGGGAGGCGAGTCCGTATCGAGCGGAAATCTGATCAGTCGCATCTCGATGACCTGTGGCGCGATCTTCTTCAGGAATCGCGGCAGCGTTCAGATCCGGGTGACGAGATGCCATCCAATTCGTTCGAATTCGTACTCAGCCCATTCTGGCGAGAGGTATTCCCATTTATCGGAATCCCTCTCGTCTACATCCTGATTTCGTACTTGACCGGAACCGCGGGTTTCATCTCGCTCGAAATTATGCTTCTGTTCTTTGCGCCAGCCGCATGGATCCTTGTGCAATGGCGGCGCAGTCTCCTCAAGAGCAACCTGGGGCTATGCGACATCTTTATCCTGCGATGCAAGGACGGTAGCGTGTCGATCGTATTTCCATTCCAGGCACGCGGGCAAACCCTACTTCGAGGCAGAGATGCCGCACGGATTTCTATTAGAAAATTCGGAATCAACGATCACAGAATTACCCTACCTGCGATCAGGATCACAACAGAGTCGGGAGAACCTATGCATATCCCGCTTACAAACAGACGCCTACTTCCAATTATTCGCCACCTTGGATCGTGGATCCCAGAGGACAATTCCCAATCCCGAATGGCTGATGATGACACGTGAAGCAGGAGGCAGCAGTCCACGGATTCCTGATCCTGCATTGCCTCGCCGGAGAATCCGTTCTTGCGTAGCTCTTGCCAGCAACCGCCTCAGCCGCGACTCCACCCTCACCGGTCTTTCCTCCAAAACCTACACCTACGACGACAACGACCGTCTCCTCTCCGACCGATACGACGCCAACGGCAACACCCTCACCAGGGGGCTGAAAAAGGGGTCACTGTTCAGATATAAGGGGCTGAAAAAGGGGTCACTGTTCAGATATAAGATTTGACTGAACGCGCCCGAGCCTGGATGATTGGAGTGATGGCGCGCAAGTTGCGAAT
>SLNJ01000101.1 GCA_007133065.1 Opitutales bacterium
GCGCTTGCATTTCGAGGTCAAGCCCCTCCCACAGCCCAACCTCGCTTTCCCCGGCCCCAGGCCCGTTTCCACGCACAAACCGGACATTTTCGCAGGGGGGTAGGTCAGGAGGTCTGAAGTTTGGAGGGACAGCGTCCTCGCCTGTCCGTTTTGCAATCTGGAGTACAACCTCCGGAGCCCCCGTATAGCAGTCCGACCGTCCGACTGTCCGACCGTCCGACTGTCCGACTGTCCGACAGTCCGAGCCGCTTCCAGCGCGTGGGCGTTTTCTGAAACGCTGAAAAGCTGAGATGCTGAAAGGCCTGGCGGTGAATCGGGATGCTTGGTGGGGTAAGGACGCTTTCATCTGAAATTCTGGAAGCGCACCAAGTCGCAATCCGGCATTTCAGCGTTTCAGCGTTTCCGTAGCTCTCTACGAGCCGGAGTCGCCGCCCTGCCGCTCGCTGAATCACCCGAGGAGGGCGACTTCCACGAGGCTTTCCTGCTCGACCTTGTGGAGAGCGAGTGATCCGACGGCTGGACTCGCACTGCTGCGCCGTCCAGCGTAAGCAGGTTTGCGGCCGGTGTGTTCCTCGAGGATCGGAGCGATATGGCTCCACGCACCCATGTTTCGGGGCTCCTCCTGGCACCAGACCAGCTTCTGGTAGCCTTGGTATCCGTCGAGAATCTCGAGTAGCTGATCCTTATGAAGCGGGTAGATCTGCTCGAGGCGAACGATGGCGGCGTCGGAGATCCCGTTGTCGCGACGGTATGCGATCAGGTCGTAATAGATCTTGCCGCTGCAAAGGATGACGCGTTCAGCCTGCTTCGGTGGATCGGGGTCGTCGAGCACGCAGTTGAATCCATCCTCGGTGAACGCGCTGATCGGGGAAACGCACTCCTTGTGGCGCAGAAGGCTCTTCGGCGCCATGATCACGAGCGGCTTGCGGAAATCGCGTTTCACCTGCCGGCGCAAAACGTGGAAATACTGTGCCGGAGTGGTCATGTTGCAGATCTGCATATTGTCCTCGGCACAGAGTTGAAGGAATCGTTCCATACGGGCGGATGAGTGCTCCGGTCCCTGTCCCTCGTAACCGTGCGGAAGCAGCATCACGAGGCCGCTGATGCGCTGCCACTTGGATTCGGCCGATGCGATGAACTGGTCGATCACCACCTGGGCGCCGTTCGAAAAGTCGCCGAATTGCGCTTCCCACATGCAGAGCATCTGCGGGTAGTCGAGAGAGTATCCGTAATCGAAGCCAAGGATTCCCACCTCGGAGAGTGACGAGTTGTGCACGCAAAGCAAACCCTCCCGACCCGTCATGTGCATGAGCGGGATGAATGTCTCGCGGGTCTCGACGTCGTAGAGCACGGCGTGGCGCTGGGAGAATGTCCCGCGTGCGGAGTCCTGGCCGGAGAGCCGGATGCTGGTCCCGTCGAGCATGAGCGTTCCCCAGGCCAGCGACTCCGCGAACGCCCAATCGATGCCGTTGTCCTCGTTGAAGACCTTTCGCTTACCATCGAGTTGGCGTTGGATCTTCGGGTTGATCTGAAACCCCTCCGGGATCGTCGTGAGGGTTTCGGCCACATGCTGCAGGTCCTCGTAAGCCGCCGCGGTCTTGACCGGTCGGAACGAGTAGGGAGGTTGGAAAATAGCGCCGCTCCCGCGAAAGGGTTTGCTCGGAGCACGCTTGCCGTTCGCGTTGGTCTCCTTGTTGCGCTTGAACGCATCGTCGAGAATGGTCATGTGCTTCTCGCGCAACGCCTCGACTTCCTCGTTGGTGACATCGCCCTCTTCGATCAGCTGATTTCTATAGGTCTCGCTTATGAGAGGGTGGTCCTTGATCTGCCTGTAGAGTACAGGCTGGGTAAATGCGGGTTCGTCCGCCTCGTTGTGGCCGTGGCGACGATAGCAATACATGTCGATCACCACGTCGCTGCCGAACTGCTGCCGATACTGCAGGGCCATCTCAGTCACCCACACCATCGCGAGCGGATCATCGCCGTTGACGTGAAAAATCGGGGCGTCGATCATCTTCGCGACGTCAGTGCAGTAGTGACTGGAACGGGCTTCGGAGGGATCGGTCGTGAACCCGATCTGGTTGTTGATGATGTAGTGGACCGTCCCGCCCGTGGTGTAACCCTTGAGCTTGGAGAAGTTGAGAACCTCCGCAACAATCCCCTGACCGGCGAACGCGGCGTCGCCGTGGATCAGCAGCGGGAGCACCTTCTTGCGCTCCGCATCGCGAAGGATTCGTTGACGGGCACGGACACGGCCCTCGACAACCGGGTTGACCGCTTCAAGGTGGCTGGGATTCGCGGTGAGCTGGAGAATCAGCGTTTGGTCGTCGGAAGTGCGCACGACGCCGTCGTAGCCGAGGTGGTATTTGACGTCCCCGTCGCCGTGGATCAGGTCGGGAACGTAGTTCTCGCTGAACTCGTGGAAAATGTACTCGTAGGACTTGCCGATAACGTTGGCGAGCACGTTCAGGCGTCCCCGGTGCGCCATCCCGAGCACATACTCCTCGAACCCCATCCCCGGTCCCATCTCGACCAGGGCGTCCAGCGCAGCGATCAGCGTCTCGCCCCCTTCCAGGCCGAAACGCTTCTGTCCGACAAACCGCGTGTGCAGGAATTTTTCAAAAGTTTCGGCTTGGAAGAGCTTGTCCAGGATCCGAAGCTTCTTCTCCCTGGAAAAATCGGGCCGGTTGCGGGCCGGCTCCATCCGGGATTGCAGCCAGCGGCGCTGGGGCGTCTCCTGGATGTGAAGATACTCCACTCCGATCGATCCACAGTATGTTTCGTGCAGATGATTGAGCAGATCGCGCACGGACATCCGGTCGCCACCCTGGTAGTTTCCGGTTTCGAACACGAAGTCGAGGTCGGATTCGGTGAAGCCGAGGCGATCGAGGCTCAAGCGCGGGTTCTGCGGCGGTTTCTTGTAGAGGGGGTTGTAGGTGGCCTGCGTGTGACCGATCGAACGGAAAGCGTAGATCGCGCCGGTGAAGCGGGCCTGCTTCTTTGCGAACTCGACGACATCGGCCGGGGCTTCAGGGAGCCCCGCCCGGCCGTCCATGGCGGGAGCGGCGACCCCGTTCCCGCCGTTCTGCCCCAATGCAAAACCCTCAAAGAAAGCCTCCCACGCCGGATCGAGGTCCTCGGCGTCGTGGAGCCACTTCTCATAGTACTCGTCGAGAATATCCGCGTTCCATCGAGTCGCGAATCGTAAGTTCTTCATTGAATGATCGATCGTCCAGTTGAAATAACGCTCGAACCCGGCACGATCGAATCGTGCGGGTGGGTCCGTCTATGCTACTGCAACGTAAACGATTGTGCTGAATTGACAAGCAAATCCCCCGATCGTCCGAATGCCGTGGAATGCCGATGGCACCCGGACCAGGAGATTGAACGGGGTATTGGCACCCGCCGGTTGTTGCGGCGCTCCAGGCCGAATGCGCGCCGTCTGCCGCTCCGCGGAATCGACCGGTCCGGTGACGTTTTTTGTTTTGTCGCAGCGGACGAATACAGGCACCCTCGCGGGTAAGATGGGAACCGGTATGAGTTGGCGAGAAGCATTGGAGCGGGATTTGCACCTGCTGGTCGAGGGTTCCGGCGAGGCCGGATCGCAGCGGTGGCGGGGCGCCCTGCAGCGCGTTGACCGCCTGCGGGTGTCCAACGCCCCGACATTGCATCCGCGGCTGCGCCACTTTCTCGATCGGCGCAGTTACGCGAAGGCGCTCGCTTTTTTGGAAGATCGGGAAAACGAGGACGGATGAGGAGGGAAGACGGAGGGCGGACCGGACATGAACCCCTGAACCCCTTCGGAAGGCAGAGCGCGGAGCTTGGAGCTTGGAGGAAACGATCCCGATAGCGATAGCGATTTGGATCCCGATGAACGTGGGATATTCGACGCAGGTAGCCCGCCCGCAACGGCGCGTCAGCGCCCGCAACGGCGCGCAGCGCCCGCAACGGCGCCCCGCGCCCGCAACAGCGCGCAGCGCCCGCAACGGCGCGCCTCTCCGAGCCGTAGGTCTCGCCTTGGTCAATTCGATCCTTCACCTCGGCTCTACGAGCCGGAGGCAGCGCCCGCAACAGCGCGCAGCGCCCGCAACGGCGCGCAGCGCCCGCAACAGCGCGCAGCGCCCGCAACAGCGCGGCAGCGCCCGCAACAGCGCGTCAGCGCCAGCGCCCGCAACAGCGCGCCTCTCCGAGCCGGAGGTCTCGCCTGGTCAATTCGACCCTCCAGAGGTGGTCGGTACGCACGCAATCCTGGAGGGACAGCGTCCTCGCCTGTCCGTGTTGCAATCGGGTGTACAACCTCCGGATCCCCCGTTTAGCAGTCCGACCGTCTTCCGCCCTCCGCTGAGCGAAGCGAAGTCCCGGTGAGCGAAGCGAATCGGGATCTGACTGTCTTCCGCCGCCGAGCGAAGCGAAGTCCCGGTGAGCGAAGCGAATCGGGATCCGACCCTCTTCCGTCCGAACGGATGGATGGTGCTTGCGCGCCGGTTACGGTCGCGTTGCGGACTCTCGGTCCATGATCTCCCAGGCTTTGTTGATGTAGAACCGGTAGTTTTCGAGCGGGGTGCCGTTCGGGATGCGGTGGTCGATCCCGAGCACGGCGCCGCCGGTGCGCACCATCGGGGGGATCCGATACTCGAGCTCGGCCGTGATCGCGGCCTGGTCGCGCCGCAGCACATGTTTGTCGATTCCGCCGGTGAACGCGAGCCGGGTTCCGTATTGCCGGCGGAGCGTGACGATATCGTTGCCGCCAACCGGTTCCATGGGCCCCATGATGTTGAGCCCGCCTTCGAGAAAAGCGGGAATCAAAGGCGACATGTCGCCGTCGGAGTCCTGGAAGAAGAGGCGGGTGCCGCGGGAGTCGAGCAGGTTCCGGATGCGCGTGTAGTAGGGGAGGATGAAAGCGCGGACGTGCCGCGGGCCGATCAGGGGACCGCCCTTGCCGGCCATGTCTTCATGGATGTTCAACTGGTCGATCGCAATCGTGCGCGTCACGCGCTCCAGGACCTGCTCCGCCGTCCCCCCGATGGTGTCGAGCATGTCGTGGATCAGGTCCGGCTGCGTGTGGAAGCTCAGGCAGAGCTGTTCCTCGCCCATGAGCTGCCGCGGCTCGTCAAACCCGCCGGGAATGTTCGCGACGATCACGCGTCCCTCGTCCCGCATGGCGCGGGCCTTTGCCTCCCACTCCTGCCCGAAGCGCTCCTCGCAGAACGCGTAGTGCTCCTTGATCCGCAGCCAGTCGTCCCAGTCCCGAACCGGGTGGTCGATGGGAATCGGCAGCGTGGAGGCTTTGCGCGAGAGTTTCATCGTCCGCCCCATCCGGTCGCGTGCAATGGTGTAGTCCGGTGTGGACTCCAGGATCGTCTCCGGCACACCGCCGATCCACGCGGTGTTGACGGGAATGCCGCCGAACAGGGGACCGCGAAAGCGAAATGCGGAGAAGTCCTGCTCCCGGGGTGTCGCGCCCTGGCGCGCCCACTCCTCGCGCAACCCGAGCAGTGGACCGAAGATCTCGGTGAAAAGCGGCCGCCGGTTCTCCTGGAAGGTCATGAAATCGACGTACTCCTCCCGGCGAACGCCCATGGTCCGCGTGATCCCGAGGGTCCTGTGCGTTTCGAGAATGCTTTCCATACCTGAGGTGCTACGCGCCGACCCGCGCCGGATCCGGAAAGCGCATGGCGGAGACGTAGGCTTCCTGGAAGTCGGGGTCGGCGTGGAGGGAGACGTGGGTGATTCGTTTCCGGAACGCGTTGCAGAGCGCGACCGGGTCGGGGGCGTGGAGCGCGATTTTCGCGCCGAGCAGGGCGGTGTTCCCAGCGGGCGTCACCCGCTCTCCGGCAAAGGGGAAGAGCCCGATCCGCAGGGCGGACTCGAGCGAAACATAGTTGCCGAACGCGCCGGCGAGAAAGGCGGTTTCAATTTCGGAGCATGGAATCTCGAGGGCCGAGAGCAGCAGCTCGATTCCGGCCGCGACCGCCCCCTTCGCCAGCTGCAGCTCCCGCACGTCGCATTGATGGAGGCTCACCGGCTCCTGAATCATCCAGGTATCGCCACGGGCGAGTCGACCGCTCGCCAGGATCGTCCCAAGGTCGAGTCCCGTGGCGACCGCAGAGACCAGTCCGCTCCCGCAAATGCCGCGCGCTTCGCCGCCGCCCAGAACCCGGCACTCCCACTTGCCGTTCAATTGATGCACCGCTGTGATCGCGCCCGTCGCGGCGCGCATCCCCATCGAGATGCGCGCTCCCTCGAACGCCGGCCCGGCCGCCGTGGAGGCGCACAGGATCCGGTCCCCGTTGCCGGCGACGATCTCCCCGTTCGTGCCGAGGTCGAGGAAGGCGGCGGGAGACGTGCGATGGTCGAAGCCGACCGCGAGCAGTCCGGCCAGCACGTCGCTTCCGACGAACCCGCCGATGCACGGGAGAAATGTGACGGGACACGCCTCCGGAAGACCGGTCCAACGCAGTTCCGAGGCAGTCCACCGGAGCGCGTCGGAACGCTCGGGCTCGAACGGGTAGCGCGAGAGCGGTTCGGCGTCCAGACCGCCGAACAAGTGGTGCATCGCGGTGTTTCCAACGAGCACAACCCCTCGCACCGGCGGGAGATCGCGTTCGACGACCGCGCGCATCAGTTCGCCGATCATCCGCGCAACCTGCCGCCGGATCGCGCCGGTGAGCGCGCTCCCTCCCGCGTCGGTCACCGAAGCACCGATCCGGCTCATCAGATCGGATCCGTGGCGGGCTTGGCGGTTGAGTTCCGCGCGCACGGCGAGGACGCTGCCGTTGCGCAGATCGACGAGTTGCGCCACCACCGTCGTGGTCCCGATATCCACCGCAACCCCCAGCCCCTCGACCCGCTCGAACGCGTACGTCGAATTATCGGCCAATATCGGGGATTCCCACTGCGCGATCGCGAGGCTCACGTTCCCCTCCACCTGGTGGCGGCACGCCAGCCGCCAGCCGTCGGCGATCTCCTTTTCCGAGAGCAGCCGCTGCTCCGCCTCCCCGGGCTCCATGGTTCCGGCGAGCACCCGGACCCGGCAGCCGCGGCACCGGCCCCGGCCGCCACAGGGAAACTCAACCCCCTCCGGGAACAACACATCCGCCAGCGGGGTGCCCGGCGCCGCTGCGACGGTCTTGGCGACCGGGTGGAGATGAATCTGTGCGGGTTTGGAAGGCATTACAGACCATATTCCGCAGGAAGAAAGCTCCCTTCGGGCAGCTCCGAAAGGATCGACTCGAAAAGCTCCGATTCAGAGTCGGGGAGGGCGTCCGCGGCCGGCCCAAGGCGCTCCAGCCAGCGCGTTTCACGCGAGTCGAGCCGCAGGGTTCCGTCCGCCGCGGCATCGCGCAGGACGCTCCACGTCTTACGCGCGGCCCGGCGGGTGCGTTCGTACGGCGTGTCGGCCTCCATGAGGTCGCCGGCGATTTCCAGGACCACATCCGGGCGCAGGACATACGCCTGCGGATCGTGCACGGCGTCGGAGACCGCCAGCCAGTCCCGCAGCGTCCGCGCGCCGGCGTCGGAGTCCGCCAGGGCGGTGTTCGTCAACCGGCAGTCGTAGGCGAGTTGCTCCATCGATACCTCCGGGGCGTACCCGCTCAGGAGCCGGACGTTCGCCACCGATTCGTTCGACCAGCAGTCGCAGACGGCCTGCGCAATGTTGCCGAGGGGACTGAAGTGGGCGCACGACGCCGTTCTGCCCTCCATGGAGATGGGGACGCCCGCGATCGCTTTCATGTACGGACCCTCGTACGCGCAATCCTTGCTCGGCCCGATCGCGCCCGCTTCGTAGGCGACGAGGCTCCGCGGAACCGAGATGACCCGGACCATGGCCGCAAAGACTTTCGGAATCATCCCCTTGTCGGCGAGCGTCATCGCCGTGTTGGCGAATCCGCACGCGGTGTCGCCCGAAGGCACCACCCCGCCGGCCCGGCAGCGCGATACGATGTGCTCCCAGAGAAACCGCATGTCGCGCGCCCCGAGTACCCCGAGCGCGAATACAACCTGGCGCAGGTCGGCGTTGACCAGCGCGTCGTCGCAGACCTCCTTTCCCCCGGTCGATTCGATCGCGAGCAGATCGGCGCCGGCCTTCCCGGCTCCCTCAAAGAAACGGAGCATCTGCTCCCAGTGCTCGCCCCGGCGCAGGAGCGGCGGCCGGTTGAACTCCCGCGTGTCGTTGGGAGTGACCCGCAGCGCGACTGCGATTCCGTGCTTTTCGTGCGCCCGCAAGCAGCGCTCCGCCAGGATCCCCGTGATCTCGAACCCCCAGTCCGGGTTGTGCGTCATCGGAGGGACCGTCTCGAACTCCACCAGCAGAGCGGGAACCGACAGGTGGACCGCCCGCGCCAGGACCGTGTCCATCATCTGCCCGTACTGACGGCAGACCTCGGCCCACGAATCGGCGTTCACGTCGATCGTCGGAAGCGTGAAGTTGATCTCCGGCACCACGCTTCCGGCGCCGATGACAAGACCGTGCCCGCACCGAACCGGGTGGGGCGCACGGCCGAACAGAAACTGGTCCAACGAGTGGACGGCCAGGGAGCGCGGCATCGGCCTGTTGCGTTCCGTGTTACGAGGCGACCAGGGACCGGGCGATCGAGACGGCGGTGCTGGCGTTGTCGCCGTACGCATCGGCGCCGATCTCGTCGGCGAATTCCTGGGTGATCGGCGCACCGCCGATCATGATCTTCAGGCCATCGCGCACGCCGGCCGCTTTCAGGGCTTCGATCGTGGTTTTCATCGATGGCATCGTCGTCGTCAGCAGGGCGGACATCGCGATGATATCGACCTTGGAGGCGCGCGCCGTATCAATAAACTTGTCCGGGTCGACGTCGACCCCGAGGTCGATCACCTCGAAACCGCCGCCTTCGAGCATCGCGGCGACCAGGTTCTTGCCGATATCGTGCAGGTCCCCCTTGACGGTTCCCAGCGCCACGCGGCCCTTCGGCTGCGAGCCCGAAGCGGTGAGGAGCGGCTGAATCTTGGTCAGCGCCGCTTTCATCGCACGCGCCGAGATCAGAAGCTCCGGCACGAAATACTCGTTCTGCTCGAACTTCTCGCCGACGTCGTCCATCGCGGGAATCATGTACTCGTCTACGAGGGTTTGGGGCGATTCATTCGCTTCAATCGCGGCGTCGACGGCCGCCGTGGCCGCGGCCGCATTCCCCTCGAGCACGGCATCGTAAAGGGATTTCCACTTTTCCGGGATATTCTGGTTCATATGAAGACGGTGGTTTGTTACTAGGTGAACCGGTGCGCATGTTAGGCCACCGGCGTGCGTATCTAAGCACCAGAATCCGCACTTGTCACGTGCAAACAATCTCAGTTTCGAGCGAGTCCAGGGCGCGCGACGGCAGAGCGGCAGAAGACGGGAGACAGTCGGACGGTCGGATCCCGATTCGCTTCGCTCACCGGGACTTCGCTCGGCGGCGGAAGGCGGTCGGATCCCGATTCGCTTCGCTCACCGGGACTTCGCGTCGCTCAGCGGAGGGCGGAAGATCCGGATTCGCTTCGGTCAGCGGACGAGGGAAGCCGGAGGCCGCAGATCTGACGCGCATTCCGTTCGGGCTGAAGGCCCGGCAACACCGAAGCCTCGGGCAACGCCCATTCGTTCAACCCCCCCCCGCGCTGAAAGCGCTCAATCACCGTAGCCTGGGGCAACGCCCCAGGACCCATTTCACCCATATGAATCAGGCTGAAAGCCTGACTCACCTTCCGGCGGAGCGCCCTCGGTACCCGC
>SLNJ01000009.1 GCA_007133065.1 Opitutales bacterium
GCAAAAATGAAAGAACTGGGTTATCCAGTGGCAAAGTGGTTAATCCCGCTTCGCGGGACTCTACCACTGAGCTACCGGGCAAAAGTCGAAAGGATCGAAAAGTCTTCGGATAAGACCATAATCTGTCGGTGTGTCAACACCTCGGGCAAGATTTGCTGAAAAATGGGATTGGATTGCACCCTTACAGGGATTTTAAGTATTGATCACGCGGAGAGGCGAGGATCCTCGCAACACTGAGGCGCGTGACAGGAATATGGCGCTCCCGCAGGGATTCGAACCCCGATTTCAGCCTCCGGAGGGCCGCGTGCTATCCATTACACTACGGGAGCGTTGTCTTGTGCGAAGCGTGAAGATTGATCGGTATCGGGCCAAGGGGTCAACTTCAAAGCGCATGACCGCGCCGGATGTTTCCTGATTTCTTCAGCGAATCGCGTGAGGATCGCAACGGGGGATGCATTCCCCATGAATGTCGCTTGACAGGCACCGACTCGTCATCATAGATCAAGCCGATGAATAATTCGAATATTCAAAATAGATAATTGGAGTATGAGAAACACGCTGATTTCTTTGATTGGTTTGTCGATTCTGCTGTGGGGCGGCTGGGTGCTCGTGCGGGTCGAGCTGCAATCCGCCGGTACGGGGGAGGCGTATGCAGGCGGTTTACGGGAGCGGGGATTCCTGCTTGGGGATCCGGGCGGAGTCCGCTCGAAGGTCTCCGGGAAGGGGGTCCGGGTTGAGGGTCAAGTGACCGCAGACTATTCCCGGGTATTCGACGGAGGGGCGGATCCCGGAGGGTCCGTCTTCCGAACTCTTTTTGAGGCGGGCCTGTCGCTCGAGACTGAGCCTTTGGTTGGTTTGAGGGGCGGCATGTTGTTGATCCGCTTCGTCAATCAGAACGGCCGGGATGGATCGGAATCGGTCGGCGATTTCCAGGTGTATTCGAACATCGACGAAGCGAATTTCACCGCGATCTACGAGTGGTTCTATGAGCAGGAGTTGTTGGATGGCCGGCTGCGGATCAAGGTTGGAAAAGTGGACGCCAACGAAGAATTTGCCTACGTGGAGCATGGCGGCGAGTTCATTCACTCGTCGCCTGGATTCTCTCCGACGATCCAGAGTTTCCCGAGTTACCCCGATCCGGCGACGAGCGTGAATGTATTCGTTGTTCCGAGCGACACGATGTACGCTGCGTTTGGATTGTATGACGGGGCGTTGCAGGAGGGAATTGCAACCGGACGGCGCGGTCCGAGCACGTTCTTTGGGGAGCCGGACGACCTCTTCCTGATCGCTGAAGCCGGGATGACGTACGGAGAGGATTGGCGTCCGGGTCGCGTCGGAGCGGGCGTCTGGCGGCACACCGGTACATTCGAGCGTTTTGACGGCGGACGGGAAGGGAGTGCATCGGGCTATTATATCGTCTTCGATCAGGTGCTTTACCGGCACAATCCGAGCGACCCGGACGACGCGCGGGAGGTGGGGATGTTTGCTCAGTATGGCTGGGCCGACCCGCGGGTGAGCGAAGTCGAGCACCATGTTGGAATGGGAGCTCAGTGGACCGGTCCGTTTCCCCGGCGTGACGCTGACGTTGCGGGGGTGATGGCGAGTTACGTGCACTTTTCCGATAAACCGGGATCGGCCTTCATTGAAGCGGGAGAACTCGCGATTGAGGTCTTCTACAAGGCACAGATCACGCCGTGGTTTGGGTTCAAACCCGACCTGCAGTTTATTGCGAATCCCGGGGGGCAAGAACTTCCCGATGCGTGGGTGGGAACCCTCCGGGCTGAACTGGCGTTTTGAAACGCCTCGGGGGGAGTTTGAACGGCGCGGGGCAACTCTCGATTTGACAGAATGGTCGCCGAATGCTAATCACAAACCAAAGCTCAAGCTTTGAATAGAAAAAATGAAAATAAGTTACTTTCAAAACAAAGAATCCGGAAGATCCGGATTGGGCATGACCCTGATGCTGCTGGGGGTGGCTGCCTTGATGGTCGCCTGTAGCGGCGATTCGGGTTCGGGTGCGGGGGAATCCGCGTCCGGCGCTGCTTCGGAGGCGCGGGACTACCCCTATCATGCCGTCGCTACGACCGGCATGGTGGGGGACATCGTTCGGAACGTAGTCGGTGACAAGGCCGAGGTTTCGGTCATTATGGGTGCCGGTGTGGACCCGCACCTGTACGCGGCAAGCCGCGACGACGTCGCCCTGATGATGCGGGCCGACATCATCTTTTATTCCGGCCTGCTTCTGGAGGGCAAGATGACGGATGCTCTGGTGCGCGTTGCCGGGCGCAAACCGGTTCTGGCGGTGACCGAAGCCATTGATGAGCAATTCCTGCTCGAGCCTGAGGAATACGCCGGGCTGTATGATCCACACGTATGGATGGATCCTCGCTCGTGGAGCCGGTGCGTGGATGCGGTCGTCAATCGGCTGTCGGAGTTCGATCCCTCGAACGCCGGGCTGTACGAACGGAACGCCGCGCAATACAAACAGCGACTCGACGCGTTGCACACGTACGGCGAGAAGGTTTTGGGGAGCATCCCGGAGGATAGCCGGGTTATGATCACCTCCCATGATGCGTTCAACTACTTCGGGCGCGCGTTCGACTTGGAGGTGCACGGGGTTCAGGGTCTATCGACCGATTCCGAGGCTGGATTGGCCCGGGTGAACGAGCTCGTGGACATGCTCGTCGACAAGCGTATCAAGGCGGTGTTCGGCGAGACCAGCGTGCCGCAGAAGAGCATCGAGTCGCTGGTCAACGGCGCTCGGTCGCGCGGACACGAAGTCCGTATCGGGGGAGAGCTGTTTTCCGACGCTATGGGTTCGAAAGGCACCTACGAAGGTACTTATATCGGCATGATCGACCACAATATCACGACCGTAGCCCGGGCTCTTGGCGGTGAAGCCCCCGCGCGCGGGATGCAGGGCAAGCTGAGCCGGCCCCATGAGTAACCCAACCGCATTGCAGAACGGACCGCGTCAGAGCGCCGTCTCGCCTGCGCATCATCCGGCGGGCAAGGAGCACTCGCCGGACGCCCCCCTGTCGATCCACGACATGACCGTCGCTTATCATCGCAAACCGGTTCTCTGGGACGTTGACCTTGACCTTCCCGAGAGGAGTCTGATCGGTGTCATCGGACCGAACGGCGCGGGTAAGAGCACGTTGATCAAGGCCGCCATGGACCTTGTGCCGAAAGCCTCGGGCCGGGTGCGTGTGTACGGTCTGCCGTATCGCAAGAACCGAAAACGCGTTGCGTATGTACCACAACGGGAGAGCGTTGACTGGGACTTTCCGGTCACCGCGCTGGACGTCGTGGCTATGGGGCGGTACCGGCGGATCGGATGGTGCGTTCCGGTGACGAAGAAGCATCGCGAAGCGGCCCGGGAAGCGCTCGATCGTGTCGGGATCGCCGATCTGGCCGATCGACAGATCAGCCAGCTTTCCGGAGGGCAGCAGCAGCGTACGTTCCTTGCCCGCGCACTCGTGCAGGACGCCGATCTGTATTTGATGGACGAACCGTTCGCCGCGGTCGACGCCGCGACCGAGAAAGCGATTGTCAAAATCCTCAAGGATCTGAAGGCGGATGGCAAGACGGCTCTGGTCATCCATCATGACCTCCAGAGCGTTGAGGACTACTTCGACTATGTGGTTCTGATGAACATGCGGATCATTGCGCACGGTCCGACCAGTGCGGTGTTCACGGAGGACAACCTCCGGAAGACCTACGGCGGCAAACTCACGCTGCTCGCCGATGCCGCCGAAGCCATGAGGCGGGTGCAGGCGCGATCATGACGGGTGCGCGATTCAGCGCCGTTGCGATTGCGGCGGTTGTTCTGCTGGTCCTCGGGGCGCTTTGGACGAGTGGTTCTCTCCACGCACACGGGCCCGAGATCCGGCCCGAGAGTGCGGACGGGACGCTTTCCGGAAGCGCGGCCGAGTGGCCCTCGCGTGAGCAATGGGTGCGGGCGCTTAGCCTGCGCGACCACAACACGCGCGTCGTGGTTCTCGGAGTGACGATGCTCGGTCTGGCCTCCGGCGTGATCGGCAGTTTTACGTTGCTTCGCAAGCGCGCGCTCATGGGCGACGCGCTCAGTCACGCCACGCTTCCCGGCATCGGCCTGGCATTTCTCGTCGCGACCGCAACCGGAATAACGACAAAATCGCTCCTCCTCCTGCTTGTCGGCGCTGCGGCGACTGGTGTCGTGGGGGTGGCGGTGCTCCTGTTCCTGCGCCGGTACACCCGTCTGAAGGAGGATGCGTGCCTGGGAGTCGTGCTCAGCGTCTTCTTCGGCGCTGGGATCGCCGTGCTCGGGGTGATCCAGCAGCTTGGTACCGGGTCGGCCGCCGGCCTGGAAACATTTATCTATGGAAAAGCCGCATCGATGGTACCCGGTGATGTGGTACTCATCGGAATTGGCGGGATCCTGGTGATCCTGGTCTGCGGGCTTCTCTTTAAGGAGTTTATGCTGCTCTGCTTCGACCCCGCCTATTCCGCGGTACAGGGATGGCCCGTGCTCGGGCTGGACATCGTCATGATGGCTCTGGTGGTGGTTGTTACGGTGATCGGCCTGCAGGCGGTCGGACTCGTGCTGATCATCGCGATGTTGATCATCCCCGCCGCAGCGGCACGGTTCTGGTTCGACCGCATGCTCCCTATGACGCTCCTTGCCGGAGGGTTGGGGGCCGCCAGCGCGATGGTTGGAGCCGGGATCAGCGCGGTTTTCGCGAAGCTTCCGTCGGGAGCGATTATTGTTATCGTCACTGCCGTGGTTTTCGCATTCAGCATGTTTTTCGGGCCGGCCCGGGGGTTGCTCCCCCGCTACGTGCGGCGGCGGATTCTGCAGCGAAGAATCGGCCGCCAGCATCTTCTCCGTGCTGCCTACGAATTGCTGGAATCAAAGGGCGGCCTCGAGGAGCATACGCCCCGTTGGATCGCATTCGATGAGCTTCTGACCAAGCGCTCCTGGAGCCTGCGTCGTGTGCGCAAGCTGGCCAGAGGCGCGCAGCGGGCCGGACAGGTCGAGCTGAACGACGGAGGCATTGCGCTCACCGACCTGGGCCGAGCCGATGCCGCCA
This sequence comes from Opitutales bacterium, assembly GCA_007133065.1. Taxonomy (GTDB): domain Bacteria; phylum Verrucomicrobiota; class Verrucomicrobiia; order Opitutales; family Oceanipulchritudinaceae; genus SLNJ01. Next base: position 5,073 of record SLNJ01000009.1, read on the forward strand.
GAATCGTTCGCAATCACAGGATGTGGGAGATGTACCTGATAACCTACGCCGACATCGCCCCGAGCCACGTCGACCGTGATGCGGACATGATCGAGCACGTGCTCGACGCGGATATGATTGCAGAGCTTGAAGGCCTGCTCAGCCGCCCCGTTGCCTCGTGCCGTTGACGATGATCGAATCACTACAGAGCTGGGACTGGTATCTGGATGGCTGGATCGTCGGGGTCGGCATCCTGTGTGCAACGGCTTGTGCGCTGCTGGGCAACTTCCTGGTTCTCCGGAAGATGAGTATGATGGGCGACGCGATCAGCCACGCCGTGCTGCCCGGGTTGGCTGTGGCGTTTCTGCTGACCGAGAGCCGAACGAGTGTCCCGATGTTCCTTGGCGCGGCAATCGTAGGGGTGTTGACGGCGCTGTTCACCGAGTGGATTCGCGGGTTCGGAAAAGTGGACGAGGGGGCGTCGATGGGCGTGGTCTTCACGACACTGTTCGCGATCGGCCTGGTGTTGATTGTTCGGGCGGCCGATTATGTCGATCTCGATCCCGGGTGCGTGCTCTACGGGGCGATGGAGTTCACGCCGCTGGACACCGTGGAGGTTGCCGGCTTCGTTGTGCCCCGGGTTGCGGTGACGCTCGGGGTCGTGCTCCTGGTGAACATCGCATTTGTGGCGATCTTCTACAAGGAGCTGAAAATCAGTTCGTTCGACCCGGAGCTCGCGACGACGATGGGAATCAACGCCGGGCTGATGCACTACCTGCTCATGACCCTGGTGGCGGTGACAGCCGTTGCATCATTTGAAGCGGTGGGGAACATCCTCGTTGTTGCCGTTCTGATCGTACCGCCGGCCGCCGCGTATATGCTTACCGATCGGCTCTCGATCATGATCGCGTTGAGTCTGGTAATCGCAGCAGTGTCCGCGCTGCTGGGCCATGTGAGCGCCATCGCGGGTCCGGCGCTGTTCGGTTACGGCAGCGTAGGTACCGCCGGGATGATTGCCGTCGCGGCCGGCTTCCTGTTTGTTCTGGCGGTGCTCCTGGGACCGCGGCACGGCGTCATCAGCAAGCTTGTTCACCATGTCTCTTTGTCGATGCGGATCGCCGCGGAAGATGTGCTCGCGATGCTCTATCGCATCGAGGAACTCGCCGTCGGGGAACAGCGATCTGTCGTCCCCGCACATCTCGATGCGGCGATGCAACTGGCAACACCGCGCCGCCGATTGCTTGTCGGCCACCTCGTCCACCGCGGGCTTGTCGACCGGGAGGGAGGCCGGCTGATACTGACCGATCGAGGCAGGGATCGCGCTCGCAATCTGGTTCGTTCACACCGGTTGTGGGAGACGTATCTGTTGCGCTACACCAGGCTTCGGCCGGACCACGTTCACTTTTCCGCCGAGCGGTTGGAGCATTCCACGGACCACGAACTCCAGGCCGCTCTCAACGCGCACACGGACTCGCCTCATATCGACCCGCACGGCCGTCCGATACCGCCCCGGATCTCTGAGAGGGATTGAGGGGGAGCCATTCCTTAAAGAATTCAGAGCACTCCAATCCAGTTGACAGATCGGTCGAGTGATTGGTTCACTCGCTCTCTTCACTGAATCGGCGGTTTTCCGGACTGTTCCGGCAACGGCCGTTTCTACTCCGGGCGATCAGCCTTCATTCAACAAGAAAACAATGTCGTGGATCTCACCTCTCCATTCTCAGCATCTTCGGGGTACATCGTGTGGGAAACGCAGCTCCCGTCTGGCTGCTCTACTCACCGTCGCGCTCATCGTTTCAAGCATGTTGTACGCTGAACCCGAGGATATCTCGAAGGCCTCGTCGATCACGCAGCACGGGATCACGTGGGTGTTCGATCGCGAATACCCGGTCGGCCAGTTCGTCAACGGCGACTGGTGGGTCGTCGGGCCTGTGGAGATCGTGGACATCACCCCTCGACCGGGGCCCGCACCGGAGGGCGAATCGATCGCCGACCAGATCCGCTTAAACCAGTGGGGCGACACCAGCCTGCGCGATAACAACGACTGGCGCCACGGATCGATGGTGGTCATGACTCCTGGGTCAGCCCAGGGGTACGATTCGCGCAACAGCAATTTCCGTCGGGAGGGGGCACTGGAGGTGCCGTATTCCCTGGAGGCGCACCGGTCATTGATCTCCTCGATCAGCCATTCCGACGAGCTTCCGAATCAGGTGATGCATCACGCCTTGATGTGGGAGAGCGAGAAACAGTCTCCGCGGGTGATGAAGACCGCGGCCGTGCTGACGTGCCTCTCCGAACCGCCCCCCGAGGATGCGTTTCGGCCGACCTATGTCGGCTCCGAGAAGCGCATTTTCCGTGCGGGCGATCTGCAGTGGGATCGGCTCCACTCTCTCGATCCCGATCCCAGTGCCGTATCCGTCCCCGATTGGGAGGAATTCGAGCGTTACTTCGAGCGTCCATGGATCGATCACCTCAACGGATCGTGGCTCGGCCAGCTGCTTTTGCCGACGGAGAACATGCCCTCTTATGGTCGGGAGAACGCCCGAATCGTCGGTGCGGCATCGCTGATGTTGCACCTCGATGTGCCCCGGGAGCAAAAGCACGATCTGCTGATCCGGATGGTGCAGCTGGGAATCGATCTGCGGGGGATCGCCGAGGTCGGTGGAAACTGGAACGAGGGGGGCGGGCACACGAGCGGCCGGAAGTGGCCGATTCTTTTCGCGGGGTTGATGCTCGACGACGCCTACTTCTTCGAGATGCCGGAGACCGCGATCTTCCATGAGGACACCCAGACGTATTGGGGGGATGGTTGGGCCGGTCAGGAGGCCCTCTGGCAGATGGTGACCCATCACGGTTGCCGGGAGCCGTATATGCACCTCGATCCGGATCAATGGCCCGAGCACGATTTCGACGGTTCCCTGGGCGCCCGATCCGGGGCGTCGGTCTCTGAGAGCTACCGGCTTTGCTGCACTAACGTCGCGTGGCCGGGGCAGGCCCTTGCGGCGTTGCTCATGGAGGCGAAGTCGATCTGGGATCACGATGCATTTTTCGGAAACGTCGAGGACTGGATGCGCGAGGAGGACATCTATGCCGATGGCCGCGGTGATCGTTCGCGGCCGTCACAGGAAGGTGGACTATTCGACATGCCGGCGGACCAGTTTGTGGAGCAAATGTGGCGCCAGTTTCGTGCGTCCGTTCCGGAGCAGCCCGGCGGAGCCACCTTCCGCATGTGGCATGCGTGTGAATCCAAATGGGTGTCCAATCCCAGGCCATGACCAAAACCGGGTTTGAGCCGGCAGCTAGGCATGCATTGTTGGTTTGATCGTATGGGATTTCGGCCTTGCTTCGCAAATCACCCGCGTCGAGGAGGCCCGTGGTCGGAGCGTGAAATTTGAGCCCTTGTCGCTCGTCGTAATGGAATGGAGCCGACCTCCCATGGAATCAACCTCAGCGTCGTGGTTCCCATCTGGAACGACGCAGTGTTATTGGCCCGGTTGCTTCCGGTTCTTCTGCAGGACTGGCCGGCCGGTTCGATCTGTGTGGTAGATGGCGGCAGCAGCGATGAATCGGTCGCGGTCGCCGTCGGCCGCGGGGTGCGGGTGCTGGAGATGAGCCGTCCATCGCGGGCGGCCCAGATGAACGCCGGAGCGGCGGCATGTGAGGGCGAGGTTATCCTCTTCCTCCACGCCGATACGCAGCTCCCCCCGGGCGCGCGCGAACGCATCATCACCGCGGTGTCCGCCGGAGCGGTAGGAGGGGCATTCGCCCGCCGGTTCGATCATCCTTCCCGGATCCTACGCGCGACCTGCCGGCTTGCCGATTGGCGGGGACGATGGTTCGGGGTGTTCCTCGGAGATCAGGCGATCTTTGCGACGCGAAGCGGATTCGAGTGTGCGGGTGGATTCCCGGAGCAGCCGTGCTTTGAAGATTTTGAGTTCAGCCGCCGACTGTCCCGTGTGGGACGAACCGTGCTTGTGACTCCGCCTGCGATCTCCTCCGGACGGCGTTTTGCCGAACAAGGCGCCCTCCGGCGTACGCTTTCCGATTGCATGTTGACCGTACGGTATCTCGTCTGCGGTCGCACAAGCGATTGACTCGGATTGATTTTGATCGATGGCCTCGGCTCGCATCTTATGACCCCATCATCGCAGACACCGGCGGTTCTGGTGTTCCTGAAGGCACCGGTGCCCGGAGTGGTGAAGACTCGGCTTGCGCGGGACGTGGGAGTGGAAGCCGCTTGCAGGGTCTACCGTCAACTCGTCGAACGCCAGATCGCGGCGCTGCCTCTGCAGTGGCCGGTTGAAATCCACTTCACTCCGGAGTCCGCCCGGCCTACGTTTGAGGCGTGGCTTGGATCGGAGTTTGAATATCACACGCAACCGGGAGGGGACCTCGGATTCCGGTTGCACCGGGCGACCGATGGTGCATTTCTCCGCGGCCACCCCGCGGTTCTCCTGATCGGTGGCGATTGCCCGTCTTTGGATGCTGTGGCTCTCGGGTCTGCCGCCACACTTCTCGACAACGAAGCGGACGTCGTGATCGGTCCCGCCATGGATGGGGGGTACTATCTGTTGGGGCTGAGAAAACACGTCGACCCGACTCTGGTCTTCGAAGACATACCATGGAGCGGCCCGGAGGTGGCGCGACGCACCGCAGGACGGGCGCATGCCGGCGGACACCGCCTTGCCTGGCTCGAGGAACGGGAGGATGTTGACGATCTGGCGGCTTACCGACGGGCCGTCGCGGCGGGATATGTCGAGGCGATCGATGCTTGAAGACAGCGACGTGAGCCATGGATACCGCGGATGCATGAGGAGTTCAGTTGCTGGACCCATTGCCCGCCCGGTGCATCTCGGCAACGGCCCATCAGGGACCGGAGAAGGAATGCGGAGCACGGATGCTTACGATCAGAGCGTAGAAGGCGTCGTCGCCGAAACGACTGTGTCAAATCACCAGTGTTTCGAGTTGTTCCCGCGGCGCGCGGCTCATCAGGACGTACGTGTGCTCGTTGTCACTCCAGCAGTAGGCATTCCAGTCGTCGTGGGTGAGCCATGTCCGGTCAGCGATCGCGAGCGCGGCACCTGTGGCCTCCTCGGTCACAAAGAGGTGGACGAGTTCACCGTCCTTTTCCAGGCATAGAAGGCTGAATGTCGGCCCCGTTTCAGACGAAAATACGCGGCATCCGATTGAATTGAGCGTAGCGAATTGCGCGGGGAGGGATGCGGGCGCCGGTGCGCCGCGCCCGGCCAGCCAGCCGCGCAATTCCAAGATAGACTCCCCGTAGAAATCGAGCGGCTCCATCGCGTTCGCAAGCGTATGCAACCCGGCGACCCCGATCTCCTCCTGTTGAAGCACGCTTTCGTATTCGTGCTGTGAAAGGGGAATCGAAAAGAACGCCAACCCGAGCGCGAGCAGGATGCCTGCTGCGATTGCCACCGACCAGGTCGGGCGGAACGAGCGTTTGTGGCGCGGTTCTACCCGGGCGAGCGCGAGCAGCGATTGCTTTCCATCCCGGGGGACCGGGAGCGACTGGATTGCGCGGGCAAATGCCGCATCGTGTTCGCGTTCCGCCTTGAACCAGGCGTCCAGTTCCGGATCGCGGCGCGCCTGTTCCAGCGCCTCTCGAAAAATCGGATCTGCGGCGTCGCCGCCGCCCGGGCGGTAGGCGCTCAGGATCTCTTTGGCTTCGTTATTGTTCATGATTGTGCCTCTTTCCGAGGGAACGGAATCGGTTCGTTGGACTTCGCATCTGTTTCGAGTATCGCGCGCAGGCGGTCTTTAGCGCGTCTCAGGCGGGACATGACCGTCCCGATTGGAATGTCGAGGATCTCGGCGATTTCCTGATAGGAGTGGCTTTCCAGGTAAAACAATACGAGTGGCGCGCGGAAGCGTTTGTCGAGCTGGTCCAGGGCGGCGACCGCGGTTCGGCCATCGATGACGCGCTCGGCGTCGGCCGAGTCTGTTGCGGGGAGCCGGTCGGCCTCCAGTTCGTCGTCAGAATAGCGCCGGGCCCGCCGGACGTGATCGAGGAATTCGCGGTAGAGCACGGAAAAGAGCCATGTCTTGGCCTTGCTCCGGTCCCGCAGCGCGTCCCCTTTTCTTGCCCATTTCAGAAACGTTGTCTGCGTGAGGTCCTGTGCATCCTCCGGATCTTTCGCGAGGGATATCGCGAACCGGTAGAGCGGGTCGTACCATGCCGACACCAGATCGTTGAATTCGGAATCTGCGGGCATATCCGTATGACACTTCGGCTCGAATTCTATTCGGATCGTTTCGCCACGGCCGACCGGAGGGTGGCTTCGATCTCGTCTTCACTCGAATCGCGCGTGATTCGAGTGATTGTTTCGTTGGTTTTCCGATCGACCAGCAGGACAAATCCGGTGCGGCCTGCATGCGGAGCGTAAACCTCCCGCAGTCCCATGGCATTCACGAGCATCGCCGCCTGGCGGGAGGTGGCTTCGTCGGTATGGTCCAGGGTGACGAACAGAACCGGTTCGTCGGCTACCGCGGCTTTGGCTTCGTCGAGCTTCGGATCGAGCACCTCGCAGGAGCCGCACCAGTCCGCGTAGAACAAGAGCGCGACCGCTTTCGGGTCATCCGCTGTCTCCCCCGAGGCGGGCGCCGCAATGAATGCTGTCCCGAGCATCCATGTCGCGATGAGTATGTATCGATGAATCATGATCTTGTGGGTTTGTGGGTTTGTGATCGTTCCTGGCTTGCTTTTCGTCCAGCGCTGCTGTGCATGCCGCGAACTGCTGCGTCCGGCTCGACATGCAGCGAATCGTCGGTGTATCCAACTTGTATGATGGAGAATGGCCCAAGATATTCCCTCGGATTGCTTAAAACGATGCTGTTGCGGGGCGGCTGGCGTCGCTGTTGTTTGATGTCAGCGGAGTGTGGAGGGAATCCGTCCGTCCGGCAGCTTGCTCTGTAGTTCCGTCGCTCTCCGGCCTCCGTGGCGCCGAAGAAGCCGTTCGCCTTCCGTCCTCAGTCGCGTACCGAACACCGCCGTCCTCCGTTTCGCGGTCTTCTGCCCCCCTGGAAATGCCGGAGCCGATCCGTTCGCAGTCAGGCCTGGCGTTCCAACCCGAGCAGATCGGCCGGGTTGTCGCGCGTCATCTGTTGAATCGCGGCATCCGGAATGCCGCGATCGACCAGGTGGGCGATGGTTTTGTCCCACACCACATTCCAGGGTGGATTCTCGACCTGGCCGGCGTCGGAAGCGAGAATGGTCGACTCAGGGCCAAGGGTTTCGATGGCGCGGATGTTGGCGTCGCGATTGCACTGGTACCGTCCGCCGCCCAGCGGTTGGGCGTAGCATCGCTCGAAGCGAACGGGCCCGATGCCGCTCAGCTCTTCCTGCTGGGCGAACGTGAGACCCGTGACCCTGTGTTCAGGATGGTTGATAAGGATTCGGCGCACCCCTTCGGCCGCCGCAACATCGACGACGCGAAAGATCGCCTTGGGTGCAATGTGTCCGGTTGCGAGGACTGCTTCGGATCTCGCGATGAGGCGGCAGATCCGGCGGAGCAGGCAGCTTGATCCGCGATCGTGCGGGATTTCGATTCCTCCGGGTGTTCCTTCCATGGCGCGGTGGTGGGCCGCGTCCAGCGTCGGCATCCACACGATTTTCGCGCCCATGGCGAGCGCGGTTGCTACCGCATCCGGGTTGAGCCCGCCGACCGTGGAATTGAGCACGATTCCTCCGAATACCGCCACCTCCGGGACCACGCGGCCTGCGAGGTCGGCGCGGCCCATGGTCGGGAAGTAATGGTGCTTGACGACGACGGCCCGGGCGCGGGCGCGGCGCGCGAGACGGGCGAGGTCGATGTCGTTGTGGCGGCGGGGGCGCACGTCGGGACTCGTGTGAACGTGCAGGTCAATCAATCCCTCGTGTTTCATTCAACCTCCTCCTGGCTGGCGCACGCGTTCGGCGATCCCCCGGGCGCATTCCATCGTCCCGGCGGGGCCGCCCAGATCGCGCGTGCGCAGCGTCGGTTCAGCCAGCGCAGAGCGGACAGCTTCCTCCACGGCGTCGGCGCGATCCGCGTGACCGAGGTGGCGCAGCATGAGTGCGCCGGAGAGGATGAGGGCGGCTGGGTTGGCGAGTCCCTTGCCGGCGATGTCGGGGGCGGCGCCGTGGGATGCCTCGAACACGGCGCATGCGGGTCCGATATTCGCGCCGGGGGCGAGCCCAAGGCTCCCGGCCAAACCGGCGGCCAGGTCGGAGAAGATGTCGCCGTACTGGTTGGGACAGACCACGACGTCGAAGCGTTCCGGAGATCGGATGATATGAAAGCAGGCGGCGTCGATCATCAGGTCGTCGGCCTCGACGTCGGGAAATTCCGCCGCGACCTCGTGAAAGCATCGCAGGAAGAGCCCGTCCGTCATGTTCAGGACGTTGGCTTTGTGGAGGCAGGTGACGCGCCGGCGTCCGTTGGCTGCGGCGTAGTCGAACGCGTAGCGCGCGACCCGCAGCGAGGCTTCGCGGGTGATCCGTTTGACCGCTTCCGCCGCCAGATCCCCGATTTGGTGCTCACGGCCAAAGTATATATCCTCGGTAATCTCCCGCATGGTCACCAGGTCCAACGCCTCATATTTTTCCGAGATCCCCGGAAATCCACGGATGGGGCGGGGGTTGACAAAGAGCGCGAGCTCCCGCCGGATTGCATTGTTCAACGACGGATAGCTCATCTCGCTGCCGTCGGGCTGGCGGCATGTGATGCGCCCTTGGAGTTTGTTGACAATGAGGGGCGCCTTGAGAGTGACGCGCACCTCCCGGAGCGATGCAACCGATTCAGGGGGCAGGGGATGTTCGTGGCGCTCAAATGCCTCGTCGGCGATCGGGATTGGAATCCACTCGATCGGGAGTCCGGTTGCCTCGAGCACGTATTGGGCGGCCTCGGTGATCTCCGGTCCGATTCCATTGCCCCGGATCACGCCGACCTGTTGCGTTTCCGAGGGCGAGGCGCTTGCGGGGGGGGCGTTTGAACTCGACATAGAATTCGTGATTCAGGCGCCGGGGCCGGTTGCTCCGAGTCTTGTGAGAAGATCCCCGACCGCGGACGACGCGCTCGTCAGGACGGGTGTCGACCCCGGGCAGGCCCGCTCGAGGGCGCGCGCCATCGACACCTGTGCCAGGACCACCACGTCGGCTTCCGCGGCGATCGCCTCCAGTTCCCGGACGATCGAGGCATCGTGTTCCTGGGGCCTCCCGGCGCTGAGAGCGGCGAAGGCGCCCGCGACCACGCGTGAGTTGACGGTGATGGAGCGATCCGTCTCCCGCGCCGCGGCGACGAGGGCCGCGCGGGTGGTCTCGGCGGCCTTGGGCAGGGTTGCAAGCACGCCGATCCTGTCGCCGCGCGCGATCGCCTTCCGCAGCATGGCGCGGTCGATGGGGATCACCGGAATGCCGAGCTCGGACTCAAATCCGGCAGCCATCGGGGTGGCGATGGAGCAGGTGAGGAGAATCCCGTCCGCACCGTCGGCGCGGGCGCAGCGCAACCATCCGAGAATCCGGGTCTCGATTGCGCGGAGCTCCTCATCGCCGGTCGCCTCGTGCCCGACCACCGCCCCCTCGTCGAGGTAGTTGCGAACCACCGCGCCGGGAGCCCGCCGCCGGATTTCGTCCAGCACCGGCGCGACGGCGTTGAGCGTCGCGTGGAATAGAGCCACGTGCGGTTTCATGCGGTTTCAGCGGATTCGTACGCGTCGAACACGAGGTCTACGGTGGCGAGGTAGTCGTGTCCACTGGTTTCGAATGGCACGCCGGAGCGCAGTGCTTCGATAAAGTGCGATTGGGCGGCGACCACGCTCCCTCCCCTGTACCCGGGTGGGATGGCGTAGTCGTGGCGGTGCCGCGGGCCGTTGCGTGGCTCGATCTCGATCGCGCCGTCCGATCCGGCATGTAGCACGCCCTCCGAGCCATCGATGTGCATGAAACCGTTGAACGGCGATCGCACCTCTGGAAAGGGCGCGGCGCGATTGGCGTCCCAGATCACCGGCACGCCGCTCTCAAAGTTGAGTACGATCAATGCCTGGTCCTCTCCGGCGATCTCCGGATTCCGCCTGCGAACCGTGCAATACATCGATTGTACCGGCCCGAAGAGATACCGCAGGGTGTCGATGTAGTGGATGCCGGTCTCCAGCAGGAGGAATCGCTTCATCTCCCGGAAGTACGGTTGCCGCGCGTAGGCATCCGGTCCCCATCCGTCGCCGGTCCGCATTGCGAGGTAGGCGCCGAACGGCCGGCCGATGCGGCCGGCGTCGAGTATCTGTTTGATTTCCCGATACCAGGCCTGCCAGCGCCAGTTGTCGTTGATCATGAGCGGCACATCGCGGTCCGCGCAGTACCTGACGAGTGCGTGGGACTCCTCCCGTGTCGGGGCGATCGGTTTCTGGCACAGGATTGGAATCCCGCGGTCCCCGGCGAGCCGCACCATATCGAAGTGCGTTTCCATCGCCGTGCAGACATCGACAAAGTCGGGCTTCAGGGCATCCATCATCGCTCCGGGGTCCTCGCCGGTGTGAGGAATATCGAACCGCGCGGCGAGTTCCTCCGCCCTCCCGCGCGTCCGGTTGCAGATTCCGGTGATCGCTGCGCCGGGTACGTCCCGCCACCCTTCGATCTGAATGGCGGCAAACTGTCCGGCGCCGAGGAAAAGTCCTTGGTACGTTTGTTCTGCCATCGAAGATTTCAGTGAAGCGGAATTCCGGGGCAAACCGCAACCCAATTGGCTGGTGGAAGGGGCGCCGGGTGTGGAATTTTTATTTGGACGGCGGTGCGCGCCTCCGGAAAAGACTTGGAACGGAGATTCGAACGGGTATCGTTGCGCTGTGGATTTTCTCCGGGTTATAGAGACGGTTGCCGGTGAAATGGAGGCGCAGGGGATTCGATATGCCTTGATCGGCGGATTTGCTATGGCACTCCGGGGCGTTCAGCGTGCGACGATGGACATGGATTTCATCCTCATGATGGAGGATCTCGATCGTGCTGACAGGATTATCTCCGAAGCTGGATTCCAGCGCGCGTTTTGCAGCGAGAACGCATCCTCCTATGTCTCTGAGGATCCCGCACTCGGGCGGCTCGACATCCTGCACGCGTTCCGCGGCCCGACGTTGAGTATGTTGGAGCGCGCGGATCGGATCGCGGTGTCCGGGACGCTCGACCTTCCGGTGGTGCAGTTGGAGGACATTGTCGGCCTGAAGGTTCAGGCTTCGGTGAACGATCCTGCGCGTGCGACGAGTGATTGGGCGGATATTCGATTGCTGATTGAAGACCGCGCGCAACGCGGGGCACCGGTTGACTGGGATCTGATCGCCGATTACCTTGAGATCTTCGGGCTGCAGTCCGAGTTGAACGATATGCGTGCATGGTATGGCTCGGTTGACCCCAGTTGAGAAAGCGGAGATGCGGCGGGTGGCGAATGCGCTGCACTTCCGGTCGACGCTCCCCCGCAGTCCAATGGTGATGCCGCTCACAACGGAGGCCCGGGAGCGGTATTGCCGGTGGGCGGCGCGTGCAGCGCGATTTTGCAAGGGATCAAAGCCGATCCGATTCGGCGGTGACAACTGGAGACTGTAGGGAGCGGCTGCGCCGCCCGGGCCGGGAGCCGGGTCCGGTCCGGCCATAGGTTGACCGTTTGGCACCCGTCGCTCCCGCTGACCCACCAACCAGCACGATCACAACCAGCCCAAAAAACCAAAAACACGGTCAACTTTTAGCCAGGACTCGACACTCCCTCCGTCTCCCGATCCGCCTCCTCCGGCCTACTTTACGGCTCACGCCTATTGCCGAAGCACGTTACCAGGCATCGCGGTAGATTTGAACGATCTCATCGGCTGTGGGGACGCGCGGGTTGTTGGCTGGGCTGCCGGAGGCGAGGGCGTCCTCGGCCATCTTCTGGAGATGTTCTTCGAACCGTTCGGCGTCCACTCCCCGGCATTCCTGCAGGCGTGGGACGCCGAGAGCCTGGTTGAGCTGCTCCAGCCACGACACGAGCTTACCGGCCGCCGCTGCATCCGTGTCGGTGTTGTCGGCACAGCCGGCGCACCGGGCGGCTGCGGCGTAGCGTGCGGTGCCCTCGGTGATGGAGAACCGGGTGACAGCCGGAAGGAGGACGGCGTTGGAGAGGCCGTGAGGCAGGTGAAAGAGGGCGCCGATCGGACGACTCATCCCATGGACCAGGCAGACGCTGCTGTTCGAGAAAGCCATCCCGCCCTGGCAGGCGGCCAGCATCATCCCCTCGCGTGCCGGGCGGTCGTTCGGGTCCGTCCATGCCCTCAGAAGATGTTTCGAAACCAGCTGGATACAGGAGAGGGCGAGCGGATCGGTCTGTGCGTTCGCTTTGGCGGAAACATAGGCCTCCAGTCCGTGGGTCAGCGTATCGACTCCCACAGCGGCGGTGAGCGCCTGCGGCATGGTCAGAGTGAGCTCGTAATCGACGACTGCGGCAGCTGGAAGCAGTGGCCTGCTAAGCATCATCATCTTGACTGCGTGCTCGGTGTCGGTGATCACCGCAACCTTGGTCGCCTCGCTTCCGGTTCCCGCGGTGGTCGGTACCGCAATAACGGGTACTCCAGGCCGCGTGATCTTGTGGAGCCCCATAAAGTCGGAGAGTTGACCGGGGTTTTCGGGGACGACGGCTATGACTTTGGCGGTGTCGATGGGTGAGCCGCCGCCGACCGCCAGGATGAGGTCGGCGCCGGACTTCTCCAGCGCTCTGACACCCGCCGTCACATTGTCGACGGTCGGATCGGGGTGAACGTCGTCGAAAACGGTGGTTTCCAGGCCTGCCTTGTGCAGAAGGGATTCCATTTCCTTCACGACGCCCAGGGCGACAACACCCGGATCGGTTACGATCAGGATGTGTTGGGCTCGAAGGAATCCGATCAGCTCGGGGAGGCGCTGTCGTGCGCCACCGCCGTGAAGAATCGTTCCGGGGCAGTCAAATTGATGTATCATGTCGGGCTACCATCCGAGTTTGCGGGAGTACTGGTCGTCCCACCGGCTGAACACAACCTTTTGGCGGGTATAGAAGAGGAGGCCTTCGGTGCCCTGCACGTGCAGATCGCCGAGGAAGGAACGGTTCCATCCTGAAAAGGCGAAGACGGACATCGGGGCAGGGACGCCGACATTGATTCCGATCATGCCGCACGGCGCCTCGCGCGCGAACGTGCGGGCTGCGCCGCCATCCTGCGTGAATATGACCGCGCCATTGCCGAGGCCGGAACTGTGCATCCAGGCCATGGCGTCGTCCAGCTGCTCCGGGCGTCCCATGGAGAGGATCGGACCGAACAGCTCGGTGCGTGCGACGGCCATCTCCGGTTCGACACGATCGAGGAGCGTGGGGCCCACAAAGAACCCGCGCTCCGGAAGCGCGCGGCGCCGGCCGTCCCGGAGAACCTGCGCGCCCTCACCGGCGGCGTTCTCGATCGCCTGCCGGAGGCGGTCGCGCGCGGCGCCGTCAATCACCGGTCCCATGTCGCTCTCGGGGTGCCGGTCGGTCGGGAGCACCTTCATCCGGTCGATGGCCTCGGTCAACCGCTGCGAGAGGGTGTCTCCCGCTTCGCCGACTCCAAGGACAACGGATCCGGCCATGCAGCGTTGTCCGGCGCAGCCGAATCCGGCGCCGATGATGGCTCGTATGGTCGGGTCGAGGTTCGCATCCGGCATGACGAGCATGACATTTTTGGCGCCGCCGGCTGCCTGGACCCGTTTCCCATGGTGGGTGCCCAGCCTGTACACCTGTTCCGCCACGGCGGACGATCCGACGAAGCTGACGGCGGCGATGTCCGGATGGGTGCAGAGGCGTTCGACCACCTCGCGTCCCCCGTGAACGAGGTTCAGCACGCCCTCGGGCAGTCCTGCCTCCATCGCGAGTTCGGCGAGCCGGATCGCGGTGAAGGGAACCTTCTCGCTCGGTTTCAGAATGAAGGTGTTGCCGCAGACGATGGCGAGCGGGAACATCCACATCGGAACCATGGCGGGAAAGTTGAACGGGGTGATTCCCGCGCAGACACCGATTGGTTCTCGGGTTGATGAGCCGTCCATGGCTTCACTGATGAGCGGGAGGGTCTCACCCTTGAGCGTGTGGGAGGCGGCGCAAGCGAACTCGACGACCTCGATCCCGCGCCGCAGGTCTCCCTGGGCTTCGGAGAGCGTCTTTCCGTTCTCCTGCGTGATGAGTTCGGCGATCTCGTTGAACTTCGCCTCGAGCAGCTCCTTGTAGCGGAAGAAAACCGCCGTCCGCTTCGGGATGGCAGTGCGGCTCCACGACGCAAAAGCCTCTTTGGCGACGGAGACCGCCGCGTCGACCTCGTCGGCCGGTGACGCGGGCGTACGGGCGATAATCTCGCCAGTGGAAGGGTTGTGGACGTCGGTGAATACCGTGGCGCGCGAAGCCCGATTCTCGCCGCCGATCCAGTTTGAAAGAGTGGGGATGGATTCGTTTATCATGGAATACTCGTTTGTCGGTGGTTTGATACAGGGGTCTTCGCGGGTCGGAGTGAGTCCGGAGCAAACGCTACGGGGTCAGAACACGCCGGCGCGTTGTTCGTAGTGGGTTGGCTTATCGTAGGCGGGGAGGTTATTCCGGATCCAGTGGGCGTTCCAACGGATCATGGTGTCCAGATCGACGCAGGTGGAGCCGAAGAGGTGGTGTGCCTGGGAGGTGTCGTTGTGCCAGGCGGTCGGTTGTTCCTCGCCTTCAATGACCGGTTCTTTGTCGAATGCCCGGCCAAACGCTGTCGCAATGTAGCGAACCTGTGCCGGTTCACGCATCCCGATATTGATCGGCGTGGCGGGAACGGTTCCGTGCAGGAGGCAGCGCAGGATGTGGGCGGTCGATTCTCCCTGCCAGATGACATTCGCCACGCCGGTCCGGATATCAATCGGTTCCTCGTTCCAGACCTGGAGTCCAATGTCGCGGAGCACGCCGTACCGCAGGTCGATCGCATAGTTCAGGCGGGCGAGTCGACCGGGGTTGTTGTTGCGTTCGGAGTAGTATTGAAAGACCCGCTCGCGCCCGACGCACGAATTTGCGTATTCCCCGACCGGGGTGGGAGGCGTGCGTTCGTCGCTCCCCGGCCCGGCGACCTCTGTAAACGGGTAGACGCACAGGGTCGAGAACGCGACGAACCGCGTCTCACGGAAGCGCTCTCCGACTATCGTCGGGACGATCGCGTTCATGGCCCAGGTGTACGGCTCCTGACCGGCGGTCCCGAATTTCTTCCCGGCCATGTAAACCAGGTTCGGTAGGTCGGGAAGCGCCTGTACCGCCTGCCGGTCGAGCAGATCGCAGACGATGGTCTCCACTCCGGCCGATTCGAGGGTATCGCGAACACTCGGATCGGAGAAACGGGCCACCCCGATGACCCGTTTCGCTGGTGCGGCGCGCTTCGCCATCATCGCCAGGGTGGGCCCGACCTTGCCGCCGACGCCCAGGATCATAATGTCTCCGTCAAGCTTCCGGAAATCCTCGACCAGGCCTCGCGTCGGCGTGGAGAGGAGCCGGTCGAGTTGTTCGACGGACTCGATGGTCTCGGGGAGTGTCCGGTCCTCGAGGACCGTTTCGGTTTTTGATGGTTCGCTCATGTTAGATTGGGGGAAATCGTTCGCACGTAAGCGACTCAATCGTCCAGCCATTGGTCGAGGTTCTCGCGGACGAAATCATCGTCGGTGAGGTGCGGGTAGGCGGCGCAAACGCGGTCGATATCCTCCAATTGCCCGGGGGAGAGCACCTCTTTCGGTTTCAGTGTCTCGATTCCGGGGAGCAGGCCCTGGCGGCGCAGCACCTCGTTGACCCCGGGGATACTGCCGTCGAAGTGGTTAATCGCATCGAAAAGAGCGCCGTTCGCGTCGGTCAACTCGGCGGCTCGTGTCAGCCATTCAGCTGGGATCGGGTCGCCTGTTTCGACGAGCCGGTGGATATCGTCGAGCATCTCCACCGCGCGGCGTGTCCAGCAGGCCCACTGTCCGAGCAGGCCCCCGCGGATGCGGATGGTTTTGTGTTCGCCGTTGACCTGGAAACGGAAGGGCGTGATCAGATCGTGGATAATGCTGTCGTCGTTGCCTGTGTAGAGGGTGATTGCATCCTCCTTGCCGGCCTCGGCGATCGCTCGGCAGACGTCGATCGTGTAGTAGCGGTTGAACGGGGCGATCTTGATCCCGTGGACGTTGTCCATCTCGGCCAGCTCGCGCCAGAAGGAGAATGTAAGAGGCATGCCGATGTCGGCAAAGATGATGTAGAATCCGAAGAGCGGGATGACCTGGGAGATCTCGCGCAGGTGATGGAGCATCTGTTGTTCGAGGCATCCCTTGAAGTTGGCGACCGCGACGATCCCGTAATCGTATCCGAGGTCCCGCGCGGTTTCGGCCTGAGCGATGGCGTCCGGCGTCGAGCCTGCGATTCCCGCGATCTTGGCAACGGTCCGACCGCGTGCCGATGCCTGTGCGTCGATCGCCTCGGCCGAGGTTTTCAGGACCGGGTGAAACAGGTCGATTCCGGGGAGTCGAATCTCGAACTGTGTGAAGTGCATCCCCACCGCCACGGCGCCGGCGCCGGCGTCGACGTAGTAGCGCATGAGCGCCCGCTGGTACCGCTCGTCGAAGCGCCGGGCGGCGTTCAGTGCCAGCGGTGCGGCCGGAATGACGGTTCCGCGGCGGATGATTTCCCGGACGGCTGGTGAGATCGAGGAATCAGGCATGATGAAACGTGATTATACAGGTTGGATAAGACGACGCCGAGATTACGAAGGGCAACCTGGAAGCAACCCATAACGTGCTATAGATCGAGGCAAGCACAATGTGAGGATGCGGTGCCTGGCGTGTTTCGGGCATGGTTGCCGATTCGATTCCCTGCATCGCCGATCTACGAACGGGAGTGTGTACCGGGATGGACGCTTCGAGTGAAGTGACGGACTAAGCTAAATAGCCCTTTCGCAAGAGGAGATCGTGGCGTCTCAGAATCGATTCGCAATCCGCTATCACCTCGGTCGGAAGTGGCTCTCCTCCGTGGAAGCGGGGCGGAGGCGCCGTTTGCCATTGCGTGCCGTAGGCCATGAGGTGGTCCATGCATTTCGCGGAATTGCTGAACATGTTGCCGCGCGGTAGATCCGCCACCACCGCCAATGCGGACTCGATCGCCTCCGAGAGGCGTTGACTCAGGTCGCGCGCCGAATCCTTGTCCGTTGCGGAGAGCGCGATGACGCATTCGAGCTCGCCGGCCATCCAGTTGGCCGTGCTGAGCAGCAGCCCGTCGTAGGGACCGCCGTTGTCGGACAACGCTTCGAAGTAGCCGCCTTCCGCGCCGCGCATCGTGAAGACGCCGCCCAGATCCACGCCTGATCCGCAGACGGCATCCCGTCCGCTGCTGTCTTTGAAAAGGATGAAATTTGAAAATCGTCCGGCCAGAGCGGCGATTGTCTCCGGGGCGATCTCGTTGCGGGTGACCTGGGGCAATTGGTATATTGCGATCGGATGTCCGGTTTCGAGCAGGCGTACGAGACCGTGTTGGATCGCCTCCTGTGATTGACCGTCGCCTGACGGCCCGCAGACCGTAAATCCGCGGAATGTGCCGGGGCCGGCGGGTTGGTTGAGGCTCTTCGTCCACTCTTCGATGGCGCGTCGTTCTGCGTCCACGTCGGGCGCCAGCACGCCGATCAGGAGGTGGACTCCGAGGCTTGCGAACGTCGGGAGGAGCAGCTCGACGGTTTCGCGTTGCTCGCGGGCGCTCATCTCCCATGCGTCACCGGTCGACCCCGGAACGAGAAATCCTCTCACCCACTGCGTGAGATGGCGCAGATGTGCCTGAACCCGTTGCCGGTCTATGGAACCGTCAGGGTGGTAGTGCATGATCGGTGGGCACCACAGACGCGGCGGGCCGCCCTCAAACAACCCGTGAATCCATTCGATTCGTTGCTTCTCATTCATAACGCTTCATCCCTGTGCCCAGTCCATCGGCGACGGGGAGGGGAAGGAACTCGTGACCTCGACGGCGAGCCCGCTGTCACCGGATTTGAACATCGCCTCGATCACCTCGACGACGTGAGCGGCCTGAGCTCCGGTGGCACGGTGGGGGCGGTCGTGCAGGATCGCGTCGGCAAGATCCTGAATGCCTCGTCCGAACTCGATTCCTTCGAACGGCTCGCGGAGGAGCGGCACCTCGCTGAACTTCTTCCCCGGCGTACCCAATGCGCAGTATTCGACTCCGGCGCCGAAACTCTGAAAATCCTTCACCACGAGAGAACCTTCGTCGCCGTGGAATTCGATCGCGCCCCCTTGTTTGGATGCGGCGACGTAGAAGTTGGCTGAGAGGCGAACGACCGGGCCTGCTTCGAGTTCGAGAAATGCGAGGTAATATGTCGGTTTGCCGGGCGTGAACGTGCTGCCGTCTTTCTTGATGCGTTCGGGCTGGAGCATTGCGGAGTGACAGGTCACCCGGCGCACGGGTCCGAACATCGTGGTGATGTTCGTCAGGGGATAGACTCCGACATCGAACATCACTCCCACATCGTAGAATGGCTCGGGGTTGGGGTGCCAGGCCTCGATCTTGCCGTGGTTGATCTCCGCGTAGATCAGACGCACCTCGCCGCACTTGCCTTCACGGATCTGCTTCCAGGCGGTTTGGACGGTCTCGCCCATGTAGGTGATGGGTGCGCTGCTCAGGCGCAGATTCTTGCGATCGGCCAGTTCGACGAGTTCGCTCGCCTCGGCGTATCTCAGCGCGATCGGTTTCTCGGTGTGCACGTGCTTGCCGGCCTCCAGACACTGACTGATGACGTCATAGTGTGCATGGTGGATTGTCAGGTTGACAACGATGTCCACGGTGTCATCGGCCAGGGCATCCTCCAGCGAGGCGTAGACCGTGCCACCGAATTCGCCGGCGAATGCCTTCGCCCGGTCGATGTCGAGGTCGAATGCACCGGTGATGGTGAGATTGTCGTAGGAAGCGATGTGCTTGCCGTACTTGTTCGCGATATTGCCGCAACCGATAACGGCTGCTCCGAGAGTTGTATTGGCCATGAGTTCTGGAGTAATGGGTTCGTGGTGTATCGGATCGCAACGATTGTATGACCGTCCGGCTCAGGCAATCCCAATCATGCATGGATTCGCTCGTAACGTTGACCGGCGGGCAGCGAGTCTGCAGGTTCGGGTGTCGGACAGGTATTCGAGTCGTGTATGGTGGGTATTGCGCTTGAAAGGCCGGCGTTCAGGGATCATTTTGACACCGTGGAATCCGCCGAGCAGAACTCGCTCTTCGAGGATCCGCCTGCGCAGGGATCAGGGGAGCGATCCGGTGCGGCCGGCGGGCACCGTCCACTCGCGGTCCGCATGCGTCCGCAGGGGCTCGGAGGGGTCGTCGGGCAGCAGCACATTCTTGGCGCGGATTGCCTGCTGCCGCGTTTGATCCGTGCCGACTCCTTTGGCAGCCTGTTTTTCTATGGACCGCCCGGGAGCGGTAAGACCACGCTGGCGGAGGTGATCGCACGGGAGACGGCGAGCCGGTTCGTCCGGGTCAACGCGGTGATGTCGAACGTTGGAGAACTCCGGGAGATTCTCCGGTTTGCCCGTGCGCGCCCGGAGCTTCGGACGCTTCTGTTTATCGACGAGATTCACCGGTTCAACAAGGCGCAGCAGGACCTGCTGCTGCCGGACGTGGAGGAGGGGAGCATCCGGTTGATCGGGGCGACCACCCACAATCCCGGATTCTATATCAACGCGCCGCTGCTTTCGCGGAGCCACCTCTTCCGCTTGGAGCCGGTCGCCGAAAAGGATACGGTGTGTATTCTGGAACGGGCGCTGGAGGATGAGAAGTGCGGGCTTGGTGCGCGCCGTTGCACTGCAGATGCCGGTGCGCTCCGTGGGCTGGCCCGGCTCTGCGACGGGGACCTGCGACGCGCGCTCAATGCGCTGGAAACCCTGGTGTTCGGACTGCCGTTGCGGGCACATCTGCGAGAGGAGGACGTGGGAGTCTTCGCCCGGGAGCGACAGATTCGATACGACGCGGATGAAGACGAGCATTACGACACAATATCCGCGTATATCAAGAGCATGCGTGGGGGCGACCCGGACGCCGCGCTCTATTGGCTGGCAAAGATGCTGGAGGGCGGCGAGGAGCCGCGGTTCATTGCGCGGCGCCTCGTGATCCTGGCGAGCGAGGACGTCGGTATGGCGGACCCGAGAGCGCTACCGCTGGCAACGGCCGCATTTCAGGCAGTCGAGTTTGTCGGTCTGCCCGAGTGCGAGTACGCGCTCGCCCATGCCACGGTTTTTCTGGCAACCTGTCCGAAGAGTAACCGGGCGGGTGCTGCGCTGCACGCGGCGCGCGAAGCGATCCGAAACGAGCCGGTTCAAGCGGTTCCGATGGCGTTGCGCGATGCATCCACCCGGACGAACAAGGCATTTGGACACGGCAAGGCATACCGGTACAGCCACGACTATCCCGAAGCCATCTCCGGCGAGGATTACATGGAGCGTCCGAGGGGGTTCTACGAACCGGGCTCGCACGGCGCGGAAGCGGCGGTGGCCGAACGGCTCGCCCGCTGGCGTGCTCTCAAACACGAGCGCCAGGCGGAAATGCGGGAGCGGGATGTGAAGTGAGGAGAACGGGACACGGTTTGATATAGAAGCGGCGATGATCGCCGGGGTCTCCGCGAGCAATGGAACCCGCAGACTCCGTGCATGCAATGACGCTCTGGATCGGCGGGAGCGAGGGGGTGCAGGCTCCGTGTGTGTCGTTCCTGCCCCTCTCCTGAACGCTTTGCTTTGGATTCGACGTTGCCAATTTTCCCAGGCGGTGCCGAAATGAGACGCATGTCAAACCATGAACTGGAAGAAGGGTCGCGCCTGGCGCTCGACTTCGGGAAACTACGCAAAGTGGCGGAAGGAGCGGCGGATGTCGTGCCGGCGGTCGCCCAGGATGCGGACAGCGGGGCGGTGTTAATCATCGGGTACGTCAACGCGAAGGCGCTTGATACTGCGCGGCGAGAGGGCATGGTCACTTTTTGGAGCACCTCTCGTAACGAGCTATGGGTGAAGGGAAAGACCAGTGGAGATTTCCTCGAGATCGTCGAGATCCGGGTTAATTGCGAACAGAACTCGATTCTCTATCGCTGCCGTCCGAAGGGGAAGGGGGCGTGTCACACGAAAGATGCAACGGGAAATCCGCGGCGCGGGTGCTTCTACCGCCGCATCCTTTCGGACGGGACGCTGGAGCATACCGAAGGTTGATTGGAACGGCAGGTCGGAGGGGCGGTTCTCCTGTCGGTTGGGCGTCCTGAGAACGATCAAGCGGGATTGATTTCAGCCCTGCTCCCGGCATACTTCCTGTTGATGCCGTCGATTTCGAACAGCCCCTCGAATGAGCGGGAGGATGCGGCCGCGCTCAGCTGGTTTCGCGGCGGTGCCTTTCCGTTGTACCTGGCGCCGATGGCGGGATACACGGACCTTGTGTTTCGCTCGCTGTGCAAGGCGGAGGGAGCCGACGTCATGGTGACCGAGTTCGTGCTCGCCGACCACCTGCTCCGCGATGAGGCGCGAATCTGGGAGACGGTCGACTTCACTGAGGCGCAACGTCCCATGGGAGTCCAGATCTTCGGCGCCGAACCGCATGTGATGGCGGAGGCGGCGCGTCGTGTCGAGGCACGCCTGAGCCCGGATTTCATTGATATCAACTATGGTTGTCCATCACCGCGAATCTGCCGTCAGCACGCAGGGGCATCGCTGTTGCAGGATCTACCCCGGCTCGGGCGCATCGCAGCGGCCGTGGTACGAGCGGTGCCCGCGACTCCGGTAACCGCAAAGATTCGGATCGGTTGGGACGAGCGGTCCATTGTCGCCGTTGAGGCGGCTCGCTGCCTTGAAGAGGTGGGGATTCGGGTTCTGACGGTGCATGGGCGCACGAAGGTGCAGGGATACAGCGGTGACGCGGACTGGTCGGTTATCGCGGAGGTCGCGGAACGGGTTGGAATTCCCGTGGTCGGAAACGGAAACGTACGGAGCAGTGCCGACGTGCTGCGACTGCGCCGGGATACCGGTGTGCGCGGGTTGATGATCGGCCGTGCGGCCCTTGGATATCCATGGGTTTTCCGCGAGCTCAGCGAGCAACTGAGCGCGGGTTCGCATGCCGGGGCGCCTGGATTGCAGGAACGATGGGAGACCATGATCGCCTACGCCGAGGCGCTTCTGGAGCGTCCTCATATCGGTCCGCAGGGGAACCGGCTGCATTGGATGCGGCCGCGGCTGAAGTTTTTCACCAAACGATTGCCCGGAGGGAGGCGCTTGCGCGAGGCGATTGAGTCGGTCGAGACGGTATCCCAGCTGCGCGACCTTGCCGCCCGGCACTGCAGCGAATACGGGGATGGGCCTGTGTTGGCCCCGTTCGATATTTGGCGATGAGGTGTTGCGCTCATCGGGTATAGGTGCTTTGCATTCTGCTGAATAGGGTCTTCCCTTCACATTTATAACCATGTAATTACCAATGTCTTGCATCTTGACAATGAGCAGATTTTCAGGCATTGTTTGCCCCAGATATGCGCCCATTACCGAAAGGTCTCGATACGCCGCCCAGAGCGATGGAGTTTCTGGTGCAACTGCTGGATTTGCTCCAGGATGATACCGTGACCCTGGCGACGTTGGCGGATGCGGTGCATGAATTCCCCCAGGTTGCGCTTCATGTGATGCGCGTGAGCAACACGCCGGTCTTCGAGGCGGGCGGGCCGGTGGAGACGTTGGATGACGCGATCGAGCGGCTCGGACTTGCCGGGCTCCTTAAGGCTACGTCGGTGTTCGCGGTCCAGGGAATGCGCGTTTCTCCTCTCCCCGGGTATTCCGAGACGGGTGGCCGGTGGCTGCGCCGTTCTCTGGCCACGGCGGCGATCATGGAGGCGCTTGCGTACGAGATGTCTGAAGATTCTGTGCACGCCTTCCTGGTTGGGCTGTTCCACAATATTGGAGAGATCCCGATCTCCCGGCTTCTGTCGCGAATCCGGCCGCGCATCCAATCGCCGGACCCCATCGACTTTCTCGAACTTGCGAAGTTGGAGCGGGAAGTGGCGCATACCGATCACTCGAAGGCGGGTGGGCAACTCCTGCAGGCATGGGGGGTTCCCGAGGCAATCTCCGGACCGATTGTGTCCCATCTGCACCCGATGCTCAGCGGGAGGTTTCGGCGGTTTGCCTGCATGCTCCATATCTCCCGGCTCGTATCGCCCTGCCTGGTGTACCCTGAGGAGTGGACGGTGGATTGCCTGGCGATCCCGGTGCGACTGCTGACAATCTGCGATCTCCGCAAGGCGGATCTCACCGCCTCCCTTCCGGCTGCGGTGGCGCGCTACAAAGGACTTTCCGGGTTCTATCTGGAAGCGCTGGCAAGCGCCTGAATTCCTGTGTTCCGATCAGGCAGGAATTCTCGTTGAAATTCGATGGAAACTGGGGTACGTACGCTGCCTCGCGAGTTTTTCCGTTCGGCAGTCCATGGCTTGTTTTTCGAGCCTTGGATTGCATGTCAACCGCGAGTTGAGGTAATGAACGCTCCACTTCGAAGCAATCCGCGCGTGCTCGGTGTCACCGCATTTGTCTGTTTCGCCGCGGGAGTGGTTGCGCCGTTCGCCGCCCAAAATCTCTTTGCCGGCACGCTGGTACCGATTCTTATCGCGTACGTGGGAACCTTTTGCCTCGTAGCGCTTGCGGTGATTCTCGGGATCCTCGGATGGCGTGATCCATGGGCCAAGGCGGCGGTTATCGGGGTCGGTTTGTTCCTCGTGGCGGTGCTGGGCGGCTACTATGTGTACACCGACTTGATGCACAAAAAGATCCCGCCAGCGGACGAACGGAACGACGCGTAGTCGCGTCACTCGAACGGCCGGATCGGAATCAACTCAGCCCGCCGGTCGCGCTGCATCTCCGATTCGGAACCCCCGACGATCGCCTCCATGTCCCCCTTGGACACGGTTTCGATCCGATCCCGGGAGAGACCCAACTGAACGAGGTAGTCTTTCGCGCTGGAAGCGCGCCGATCTCCAAGCGCCAGGTTGTACTCCGCAGTACCGCGCCAGTCGCAATGTCCTTCGATAAGAAGCTTATGGTTTGGATTCTCGCTCAAATACTGGTATGCTGATTCGAGCTTGGCACGCTCTCCCGGGCGAATGGTCGAGCGGTCGAATTCGAAGTATACCGACTCCAGAACGCCGCGCATTTGCCGCGCCTCGGCATCCGTGCCGACGTATGCGGGGTCCCGCATTTCGAGTCCCGGGATGCCGCCCGCATAAACATCCGAGGAGTCGATCCAGTCGGCCCCCATGCCCTCGTCGGGTCCGAGTTGAGTCATATCAGGTGACGGCGGGGGCCGGGTCTGGCAGCCGGCCACAATCGCAGCGGCAAGAACGAGCAGAAGGAGCTTGAAGAAAGACTGTTTCATAAATCCGGTCGGGGGGTGGGTTAACCATTACATCAGAAGCGATTGGAGCGGCTAAGCGCAAGCCTCAAATCGAAAAACCGCATCGGTTGCCCCGAAACGCCTGCGGGACGATCCGTCGTTCCGAGCGCGGGGAATCGTCGCTGCGCGCGCCCGGATTCAAACCGGCCGCGTCGGAGTCTCGATGATGCCCTGCTCAATGGCGTAGCGCGTGAGACTGGCGACGTCGTGCAGGTCGACTTTTTTCATCAGATTCGTGCGGTGATTCTCGGCGGTTTTAATACTGATTTTGAGAATTTTAGCGATCTCCTTGGTGCTGTTGCTCTCCGCGATCAACTGGAGGATTTCGCGCTCTCGAGCCGTAAGGTTGGCGGCCGGTACCGAGGATCCGGACGGGGGACTGGTCATTGCCGCACGCAGAATCTCCGCGACCTCAGGGCCAAAATAACTCCCACCCTCGGCCACAACATGAATCCCTTTTCGCAGCTCGGAGAGCGGTGCGGATTTTCCTACGAACCCATGAGCGCCGTTTTCGAGAAGGTTTCGGAGCAGAACCGGGTCCTGGTAGCCTGAAAAAGCCAGGACGCGCGTCTCGGGAAGCTGGCGCGAGAAGCGTCGCAGCACCTCCGTCCCATTCAGCCCCGGAAGCATCACGTCGAGGATTACCAGGTCCGGTTTTAGATCCAGGCAGAGATCGCACGCATTGTGTCCCTCGCCGCACTCAGCAACCACCTCAAACCCCGGTTCCATGCGGATGATCTGTGCGATCATCTCCCGGACTGCAGTCTGATCTTCAATTATAACAACTTTTTTCATAGGATTTAGGCGGAGCGGCTCCGAGGTGCTGATTCCGCGGCGCGCACAATAGGAAAGAAAGCCAGCATCGAAGCAAATTCAGACGTAAAGGCAAATTCAAATGTTTATCTCCATCCCGTCTTGGAGCTTTTTGCATAGATTTTACAGAGAGTTGCGCATCTCGCTCGCTTTCGCTTTGGAATTCAGGCATTGACCCGTACCGGATCCGGACTTTTGCTTGCCTGCTTTTGACCTTGGATCTCAATACTGAAACACCGTGAACCTAACCAAAACCGATCTTAGCGAAACCCGGAAAAAACTCACTGTCGAACTCACCGGCTCGGAAGTGAGTGAAGCGGAGGACCGCATCGTCGCCGGATTTGTGCGCGAGGCGAAACTCCCCGGGTTCCGTCCCGGCAAGGCCCCGGCCTCCCATGTACGCAAGCGGTACGCGAAGGAGATTCACGCGGAGCTGCGCCGGGACATCACCGGCCAGGTGGTGCGTCACGCGGTTGAGGAAAGCGGGCTGGAGGTTCACCGCATCATCGAGCTTGATCCTGTCGATCCCGCCCCAGGCCAGGATCTGACGGTCAGCGTGACCGCCGATATTGTACCGCCTTTCGAGCTGCCCGCATACAAGGGGTTGCCCGCCCAAAAGGGATCGGAGGATGTCTCCGAGGCGGAGGTCGACGCGGCTGTCGAGCAATTGCGACGGGCTCGCAGCGACTTCAACGTCGTGGATCGGCCTGCGCAACCGGGCGACTACGTTCGCGTGACCTATCGCGGCAGCATCGACGGACAACCGATTGCCGACTTCGAATCGGTGAAGGAGAATCCGATTTGGGGAACCCAGGAGAACACCTGGGAGGAGGCAGGCGCGGAGGGCGACGCGGCTGTGGGCGTTCCGGAAGTAATCGCGGCCGTGGTTGGAATGGCCGCCGGCGACAGGAAGGAGGTCGAGGCGACGTTTTCCGATGACCACCCCGTCGCGGAGCTTCGCGGCAGGCAGGCGACCTATGCGATTGAGGTTTCCGAGGTGCGCGAGCGGGTTCTCCCGGAGCTGAACGAGGAGTTTTTCAAGAGCCTGCAGGTGGAGGGCCCGGAGGCGTTCCGCGATCGTGTGGAGGAGGATTTGCGCTCACGCAAGTCGCAGGAGAATCAGGAGCGAATTCGGAGCCAGGTGATGGAGGCGCTCGCGGGTCGCGTCGAATTCCCGGTGCCCGAGAGTTCGCTTGAAGACGAGACGCAGAACGTGATGCGCGGGATTATGGAGCAGAATATGCAGCGCGGTGTTCCCATGGAGGAGTTTGAGAAACGCAAAGAGGAGCTCTTCGCGCAATCGCGCGAGATTGCCGCGCGTCGTGTCAAGATGGACATCCTCTTGAACCGGATCGCGGAAGTGGAGAAAATCGATGCAAGCGAGGAGGATTTCTCGCGTGCTATTATCAACGAAGCGGTCCGTAACCGAACCCAACCCGAACAGCTTGCCAAGGAGTTGCGCGAGGACCGGGAGCGCCTCCAGTCTTTGCGGCGGACAATCGTAATCAACAAGACCCTTGATTTCCTGGTAAATGAAGCTACCATGGAAGAAGGCGACGGTTCAACGGCTGAGGCCGAGCGACCCGGTGCCAATGCGTGACTTTTCAATCCCGAAGCAACCTTCCAAATACCAATATTCCAGTGAGTTATTACCTTCCATTACCACACGTTGTCGAAAACGATGGCCGCACCGAGCGGCATTGGGACATTTATAGCCGTCTGCTGAAGGACCGCATTATCTTCATCGGCACTCCGATCGATGATTACGTCGCCAATTCAGCCATTGCCCAGATGCTCCTGCTGCAGATGGAGGATCCGAAAAAGGATATTCAGCTCTACATCAATTCACCGGGTGGCAGCGTAACCGACGGCATGGCAATTTACGACACCATGCGTTTTCTGAGCTGCGACGTGAAGACCTACTGCATGGGGCAGGCGGCGAGCATGGGAACGGTTTTGTTGGCGGCTGGAACACCGGGCAAACGCCACGCGCTGCCGCACAGCCGCCTGTTGATCCACCAGCCGAGCGGTGGCGCGACCGGTCAAACCTCGGATATTTCGATCGCCGCGCGGGAAATTCTGCGCTGGAAGCGTACCATCAACGAGGTGCTTTCCGAACACACCGGAATGGCCGTGGAGAAGATAGAGAAGGATTCCGACCGCGACTACTTCATGACCGCCGATGAAGCCAAGACCTATGGCATCGTCGATCACGTGATCGAATTCCGCAAGGTCGAGCCTAAGAAGGAAACCGCTGCAGCCGCGAGTTGATTGACATGGCGAAGCCGACCAAGATGACGTTCTGTTCGTTCTGTGGTAAATCGCAGAACGAGGTGCGCAAGATGATCGCCGGTCCGGCCGGGGTCCATATCTGTGATTCGTGCGTGAATGTGTGCAAGACGATCATTGATCGGGAATTGCGCGAGTCCGGCGATCAGCAGCAGCAACAATCCAGCGGACAACCGGTGAAACTGGTGAAACCGTCGGAGATCAAGAGCGGTCTGGATGAGTTCATCGTCGGCCAGGAGCAGGCCAAGCGGGTGCTCGCCGTGGCGGTTTACAACCACTACAAGCGGCTGATGGCTCAGGTCGGGGAGCAGCGCAGCCGGTTGGAGGGGAGGAGTTTTGACGATGTCGATATCGAGAAGAGCAACATCCTCCTGATCGGTCCGACGGGCAGCGGCAAGACGCTCCTTGCCCGAACTCTTGCGGACCTGCTAGAGGTCCCGTTCGCGATCGCCGACGCCACAACGCTCACTGAGGCGGGGTATGTAGGCGAGGATGTGGAGAACATCGTCCTGCGTCTCCTGCAGACCGCCGAGTACGATGTCAAGCGTGCGGAATGCGGGATTATCTATGTGGATGAGATCGATAAGATCGGACGCAAGACGGATAATGTTTCGATCACAAGGGACGTATCCGGTGAGGGAGTACAGCAGGCCCTTCTGAAGATTCTCGAAGGAACGGTCTGCAACGTTCCGCCGCAGGGCGGCCGCAAACATCCGAACCAGGAGTATATCCAGATCAACACGCAGAACATCCTGTTCATCTGCGGGGGAGCGTTCGTCGGATTGGACAATGTGGTCCGCCGGCGCCTGGGCGCGGGCAGCATCGGTTGGGATCGCGGGCAAGAGACGACTCACCCGGACGGATTGGCCGACCGGGAGGTGTTGCAAAAGGTCGCGCCGGAGGATCTGATTCGGTACGGATTGATCCCTGAGTTCATCGGCCGCTTGCCGGTCGTATCGGTGCTGAATGAACTGCGTACTGAAGACCTCGAGTACATCCTGCTGGAGACGCGCAACGCACTTTTCAAACAGTATGCCAAACTGTTTGCCTTGGAGGGGGTGAAGCTGAATTTCTCGAAGGACGCGGCGCACGCCATTGCCGAATGCGCTATCGAGCTCAAGACCGGCGCGCGCGGCCTGCGATCGATCATGGAGCGGTTGATGCTCGATGTGATGTACGATGTTCCGGGACTGGAGAACGTGGACGAGGTGGTCATAAACCGCGCGGTCGTCGAGGGGCGCACGAAACCCCGCATCAAGAAGCACTCCCGCAAGGTCAAAGACCGCAAGGTCGATGCGGCGTAGTTTTCAGCTGAAATACGCGACGCCCGAGTGAAAGATCGGCTGGTTCTTACGGCCCGGAATATTGCGTGCAAGGAGGGGACCGCTTCGTTCGGAGTGTCCCATTTTCCCGAAGATGCGGCCGTCGGGGCTGCTGATCCCTTCGATCGCGAGCGTGGACCCGTTCGGGTTGTTGTCGATGTCGTATGTGGGTACGCCTGCGTCGTCGACGTACTGAGTGGCGACCTGGCCGTTATCGGCAAGCTCTGCGAGCACGGTATCACTTGCGATGAACCGACCCTCGCCATGGGAGACGGGGATGGTGAAACGATCGCCCGGTTCGCATGCGCCGAGCCATGGGGATAGAACGGAGGTGACCCGCGTGTGAACGTAGCAGGAAACGTGTCGTCCGATGCGGTTGAAGCTGAGCGTGGGGGCGTTCGGATTGGGATTAAGAATGGCGCCGCCGGGAAGGAGGCCGAGTTTGACCAATGCCTGGAAGCCGTTACAGATTCCGAGAATCAGGCCGTCGCGTTCGTTCAGCAGCCGATTGATTGCGTCGCTCAATACTGGATTGCGGAACACGGCGGCAATAAACTTGGCCGAACCCTCGGGCTCGTCACCGGCGCTGAAGCCGCCCGGGAGCATCAGGATCTGGGCGTTGTCGATGCCGCGGGCAAGGGCCTCGATGGAGGCGTTGACCGCCGGGGTATCGAGATTACGCAGGACGAGCGTCTCCGGGACAGCCCCGGCGTCGGCGAAGGCACGAGTCGTGTCGTACTCGCAATTCGTGCCTGGGAATACAGGAATGAAGACACGTGGACGTGCGACCGTTGCGCGCGGACGCACCCGGCTGCGGTGGGACACGAGAGGAATCGCCGGATCGGGTCCGTCTGTGGCCGTCTGAGTCGGAAATATCGACTCCAACGGTTCCGTCCAAGCGCGCCTCAAGCGGTCGAGCCGTAAACTGCGGCCCGCTCGCGCGACTTCGGCTTCTGTGCTTGTGTGTCCGAGGATCCGGGTTTGCGGAAATACCGCCACGAGATCGTTTCGGAGGGTTTCTGCGTAATCGGGGTCGGTCTCGACGAGAAACCCGCCGGTGCCCGGACCGCTCCCGTTGTGGTCCTCCGAGTGGTCCGGATGAAAAGAAAATCCGATGTCGTTGCCCAGCATCATGTGGGTTAACGCGACGGGGAGTCCGCCGAAGCCCAGCGGTTGGACGGCGCGGGCTGCGCCTGTTCGGATCGCTTCGTGGACCCGTTCCCAGCCTGACCGCAATGCCTGGAAGGCGGGAAGGGCATCCGGCGTTCGCGGCACCGGCAGCCAGAGGACCGGGTCGCCTGCGATTTTGAACTCCGGAGAGACGACATGTCGCGCGCTTCCGACTCCGATCGCGAAGGCGACGAGGGTGGGGGGGACATCGCGGTCGCGAAAGGTTCCCGACATGCTGTCCTTGCCGCCGATGGCCGGTATTTCCAGACGGATTTGAGCGAGAAACGCCCCGAGCAGAGCGGCGAGCGGGAGTCCCCATCGTTCGGGAGCATCGCCGGGTTTTGGAAAGTATTCCTGAAGGGTGAGACGAATCCGCGCCGGATCGGCGCCGGTGGCGACGAGGCGGGAGACCGCTTCGACAACGGCGTAGACCGCGCTGTGAAAGGGGCTCCAATGGGCGAGGCGCGGGTCGTACCCGAAGCTCATAAATGTTGCAGTCTCACAGGTCTGCGAATCGGTGGGGAGCAGCGAGACCATGCTTGCCGGCGGGGTCGCGCGTCGGCTGCCTCCGAAGGGGTGCAGAACGGTTCCGGCGCCGATGGTGCTGTCGAAGCGTTCGATCAGACCCTTCTGACTGCAGTGGTTGAGTTCCCGAACCGTTGATTCCCAGGCATCGCGCCAGTCCCCATCCGCTCGGGCGATCGGATCCTGGAATGGGTTTTGGTCCGGGTCCGGCGCGCTGATACGCGCGGACGCGCGCTGTGGCACCCCATTGCTGTCGAGGAAGGGACGGGCGAGATCCACAATGGCGTCGCCCCGCCAGGTCATCGTGAGCCGGCCAGAATCCGTGACTCGCGCGACCACGGTCGCCTCGACATTCTCAAGGTCCGCCCATTGATGAAACGCCTCGACGTCCTCCGGTCGCAGAACCACCGCCATGCGCTCCTGGGATTCCGAGATTGCCAGTTCCGTTCCGTCGAGACCTTCGTATTTGCGGGGTACGGCATCGAGATCGATCTCGAGGGACGGCGCCAGTTCGCCGATCGCGACCGACACGCCGCCGGCGCCGAAGTCGTTGCAGCGGACGATGCGGCGGGAGACCTCGGGATGGCGGAAGAGGCGCTGCAGTTTGCGTTCGGTTGGAGGGTCGCCTTTCTGAACCTCGGCGCTGTTCTCGAGCGCGCCGTGGTCGTGCTCCTTGGACGACCCGGTGGCTCCGCCGATCCCGTCCCGTCCCGTGCGGCCGCCCACGAGCAGGACACGGTCCCCGGGCCTTGGGGTGCCCCGGACGACCTGGGAGCGCGGTGCGGCTCCGATGACCGCCCCGATTTCCATGCGTTTCGCCACGAACCCCTCATCGTACAGCTCCCGCACCAAGCCGGTGGCGAGTCCGATTTGATTGCCGTAGGAACTGTATCCGCGGGCGGCTTCACGGGTGATCTTCCGTTGCGGAAGTTTTCCCGGGAGGGTCGCTTCAAACGATGTGCGCGGGTCCCCTGAACCGGTGACGCGCATAGCCTGGTAGACGTATGCCCTGCCGGAGAGCGGGTCGCGAATCGCTCCGCCGAGGCAGGTTGCGGCGCCACCGAACGGTTCGATTTCGGTCGGGTGGTTGTGGGTTTCGTTTTTGAACTGAACGAGCCATTCCTCGGTGCGTCCGTCATGTTCGACCGGAACGATGATGCTCGCGGCGTTGATCTCCTCGGATTCCTCGAGATCGTCGAGTCTGCCTGAGCGGCGCAGCGCCTTCATCGCCAGCGTTGCCAGATCCATCAGGCACCTCGGACGTTCACGATCGGTGTGAACCGTTGCGCGGGTGCGCTCGTATTCCGCCCATGCTTCGTGGATCGGCGCTGTAAACGGGCCATCGGTGATATCGACTTCCTCAAGGCGGGTGAGGAAGGTGGTGTGCCGGCAGTGATCGGACCAATAGGTGTCGAGCACGCGAATCTCGGTGAGGGTTGGATCGCGCTGTTCCTGGGTGCGAAAATACTCCTGGCAGAACGCGAGGTCCGCCTCCGACATCGCCAAGCTCAAGGTGCGCCGGAGTTCCGCGAGTTCCGCCGGTTCGCGCTCCCGGAAACCCTCCAGGCGCGGGACCGGAGCACACTCGGGGCTCTCCCTGTGGAGCGTCTCCGGTTTGCCGAGTTCCACTTCGTGCGAATCCACGGTGTTGATGCAGTAGTCTTTGATGCGCGAAACCTCCGCATTGTTCAGCTCGCCGGCGAGTACGAGGACGCGTGCGTGAACCACAAGCGGGCGGGTGCGCTGGGTGAGAATCTGAATGCACTGTGCTGCCGAATCGGCGCGCTGGTCGAATTGTCCGGGGAGGTAGGCGATGGCAAACGCCCGCTCGCCGTCCGAAAGCACGACTTCCTCATCAACCACGCAATCGAGCGCCGGCACTGAGAGTACCTGCTCGACGGCGGTTCGAAACTCCTCCGCGCTCAGGCCCTCAACGTCATAGCGTTGCAAAAGCCGGAGTCCGCTCAATCCTGGAAGATCGAGCATTTCCCGGATGTCCTGGTACAGTTCCCGGGCCTCTACGTCGAAGCCGGGACGTTTCTCCACAAATACCCGTCGAATCATTTCAATTGTTTAGATGGGGATGATACGCTTCACGGACAATGCGGCGATCATCGCGATCCGACCTCTGTTTTGCCGCTGCGCGTGTCGAGAATCGGTTCCCCGGGGTGCGGATCGACCGTGTTTGCGTTGCACGTTAGATTCGTGACGCCGGGATCGATGATGATAGCGTGCCGCTGCCACCGCTCTTGGTCGGAACGCGTTTCGCGAATGGTATTCCGCTCGAGCACGATGCCGTCGGTGATGCCGTTGATATGGATGCCGCAGCTGACCAGCTCATCGGCTGGCAGCCGCCGCACGAATTCGGGCATTCCTTGTGGATCGCGGCCGTTGTTTTCGATCCGGTTGTTCTCAAAAGTGTTCCGATGGGCGCCGTTGGCTTGGGTCTTCGGGCGGATGCAGATCCCGTATTTGGCGTTGCCATGGATTCGGTTTCCGGTGATCCGGTTGTCGGTGTCCTTGTGGCCGATGCTGATTCCGCTGCGCCAGATTCCCAACCCATTGTCGTAGATCTCGTTATCGGCAAAGAGGCTGTGGTGGATTCCCCAGCAGATGTACAGGCCGTCAGATGCATTGTTGTGAATACGGCATTCACGGACGGTGCAATGGGCGCTGTGGCTACCGGGATGAATCCCGTAGTTTCCGTTGTGGTGCGTTTCACACGCCTCTATCGTGGTGTGCAACGAGGCCTTGCCGAAGCATATGCCGTCGCCCGGGGCGTTTCGGACGATGAGATTCCGGAGCGTACACAGGCGGCTGCGATAGAGGTAGAGGCCGTGGGTGGGAATCCGCGGCATATCGGCGGGAGGCGTGACGGCGGCGTCAATCGTCAGATTCTCGACCAACGCCCGATCCGCTCGGATGCCGAGCACCATCGGAAAGGCGTTCACGGCGATCGCTCCGTTCTCGGCAAGGCGATCGGCGAGATTCATCTCGTGGACGAAGGCGCGCCCGTCGACGATGCTCACCACGGTCAATGGATCGCTGGTGTGGCTCCACCCGCGTTCACGGTCGTGAAAGCATACCCCCATTCCGGGCTCGAAACGGTCCGGGTCGTCCGGGGAGAATCCGAACTCGCCGACGTCCACGTCGCATTTCACGGCCGCGAAAGCGAGGGTCTCCGGTCGCCGGAGGATGACCTCGCCCGTGCCCGCAAGACGGACGTCCGGGCGCAGACGGATCGTGTCCCACAGGAGGAATTCGCCGGCCTCCAGGAGCACCGTTCCGCCGCCGCGGCCGGCTACGGCGTCGATCGCCGCCTGAACGTCTGCGTTCCGCGGTGCCGGGCCGCCGGACTCGATCGTGATGCACTCCCGTTTGAACAGAGGATTGTTGTCCATACAGGTGTGGATCGTGAGTGAACGATTCGCCTTGTGCGAGCGATTTCTGCAACCGGTCGGGTCGCTCAATTCCCATCTCGCATCGGTGCTTGATTTGAGACGAAAAGCGGGCATGATGCCTCACTATGCCGGTCGAATTATATGAGATTCTCCATGTGCTCGGGATATTGCTGCTGTTTACCAGCTACGGTGCGCTCATCGCGCGGGCTTATTTGGGATCCGATGACGTCCGCCTTCGGAAGCTCGGGGGGGTGACGAGCGGGGTGGGGCTCTTTTTGGTGCTCCTTGGGGGCTTTGGGTTGCAAGCGAAATACCATATCGGGTTTCCGGCCTGGCTATGGGTCAAAATTGTGATCTGGATCGTGCTCGGGGCAATGCTCGTCTGGATCAATCGCAAGCCTCAACTGGCGCTTCCCTTGTTCTGGGCGACGCTGGGCCTCGGGTTTATCGCCGTGCTCATGGTCGTCCTGAAGCCGTTCTAGTCCCCTGTCTTGTGTCAGGCCGATCCTTTTCGAGCGTGCTGCGAACCGGTTTCGCATAGAGGGTGATTCCATCCCGATTGAGGAATGCGCGATCGCTGAACCCCAGCCATGGCGGGGCATATCCGGGGCGAGAACGGGAGGCCGGTGTGTTGGGCTCGGTGTAAACGCAGTGTAAAAGGGAATGCCCTAGCGAGGGCCAGGGTATTCACCCTATTTTTTTTCTTGCGTTTCCTGGGTTTTTCGAAAGAATTGGCTGAAACATTCGGCATGCCCAGCATGTGCGAGGAGGAATTTTAAAGGTATGTTAGGCAGATCGACCCATTCGGCAGCACGGCTCGGGTGCATTTTCGCACTCGCGGGGTTGTTGTTGCCCGTCTCATTCCTCACCGGTGCGGATTTTACGTGGGACGGTGGGCATCCGGGGCGAAACAGCGATCTCGACCAAAAATTCAACTGGGCGGGGAACGAGGCGCCGCCGGAAGACGGCACCGCGAATATGATCTTCAGTGGATCGCAGAAGCTGCAGCCGAACGCGAAAGGAGAATGGAACGTCAACTCGATCCGTTTCAACAACTGGGCCGAGGCGTTCACGCTGATTGGAGACCCGTTTACGATCCAGGCCAACAACGTCACGCACGCGATTTCCAACAACAGCGCGTTCCTGCAGACGATCAACAACGATCTGATCCTGGCCAGGAACCAGAGCTGGCGGGCGAACACCGCGAACCTGCGGTTAAACGGGGCGGTGAATACCGATAGTTTTCAGCTCACCGTGACCGGCGACGAACAGACCGAGATTACCGGTGTGGTTTCCGGAACCGGCAGCCTCCTGAAATCCGGCTCTGGAAAAGTGATTCTCTCGGGCGCGAACACGTACAGCGGAGGGACCACGGTTTCGAGCGGGCAACTTCAGGGTACGACCACCAGTCTTCAGGGGAGCATCGCAAACGACGCGTCGCTGATATTTGACCAGAGCACCGACGGCACCTACGGCGACACAATCTCGGGTACTGGAACCGTGATCCGGCGCGGGTCGGGAGTGGTGACGTTCTCTGGAAACAGCACCTACACCGGCGAAACCGCGATCGAGGGTGGAACGCTGCGTGTCAACGGCGGATCGGCGATTGGCGACAGCTCCCGGGTCGTCCTGTCCAACACCGCCGGAGCTATTTTTGATCTCGCCGGCGGCAGTGAGACCATCGGTTCGCTCTCTGGCGGCGGCGCCTCGGGCGGGAACGTGACACTCGGATCCGGCACGCTGACGACCGGTGGCGACGGGACGAGCACGACCTACGACGGGGTTATTTCAGGAACCGACGGGTCGCTGATCTCGGTCGGGGCGGGTACTCTGACCCTGACCGGAGCCAACACGTACAGCGGCGGCACGATGGTTTCCGCGGGCGGACTGCGGGGGACGACCACCAGCCTGCAGGGGAGCATCGCGAACAACGCCTCCCTGATTTTCGACCAAAGCAGCGACGGCACCTATTCCGGGTCGCTGTCCGGCTCCGGAACGGTAACCCGCCGCGGCAGCGGCGTTGTCACATTCTCGGGTGGTAACATTCACACCGGCGACACGATCATTGAGAGCGGGACGCTTCGCGTCAGCGGCGGTTCAGCGATCGGAGACAGCTCGCGGGTGATCCTCTCGAACGCTTCCGGAGCGATGTTTGACCTCGACGGGAGCAGCGAAACCATCGGCTCGCTCTCCGGTGGCGGTAGTGCCGGGGGCGATGTGACACTCGGAGCCGGCACGCTGACGGTCGGTTCGGA
Source organism: Opitutales bacterium (assembly GCA_007133065.1). Lineage (GTDB taxonomy): Bacteria > Verrucomicrobiota > Verrucomicrobiia > Opitutales > Oceanipulchritudinaceae > SLNJ01. The sequence continues at coordinate 41,264 of SLNJ01000009.1, forward strand.
TCATACCGACAGCACCTACGGAGGCATCATCTCGGGCACCGGAGCCCTGGTTAAAACGGGCGGCGGCACGCTGACGGTGACCGGCGCGCATACGTACAGCGGCGGCACGACGGTTTCGGGCGGTGAACTCCAGGGGACTACAACCAGCCTTCAGCAGGCGATCACCAACAACGCGATCGTCTCATTCGACCAGTCCTTCGCCGGCACCTACGCGGGGAGTATCACCGGTTCGGGTGATTTGATCAAGCGTGGTTCGGGAACGGTGACGCTGGCGGGGAACGTGAATCTCAGCGGCGGCACGGGAGTCGGGATCAACCGTGGGAGCATCCTCCTCGGCTCCGACAACGTCATAAGCAGCAGCACAAACCTGTTCGTCGGCGACGGCGCCAGCCTGAATATGGACGGGAAATCGGTTCGGATCAACGAACTGAGCTTCGACAATGGGATTGTTGATTTCGGGGCCGGCGACAACTTTTTTCTTTTCAACGACGCCGGAACACATGACGGCGTGTTGACGATGCAGAATTGGCAGGAGGCGTGGGCGGACAACCTGAACGGAGGGATTGCATTTGAATCCGGGGCTGGAAACGTCGGTTCCGATCTGCTGAACAGCATCTATTTCTCCGGACTCGGGTCCGGGGTGCTTGGCGATACGAACCAGAGCATCAGCGGCTATTCGGACAGCTGGAATTTCATTGTGGCCAACACGGAGCCCTTCTTCACATGGGACGGCGGCGGGAATAATAACAATTGGAGCACGGACGCGAACTGGGAAGGCGGTGTCGCGCCACCTTCCGACGACGCAACCACGCGCGTTGCATTTGACGGTGACCAACGCACGACCCCGTCCTTAAACGAGGATTTCACGATCAACGCACTGCGTTTCAACGAGAGTGCGGATGCGTTCACCCTGGATGCTGCCGGCAACCGCGAACTTACCATGGACGGGCCGGTCCCGAGCATTATCCAGATGTCTCCGAACGACCAGGTGATCAACCTCGGTATCATCATGGGCGGTACCACGGTGATCGACACGCTCGGGGGAGGGACGCTGACCGTCAACGGGGTTGTTTCCGGCGCCGGCGGAATCAGCAAAGTGGGCGAGCACACATTGATTGTGACCGGCGACAACACCTACTCCGGGCATACGACCGTCGCCGAGGGGGTTCTCAACATTCGTCACGGCAACGCGCTCGGCGCTGTCACCGCCGGCACCTCGGTCGAAGGGGGAGCACGATTGGAACTTCAGGACGGAATTGCCGTGGGCGACGAAGCGCTCAACCTCGAAGGAACGCTACGCAACGTTTCCGGCTCGAACATCTACGGCGGTGCCATCGCCGGAGATGGGCTGATCGACGTGCAATCGGGGACGCTCACCCTGACAGGTTCCTCGGACAACACGTTCATCGGTGACATCTCGATCGCCGAGGGCATGCTGCAGCTCAACAAGAGCGGCGTCGCGCTCGCCGTGTCCGGCGCCGTTTCCGTGGGAACCGGCACCGGGACCAGCACATTGAGTCTCCTCCGCCCGAATCAGATTGCGGAAGGGTCGGCGATCACCCTGCATGCGGCGGGATCACCGGTTTTTAACTTCAACGATAACAACGAGCGGATCGGCGCGCTCATCAGTGACAACGCAGCGGCTCAGGTGAACCTCGGTTCCGCCACGTTGACCGTCGGAGACGGATCCGATCGCACCTACGCAGGCGTCATCTCCGGGTCCGGCGAGCTTGTGAAAGAGGGCGGCGGTAACTGGACCCTCACCGGCGACAGCGATTACACCGGACACACAACCGTCGCCGATGGAGCCCTACGGATCCGCCACAGCAACGCCCTCGGAGCGGCCGGCGGTGGTGCGACGGTATCGGGCGACGCCCGTTTGGAGATGAGCGACGGCATCGCCGTCGGCGACGAACCCCTGTCGCTCTCCGGAACGCTGCGGAATGTATCCGACTCGAACCAATGGGGCGGGGCGATTTCCGGAAACGGGACGATCGATGTGGCGTCCGGTTCTTTGACGCTTTCGGGCGGTTCCGCGAACACATTTTCCGGGTCCACGCAAATAGGCGCCGGGGCCACCCTCGAGCTGAACAAGAGCGGAGGCGTTCAGGCTCTCGGCGGAGCGATCACGATCGGTGACGGTTCCGGAACGAGTACCGTGCGTTTGCAGGCTGCAGACCAGATTGCCAACGCCGCCGCACTCACGCTTTCGGAAGGCGGTACGCCGCTGTTCGACCTGAACAACCACAACGAGCGTATCGGTTCGTTGAGCAGCGCGAACGCCGACGCTTCGGTGACGCTCGGCAGCGGAACGCTGACGGTCGGGGACGGGAACAGCACTGCGTTCGACGGCGTGATCTCAGGGACCGGTGGATTCACCAAGACCGGGAGCGGCGCCCTGACGTTGAATAATCAGAACAGTTTCACCGGGACAACCACCGTGAACCAGGGAACGCTCAGTCTCGGTGTCACCGACGCTCTGAGCAGCTCGAGCAACCTGCATCTGGCTGGGGATTCGGCGCTGAGCCTCGGCGGAACGTCCTCATTGCGGGTTAACCAATTCAGCTTTGGGGATTCGACTCTCGAATTCGGTGCGACCGACGCGGACCTCTCGTTCCTCTTCGAGACCGACGGCGCAGCGAACGGCACGTTCCGGATTCGGGACTGGACCTTCGACGGATCCAACGCCATTGGCGTCAAGGTTGATTCCGTCGACCAGGACTTCCTCAACAACATGTTCTTTACCGGAATCGGTGTCGGCATCGGGGCGAATATCGCCGAGACCGCAACCACGGTTTCCGGGTACGGCGACTTTTTCCTGATCACCCCGATCGAGAGTTTTGTTTGGAGCGGCGGGACGAGTCCCCAGGGCGGAGGTCAGTCGAGTACCGTCAACTGGAGCGAGGATTCGAACTGGGAGGGCGGCGTCGGCCCCGGGACGGGAATGGTTCGACAGGCGATTATCATGGCCGGTTCGTCGAAAACCGAGAACAACATGGACAACGCGTACCGGACGAACAGCCTGGTCTTCCGCGACTCGGCGTTCACGATCAACAGCTCCACCCTTGATACGATCACCATCGGCGGAGGCGGGGTGCTGAACGAGGCGGAGGATCGTGATCAGACGATAAACGTGGCGGTGACGCTCAGCGACAGTCAGATTTGGAATGCCCAGGAGGGAAATATCACCGCTTCGAACACCGTCGACCTGCAGAATTACCATCTCACGCTCGACGGGGAGAACGATTTCACGTTCAGTGGGACGATCGACGAATCGGGAACCGGCACTCCCGGCCGCGTCACCCAGACCGGATCCGGCACCACCACGCTCAGCGGTTCCGAGGCCAACACCTACACCGGTCCGACCGTGATCGAGAACGGCGTTTTCCGGTTGGAGAAGGATGCAAACGTCACGGCGGTTGCCGGAAATGTCACGGTCAACACCGGCGGCACCCTCCTGCTCGCCTCGACCGAACAAATTGTCGATACAGCGAATATCACGCTCGGAGGCGGAACGATTCAGATCGGCGGCAATATCACCGAGACGATGAACAATCTGACCCTCACCGCCGATTCCGTGATCGATTTCGGGGGGGGCGATGGAATTTTGGAGTTCAACGATTTCATCTTTTCCGACGGGACCGACGACTACACCCTGACCGTGCGCAATTGGACCGGCAACATCGGTGTGAACGGTGGAGGCGGCCCCGATCAGCTCGTCTTCGGAACCGAACTGACCGAAAACCAGCTTGCCCAGATCCGGTTCGAAGGATACGACCCGAGTATCCAGCTCGACGACCTGGAGGTGGTTCCGATTCCCGAGCCGGGTGCGGTTGCCGCCGGAGTCGGATTGCTTGGGTTGCTCGGATGGCGTGAACGCCGGCGCTTGCGGGCTCTTCTGGGCGATAGAGTCCCATTCTTGAGCAGGCAGGAGTAGGACCCGGCACGCGAGGCGCGGGTGTACCCATTGAACGGATTTGTGGCGTCGCCCATCCCGGGGTTCAGAGGGGACATGACAGCGCGCCCCAAGGTTGCAGATCCCGCAAAATTTTATTGCTCTTACAGAGAGGCTGGTGCACGTTTCCACAGGTGAATCCACGGAGAATGCCATCGCTTTTCCCGTCCAACCGCCACCGGTTCGCATGGGAGAGCTAATCAAGCACGAGTGCGGGCTCGCCCTGATCCGCCTGAAGAAGGATCTGCAGTTCTACGAGCAGAAGTATGGATCCGCCCTGTACGGCTTCAACAAGCTGTTTCTGCTGATGGAGAAACAGCACAACCGCGGTCAGGACGGGGCGGGGATCGGCTGCGCGAAGCTGAACATGCCGCTCGGCAAAGCCTACCTGTTCCGCGAGCGAACCCTGGAAGACGACTCGCTCGAGCGGCTGTTCGGGCGCGAAATGGCGCGTTTCGAACGATTGGTCGGCTCCGGCGCAATCATGCCGGCCTACGCACCCAGCGTAAAGGAGCATTTCGACTTCGGCGGCGAGGTGCTGATCGGACACCTGCGCTACGGCACGAGCGGTGCATTCGATCGGAGCAGTTGTCATCCCTACTTCCGCCGCAGCAACTGGCCCACCCGCAATTTGATGATCCTGGGAAATTTCAACATGACCAATACCGCGGAGTTGAACCGCAGGCTCACCGATCGCGGGCAGCATCCGATTTACGAGACCGATACGCAGACAGTGCTCGAAGAGATCGGGTTTCATCTCGATGAGGCCCACCAGGAACTCTATCACCAATACCGGGATGCAGGACTCAGCGGCAAAGAGATTCAGTCGCGCATCAGTGCGAATCTCGACCTGCCCGCGATCCTTCATGAGAGCGCCTCAATCTGGGACGGAGGGTACGCCATCGTCGGGCTGGTGGGAAATGGCGACTCGTTTGTGATTCGCGACCCGCGCGGGATCCGTCCCGCCTACTACTTCGAGGATGACGAAATCGTCGCGGTCGCCTCGGAACGGGTCGCGCTGATGAGCGTTTTCGATAAGAGCAGGGAGAGCATCCAGGCGGTTCGTCCCGGGCACGTTCTCTTGGTTTCGCATGATACCACGGTACGCGAGGCGCCTTTCCACGATCCGTTGCCGCCAGCATCCTGTTCGTTTGAGAGGATCTACTTTTCGCGCGGAAACGATCCGGAGATCTACGAGGAGCGCATGCGCTTGGGAGGGACGCTGTGCGATCAGATTCTAGAAGCGATCGACAACAACCTTGTCGATACGGTTTTCAGCTTCGTACCCAATACCGCCGAGATCGCGTATTACGGGTTGCTGCGCCGCTTGCGCGAAATCCGCCGTGACGCGGTCAAGGCCGCCGTTCTCGAGGCACAGAAGAACGGTCCGCTCTCCGAGGCGTTGATCGACAATCTGATCATAGGCAACTGGCCCCGCAGCGAGAAAATCGCGCACAAGGACATCAAACTGCGGACCTTTATCTCGCAGGAAGTCGGGCGCAGCAAACTGGTCAGTCACGTGTACGACATCACATACGGTGTTCTCGAACCGAAGGATACTCTCGTGGTGCTCGATGATTCCATCGTGCGCGGGACGACGATGCGGGAGTCGACCCTCCGGATTTTATCTCGTACCAACCCGAAGAAGATTATCATCGTTTCGACGGCGCCACAGATCCGCTACCCGGATTGCTACGGAATCGACATGAGCGAGATTGGGAAATTTGTGGCGTTTCAGGCGGCGGTGGCGCTCCTGAAAGAGTCCGGGCGCGATTACGTTCTGCGCGATATTTATTCCGCCTGCATCCGGGAAGTGGCAAAGCCTCGCGCGGAGCAAATCAACCTCGTCCGCGGTGTTTACGAGCCCTTCGAGCCGGAGGAGATCGCCGCCAGGATCGCCGAACTGGTGCGCCCGCCTGACCTGGAATGGCAAGGTGAGATTGAGATCATCTTCCAGACTATCGAGAACCTTCACCAGGCCATTCCTGACCACTCCGGCGATTGGTATTTTACCGGTCACTACCCCACGCCCGGGGGGACCGCCGTCGCCAATCAAGCGTTTATTCATTATCACGAAAAACGGGATGGCCGTTCGTATTGAGCGAATCCCAGGCGCGCGGACCGATTCCACACAGTTATGGCACAACAACAGAAAGCATACGTTCGGGCCGGCGTAGATATCGCCCTCGCCGATCGCCTCCTGAACCGGGCGAAACCGGCACTGAAGCAAGCGACGAGGCCTGAAGTCGTCGGTGGCATCGGGGCATTTGGGGGCCTCTTTGATATCTCGCGCCTGAAGCACCGCCATCCCGTCCTGGCCTCGAGCACGGACAGCGTGGGGACGAAGCTCAAGGTCGCCACTTTGGCCGGACGACACGACGGGGTGGGGCGCGACATCGTGAATCACTGTATGAACGACATCGCCGTGATGGGGGCCGAACCGCTCTACTTCCTCGATTACTTCGCCTGTAACAAGCTCGATTCCGCGGTGTACCCCGCGGTGTTGCGAAGCGTCGCGCGGGCCTGCCGCGACGGAAACTGTGCGCTCCTCGGCGGCGAAACCTGCGAGCTTCCCGGTGTCTACGCCGAAGGCGAGTACGATCTGGTCGGGACGGTCACCGGATGCGTCGACAAGCCTCGGATCGTTTCAGGGCGGGCTATTCGCGCCGGCGACCTGATCCTTGGGGTCGCTTCCAATGGACTTCACACAAACGGGTATTCGCTCGCCCGCCGAATTGTATTCGAGACGCTCGCGATGTCCGCCGGAGACCCTGTCCCCGGCACGCGGACTGCTGTGGGCGCCGCGCTCCTCAAGCCGCACCTCAATTATGCCACCGCGCTGGTGGACCTCTTCCGGACGTGCAATACCGGGCGGCGTGCGGACGTTCGCCGCGGAAACGCGATCTTCGGCGCCGCGCATATTACCGGAGGTGGGCTGACCGGAAACCTGCCGCGGGTTCTCCCCGAAGGCCTTTCTGCGGAGATTGATACCGGATCCTGGACGGTCCCGCCCCTTTTTCGCTTTCTCGCCCGAGAGGGGAAGGTCGACTTTGAGGAGTGCTATGAAGTTTGGAACATGGGTATCGGACTGGCGCTTGTCCTCGATCCCGGTTCGGCGGACTCCGTGATTCGGCGATTGCGACGGCACCGGCACCGGGCTCGGGTGATCGGGATTGTGCGCAAGGGCGGGGCAGGCGTTGTTCTGTAAGCTGTTCCGTCCTGGAATCGGTTGAGAGTTTGAAAGGGGACTTGCATCGACATAGGGATCGGTCTTGTGTGTTCCGCCTATGCGAATTCGAGCATTTCAAGGATTGCGTCCACGCGAGGACGTTGTAGAGCGAGTCGCCTCGTTGCCTTACGATGTGGTGACAACCGAGGAGGCGAGGGAGCTTGCATCGGCGAATCCACTGTCGATGTTGCATGTCGTGCGGCCTGAGATCGACCTTCCGATCGGTAGCGATCCGTACTCGAACGAGGCGTATGCCCGGGCGGTGGAGAACTTTCGCCGTATGCAGGGCGAGGAGGTACTCGTGCGCGAAACCGAGCCGGTGCTCTATCTGTACGAGCAGGTGATGGGGTCGCATCGTCAACGTGGAATCGCAGCGCTTTGCTTTGTGGAGGACTACGAAGATGATCGCATCAAGAAACATGAGAAGACCCGTCGCGATAAGGAGGACGATCGGACACGGCTGACCAGTGACCTTTCCGCGAATCCTGGACCGGTTTTTCTCGCGTACCGTGATCGGCCGGAGATCGATCGGTTGGTCGAGGGCATTGCGCGCGACGAACCGCTCGTGGATTTCGTGACGCCCGACGCCGTGACTCACCGGGTATGGCGAATTTCCGATCCGGCGCCGTTCGTGGATGCGTTTCAACCGGTCCCCTCGTTTTATGTTGCTGACGGGCACCACCGCGCCGCGAGCGCGGCGCGCGTCGGGAAGGAGCGCGCAGCTGCGAACCCCCGCCACACGGGAGAGGAAGATTACAATGCGTTTCTGTGTGTGCTCTTCCCCGGTTCCCAGCTGAATATCCTGCCGTACAACCGTCTCGTTCTCGATTTAAACGGGTTGACGCCGGAGGCGCTCCTCGCCCGGGTCCGAACCGTCGCGGAGGTTGAGGCGAACGGGCCGCCACAGCCGCATCGAACCGGGGAGATCAGCATGTACCTCGACGGGGCCTGGTACCGGCTGCGCTTTCGTCCGGATGATGGCCTCGATCCGGCCGCCCGCCTCGATGTGAGTCTCCTGCAGGAGAGCATCCTGGCTCCCTTCCTGAATATCGCCGATCCTCGCACCAGCGAACGCATTACATTTGTCGGTGGAATTCGGGGAGTCGAGGCTCTGACCGGTCCGGTCGACGCGGGCAAAGCCGCGGTGGCGTTCGCGATGCACCCGGTCGCGATCGACGAGCTGATGAGCATTGCCGATGCCAATCAGATCATGCCGCCGAAGAGCACCTGGTTCGAGCCGAAGCTGCGCTCAGGTCTGTTTATCCATACATTCGAACCCGCAGCGGAGTAGGGAGGGACGACAGGAAACCGCTCAACGGCGGTTCCGTTCCGTTACCCAGGCAGGTCGAATGGAGTCGCTTGCTCGACGTCGTCGTCGACAGGTTGGTTTTTCAGCTTGGCCCGGATCTCAAACAGATCGCGACGCCGGTCGAGACGGGGTGTTACGGAGCCCTCGGATCGCGAGCGATAGAGGTCGTCGATATCGAGGTCGGTGACCAACAGGGTTTCCACGTTCGAGTCGGCCTGCGCCTGGATCCCGTCCCGTGCGAACTCGAAATCGGACGGAGTGAAAACGGCCGCCTGGCCGTAATGAATGTCCATGGCGGGGACGGAGGGAAGATTTCCAATGATCCCGGTGGTGACAACGTAGATTTGATTCTCGATGGCGCGCGCCTGTGCGCAATAACGGACGCGCAGGTATCCCTGGCGGTTGTCGGTGCAGTATGGAACGAAGATGATTTCCGCCCCTTGATCGGCGAGGTAACGGGCGGCTTCCGGGAACTCTATGTCGTAGCAGATGAGAACACCGATCTTCGTCTTCGGAGTCTGTAGGAGCATCATTTCGTTGCCCCCCGAAATACCCCAGTATTTCCGCTCTGCCGGAGTGATGTGAAGCTTTGGCTGGGTGGAGAAACTGCCGTCCGGTTGAAAAATGAAACTGGAGTTGTAGAGGCGCTGATTCTCCTCCAGCGGATGGCTTCCTGCGACGATGTAGAGTCCATGCTTTCGCGCGAGAGATCCCATAAGCTCGATAAAGGGCTGGGTGAATGCCGTGAGCTGGCGGATCCCTTCCAGCGGGGCGAGCACGTCAAGGTGGGAGAGCAGCTGGACTGAGAAGAACTCGGGGAAGACCACGAAGTCGGAACGATAGTCCGCCGCAGTGGTTGTGAAATACTCCACCTGTGCGGCGAACTCGTCGAAGCTGTTGATCTTGCGGACCTGATACTGGACGCAGGAGACCCGTACCTTGGTGCGCGCCTCCCGTTCCGGAGTGTAGTCCGGGTTGAGCCATTCGAGCAGTGCCGCGTGATTGCGCCCGCGTCGATCGCGCAGGAAATTGCGAAGAATCCCGCGCAGGCTCAACTGCTCCCGGAAGTGGAACTGCAGCACTTCGTCTCGGATCTCCTCGTTCTCAACCCGCTGCACGTACTCCTCCGGGCTGAGGCGGTCGGCGTAATCGCAGTAGTTGTACAGGCGGCCCCCTGCGAGAATCCGACGCAGATTGCGCGACCGGCACAGTTTCCGGCGTGCCTGGTAGATCGCTCGCCCCGCACCCTGATTGCGGGCGTTGGGATGCACGAAAATATCGGCGGCGTAGAGCGTATCGCCCTGGCGGTCGTGGTTGTGGAAGAAACCGCCGTCGGTGATTCCGGCGAAGGTGTGGTTGCGCAGCGGGTCGAGTCCCATCGCCACAATCAACGCGGCGGATCCGCCCACCACCGCGCCATCTCTTTCGACAACGATCTGTCCCTCCGGGAAAACCCGCATGTGGTTGCGCAGTTGTGCTTCACTCCACACCACATTCTCTTCGCCGGACTCCGGGTAACAGAGTCGGTTCAACGCGACCAGATCCGGAATGTCGCGCATTGTCGCCTCACGAACCAGAAGCGTTCCGTGCTTGCCCTCGTATTCAAAGGGTTCCATGCGAACACAGTGTGATCTGAATCCTGCTTGTTGCAAGCATGGCTCCAGGCGTATTCGGGATTGCCGGGGAGAGCATTACGGCCCGGCGGTGGTGTGCCGGAGATGGCCGTGCTTGTTGAAATACGCTTCGAAAACGGCGCGCGCGATCGGTGCTGCCGTGCTGCCTCCGTGATAGTTGTCGTGGGGATCGCTACCCTCGATCATCACCGCGATGGCGATACGCGGATCATCCACCGGCGCGAATCCGACGAACCAAGCGAGCGTGAGCGGTTGGCCGCCGGGCCGCACCTGGGCGGTTCCGGTCTTCCCGGCGATTCGGACCCCGGGAATCGCAACCGGGCGGCTGGTGCCGTCCATTGTTGAGCGTTCCATTCCGGCGATGATCTGGAATTGATCCTCGGGGGAGAGCGCGATTGCCTCGCCGCGATGGTCGATGGAATCAGGATTCCCGACACGGCGCAACGTCGGGACGGTGCGGGTCTCGCCCCGGGCAAGGGAGGCTGTGAAGGAGGCCATCTGCAACGGGGTCACAAGTAGAAATCCCTGACCGATTGAGAGGTTGGCTGTGTCCCCAGGGAACCAGCGCTCGTTGCGGTTTTGTGACTTCCAGTCCCGGTCAGGAACGTTGGGGCGTCGGCTTTCGCCCGGGAGTTCAATGCCGGTAGGCGCGTCGAATCCGAAATTCCGGGCTTCCCGGGAGATGGCGTCCACTCCGGCTTCGAGGCCTTTCTGGTAGAAGAATACGTTGCAGGAGGCGCTGATCGCCTCGACGAGGTCGACCGTGCCGTGTCCCGTGCGGATATGGCACTGAAACCGCCGATTCCCGACTACATGGTAGCCGGGACAGTCCACCTCGGTTTCGGGTGTGATGTGACCGAGGCGCTGGCCGGCGATGGCGGTAACGAGTTTGAAGGTCGATCCGGGGGGGTAGAGCCCCTGAATCGCGCGATTCAGCCACCCTCCGCTCTCGCGGATCTCACGGTCCACCCGGTTTGACAGAAACGGAGAAAGATCGTTCAGATCGAACGCCGGGCGGCTGGCGATAGCGAGAACCTCACCGGTGCGGATATCGAGGGCGATCACGGTTCCGGTGTATCGATCAAGCCGATCTTCGGCCGCCCATTGCAGGTCGAGATCGAGGCTGGTGTACAGATCATTCCCTTTGACCGGAGGGCGATGGTCCGTGCGCCGGTACTGAAACCCGCTCGGATCGACGACCCAGATCTCGCCTCCGGCGGTCCCTTGCAGGTGATCCTCGAACGCCCGTTCCACGCCGCTGCGGCCGGCCTTTCCCTTGAAGCGAAACGTGGTCAGGTCCGCTCCGGGAACGCCTTCGTCGGATACATCGTCTGTTGCGGTGACGAATCCCAGCGCATGAGCCGCAGCGTGCCCATGCGGGTAATGCCGAGCGTAGTCGGTGATCACCTGCACGGGTGAGTCGACCGGAATCTGTTCGATGAGCCGGGCGTATTCCTCCGCCTGGAGATCATGGATCAGGGGAAGCGGGAGCAGGAGGTTCTGTGCGAAGTGCCGTTCGATACGACGGTTCTCGACGCTTTCCTCCCGTTGAAGGACTGCGTTGACTTGGTCCATATAACCCTGGACGACCCGCTGACGGGCTTTCACCTGCAACTGGTTGCGGTCGACATTCTCGCCGGAATCGCGGGCCTGGCGTACGAGAGTGAGATACTCCTCGCGAAAAGCCGGGCGCAATTCATTGAGGTAGACAACCGCGGAGAAGAGCGGGCGGTTCCCGACGAGGAGGCGTCCGTCGCGGTCGAGGATGTCCCCCCGAGGTCCCGGGATCAGGATGCGCCGGAAATTCTGCTGCAGTTCCTGCTCGCGATAGGTGTCGCCGAGATGGATCTGGCGATATGCCAACCCGCTTGCCAGGACGATGACCACAAGCGCGACAATGACCATGATCAGGCGCAATCGAGGATTGCCCGAGCTGTATGTTTCAAACTCCACTGGTGATAGTGTGTATCATAGTCCGCAACGCAGCCGGATCAAGCCCATCTCCGAATTCGCTCCGGATCATGTCGAACGGTGCAGTTCGGCGGAGAGATCGATTCCGCATCTCTGAAAATACCACTTCTGGAAGCTGATCCAGAACGGCGTCACCAGAAGCACCACAAGGAGCGAAACGAGGGCGTCTGTGGCGACGCGCACCCAGACGGTGGCCGTGCCCGTGCTGAGAAGCGTCGGTGCATGGAGGGCGCTGTAGTAGACCAGGAAAACACAATTGAGTGCGAGTGCCACAAGGCGGATGTGCGAGGTCATTTCGCGGTGCAGCCGATTTCGAAATACCGCAATGAGTCCGGCCGCCCCGAGGTAGGGTAGGATACCCACCCCGTACGGAACCGGCCGGATCGCATCCGACAACATGCCCAGAAGGATCGCCAGGAGGAGGACGTGCCGCAGCCGCAGGTAGAAACCGGCGAAGACGATGAACAGGGCGTCGAGAACCAGGTGGAGCCCGTGTGGAGCGATCCACACGTTGCATTGATACAACGCCAGCGCGAGGATCGCGTTGAGAAGGAGGACGATGAGCAGGCGGTTTTTGAACAGCGGGGTCATGCCTGGGGCATTCTGTGACAACAATGTGTGAACTGCACGAAGGAATCATCGTTCATGACCCTGCGGAAAAGCAAACCTATTGACGGAGTTCTCAATACCGGTCATGCGGTAATGCGTGGACGCGCGACGGCATCGAAGGGGCGGGCGGTGGTTTTTCGCCGCGCTTGCCGGGGTTCTTATGACGCTGGCAATAGGATCTCTGCTCTCCGGCAGTGTGGCGATTGGTTCGGCCGATGCATGGCGTCTGATGGTATGGCGGCTTGGTTGGGGCGATGCACCTGCGATACCGGGGATGCGCGCAGATGGGGCATGGTCGATTCTCTGGGACCTCCGTATGCCCAGAATTCTATTCGCCATCGTCGTTGGCGCTGCCTTGGCGGCGGCGGGAGCGATCATGCAGGGGCTCTTCCGCAATCCCTTGGCCGACCCTTCCCTGCTGGGGGTGTCAGCAGGCGCTGCGATGGGAGCAGTGACCGTCATGATTCTCAATATTCTTCCGGGAGTCTCGACGATAGTCGGGGCGCTCGGTAGAGCGGCCCTTCCGGTTTTTTCGTTCGGGGGTGCGTTGGCTGCGACCTGGCTCGTTTACCGGATTGCGTGGAGCGAGGGGCGCACGGTGGTGGCCGCGATGCTGTTGGCTGGAATTGCGGTTAACGCGCTGGCGATGGCCTATATCGGGGGCGCGGTCTTCATGGCGGATTACGGGCAGATCCGCGAGTTCCACTTCTGGATGCTCGGCAGTCTGAGCGCCGCGTCCTGGGGTTCTCTGGTCGCGCTGGCTCCGTTCACGATTCTGCCGCTCGTGTTGATTGCGGGGCTGGCGCGCCCCCTTAACGTCCTTCTGCTCGGCGAGGCGGAAGCAGGGCACCTCGGGTTCAACGTCCAGCGTATCAAGCGCTGGACCGTTTTTCTGGCCGCCGCAATGGCTGGGGGCGCGGTGGCATTCTGCGGGGTGATCGGATTCGTCGGTCTCGTGGCGCCGCATCTGGTTCGCCTGAGTATCGGACCCGACCACCGCAGCCTCCTTCCCGGCGCGGTGTTGCTGGGAGCGGCGCTGCTGTTGGCGGCGGACTGGGCTGCCCGGGTCCTCGCCGCGCCGGCGGAGATTCCCGTCGGCATCCTGACGGCGCTGGTCGGGGCGCCGTTCTTTCTGGTATTGCTGGTCCGCGGCAAGTCGCGCTTGTTTGGCGCGTAATCGGTGCGACGATGAAGATTGCGATTCATAGCCTGCATTGCCGTCGCGACGCTTCCGAGCTTCTACGCGGAATCGATCTCACCATCGAACCGGGGTCGTTTACCGTTCTCGTCGGGCCGAATGGGGCGGGAAAGAGCACGTTGCTTCGCCTGCTCAGCGGGGAGATGACCGGGTACAGCGGCCGGATCCAGTGGGGCGAATGGGTGCTCGAGGCTTGGCCGGTGCGTGATCTGGCCCGGCGACGTGCCGTCCTGCCCCAGGAGTCCACCCTCCAGTTTCCCTTTACGGTGCGCGAGGTCGTGCTGCTGGGGCGCGCCCCGCACCTGAACGGACGCGAGAGCGCCTATGACGATGAGATCGCGCGTCGCGCACTGGTTGCGGCCGATCTGGATGGCTTCGCAGAGCGGATCTATACCACGCTCTCCGGGGGCGAGAAGCAGCGGGCGCAATTCGCGCGCGTCCTGGCGCAGGCCCTGACGCCACCGAAAGAGGAATCCTCGTGGTTGTTGCTCGATGAACCGGTCTCAAACCTCGATCCGGCCCATGCGTTCGGACTCCTCGAAGCGGTTCGCGGTGAAGTGGAGCGCGGGGCGGGAGTGATCGCCGTGCTCCACGATCTGAATCTTGCGGCTCGTTACGCCGACAGGATCATCTTCCTCAAAGAGGGCCGGGTGTGGTGTGATGGACTACCGGACGAGGTGTTGAGCCCGGAGATTATACGCGATGTGTTCTCGGTTGCGGCAGAAGTTGTTCGCACGCCGGAAGGAGCGATTGCGGTTCATCTTGCTCCGCTCAAAATGTAACACCACAATGCCTTGACTCGCCGGTGGCCCCTGGGGTTATGATGGGCGCCTGATGAACGTCAAACCAAAGGAGCATCCCGATGTCCGCTCGCAAATGCGCTAATATGATCGATACCGTGGGCGATACGCCCCTCGTCCGACTCAACCGAATCGCCGCCGACGCGCGGGCCGAGGTCTATGTCAAGCTGGAGTTCTTCAACCCGCTGGCAAGTGTGAAGGACCGTATTGGCAAGGCGATGATCGAGGCGGCGGAAAGCGATGGAAGACTGGGGCCGGAGAGCATCGTGGTCGAGCCGACCTCGGGCAATACCGGAATCGCGCTTGCGTTTGTCTGTGCCTCGAAGGGATATCGATGCATCCTCACCATGCCGGAGACCATGTCGGTTGAACGCCGGGTACTGCTGCGGCTTCTCGGGGCGGAGATTGTCTTGACTCCGGGGTCGAAAGGCATGCCCGGGGCGATCGAAAAGGCCCGGCAGATCCTCGCTCGGGAGGGAAGTAACGCATTTATGCCGCAGCAGTTTGACAATCCGGCGAACCCCGAGATTCACCGCCGCACGACGGCTGAGGAGATTTGGGAAGCGATGGAAGGCGAGATCGACGTGTTTGTGGCCGGAGTGGGCACGGGAGGCACGATTACGGGGGTGTCGGAAGTTATTAAACAGCGTCGGCCTCTGCATTCGGTTGTAGTCGAGCCGGCGGCGAGCCCGGTGATTTCGGGCGGACAACCGGGCCCGCACAAGATCCAGGGGATCGGAGCTGGTTTCATCCCGGCGAACCTGAACACCGATATCATCGACGAGGTGGTCACGGTGACAAATGAAGACGCCTTTGCCATGGCTCGTGAGGTTTCCGTCGTCGAGGGAATTCCGGCGGGGATCTCCTCCGGGGCCACGATTTGGGCGGCGCTGCAATTGGCACGTCGGCAGGAAATGGCGGGGAAACGCATTGTCGTGGTAGCCGCCAGTCCCTCGGAACGCTACCTGAGCACGCCGTTGGCGGAACAGGTTCGCGGGGAGGTCGCCTCCCTCGTTGCCGATCCGCTTTAACGGCACGTCCTTGAACGGCCGGCTGGCATGCGACAATGTGGTTGGGAGGGGAAGACGTTGACTTCCGGGAACACCAATCATGGCACTGTTCTGATGAGCGGTGGGACGGGGACGATCGGGACGGCTGTGACCGCCGAGTTACGTTCCCGGGGGATGACGGTACGCATCCTGACCCGGAGGCCCCGGGAAGCCCATCATGTTGCATGGAACCCCGATGAGGGGATGTTGGATCCGCGGGAGCTGAATGGTTCCGATGCGGTGATTAACCTGCCGGGAGCGCCGATCGACGGGCGTTGGACCTCCGCGCGGCGGGCGCGGATCCGTGACAGCCGGGTGCGTTCGACCGAACTGCTTGCTCGAACCGTGCTGCGGCTCGATACGCCGCCCCGGGTGTTTATATCGGCGTCGGCGATCAACTTCTACCCGATCGATACGGGATCGGAATACGACGAATCCGGTCCGAGCGGCGAAGGATTCCTCGCGTCGGTCTGCCGCGATTGGGAGGGAGCCGCTCGGGTTCTCGAGGATTCGCCGGTGCGTCTTGCCGTGTTGCGGATCGGGGTGGTCCTCAGTGCTGCCGGCGGGGTCGTCGCAAAACTCCGTCCCATATTTCGGAAGGGGGCGGGCGGTCCGGTTGGTTCGGGAAGACAGCGCATGAGTTGGATCGTGGACTCGGATCTGGCTGCAATCTGCGCCACAGCGCTTGCGGACGAGCGCTACACGGGTCCGATCAATGCTGTTGCGCCGCGGCCGATCACCAATGCGGCGTTCGCCCGAGCTTTCGGGCGGGTGCTGAAGCGGCCGGCCGTGCTCCCCGCGCCGGCGTTCGCCTTGCGTCTCATCTACGGTCAGATGGCGGAGGAGACGGTTCTGGCTGACAACGCGGTGGTGCCGGGCAAGCTGCTCGCATGGGATTTTCCGTATCGTTATCCGGAATTGGAGCCGGCGCTGCGGCGCATTCTGTCGGAGGATCGCGGGAATTCCACATGAGGCTGGTCCTGCAGCGCGTTCACCGTGCGAAGGTGGAAGCCGACGGGGTTGTGACGGGATCGATTGGACGGGGACTGTTGATTCTTCTCGGTATCCGTCCGTCCGATGGTCCGGGCGATGTGACATGGCTCTGCGACAAGGTTCCGCGGATCCGCGTTTTCGAAGACGATACGGGGCGTATGAACCGTTCGCTGTCGGACATTGCGGGGGACGTTATGGTTATCAGCCAGTTCACTTTGTATGGCAACCTGCGCAAAGGTACCCGTCCCTCCTTTAATGATGCCGCGCCGCCGGAGGTGGCCGAGCCGCTCTACCGGTCCTTTCTGCTTGAGTTGGAGGCGTCTGTTGGCCGGCCGGTGGCGGCTGGATCGTTCGGCGCCTGCATGCGGATCGAATCGGAACTGGACGGGCCGGTGACGCTCATCCTCGATTCAGGCCGAAAGGATCCACCCCGGCGCGGATGATTGGGGATTGTGTCCGGCTGCGGGAACGGTTTTGTTCTTCGCTGAGATGGATCGTATTGCCGAAACTTTTACACGGGTTCGAGGGGAGAATCGCGCCGCATTCATAGCATATATCTGTGCCGGGGATCCCGATTTTGAAACCTCGGTGGCGGCCGCGGATGCCCTGTTCGAAAGCGGTGTCGATATTCTGGAACTGGGGGCTCCGTTCTCGGATCCTCTGGCGGACGGACCGACGAACCAGCTCGCCGCACAGCGCGCGCTCTCAGCCGGCATGCGCTCCGCCGATGTCTTTGCCCTGGTTCGCCGGATCCGGGAGCGATGGCAGAAGCCGATCGTAATCTATACATATTACAACCTCGTTTTTGCGCGCGGGGTTGAGGATTACGTCCGGGAGGCACGGGAGGCGGGGGTGGACGGGCTGCTGACCCTCGATCTGCCTCCCGAGGAAGCCGGAGAGCTGTGTGCGGCTTCCCGCGCGGCGAACCTGCACAATATCTTCATCATGGCTCCGACGACTCCGGAGGAGCGCATGCCTCGGATCGCCGACGCCGCGAGCGGATTCATTTATTACGTCTCCCGGGAAGGTGTGACGGGAGAACAGGAGTCGCTCTCCTCCGATATTGGAGATGCGATGCAGCGAATCCGTCGTCACAGCGGACTGCCGGTGGTGGTCGGGTTCGGCGTTTCCCGGGCAGAGCATGTCCGGGCCGTGGCACAGGTCGCCGACGGGGTGGTTGTCGGAAGCGCGCTGGTCAACTGCGTCGCGGAAGAACCACGCGATGCTTCTTCGATCGCGAACCGCCTGCGCGCACGTATGCGTGATCTGATTGTTGGATTGCGGTGACCTGCTCGCGATTCCGCTAATCCCAGTTTCCGATATTGCGGTCGCTATCCGTCCCATCGGGGCCGAGCGACCAAAGATCGTAACCATTCGGATTCTTCTGCCCTGGATAGCGGTACTGATACGGGTTGCCCCATGGGTCCTTCGGGATTTCACGATCGCGGATATAGGGTCCGCGCCAGCGCGATCCGACTCCGGCCGGCGCTTCGATCAGGGCCTTGAGACCCTGCTCCGTGGTCGGGTAACTGCCGGTATGAATCCGGAATTGAAGAAGCGGCGCCTCCAGCCCGGTATCAACGAAATTCTTGGCAGTCTCCTCCTGGGCGCCGCCGAAGACGCCTCCGAAATTCGTAACCGTGAACCCGACGATCAAGGCGATGATCCCGAGAACGATGAGCATCTCCACGAGCGTAAAACCGCGAGCGGGGTGCCGGGCGAACGGCACGTCGCGTTGTGAAATCGTTCTTTTCATGTCGACCATGGGCGGGCCCTTATTCCTGCAGCCGCATTATGAATATGAAACAGCGAAAAGCCCGCGAAGGTTTCAAGATATTCGATCAATCGCGCTCGGCCGTGCGAACGGCGCTGCGCGCCTCTTCGACCTGGTCGGCGTAGCGGCGCAGCCGATCGTCCGCCAGGGTGTCCACCGCGTAGCGAATAAACTCAACGGCATCGTCCCAGCGCTTGCGCTCGATCATTAACTCGCCGTGGAGCAGATAGGCCCGCCCTCGAAAACGATCGAGGTCGCGCGCTCGCTCGAACATGAAGTCGGCCATCTGGAAATCGCCTTGTTCGCCGTAATGGATTCCGAGGGCCAGCAAGGCCCGGCCGTTGAGCGGATCCATCGCGATGATCTCCCGCAACTCCGACTCCACTTCGTTGCCGCGTCCTTCCATAACGGCGATGTAACCGAGGATCGCACGGAGCTCGGTGTCGGTCATCCGGGGAATTCGGTCCGACCCGTAGGAGGAGCGGATTTTCTCAACCATCCCGCGGGCCTCGCTGAAGGCAAGATCATCGACGAAATCCTCCGTGGCTGCCACGATCTGGGGCAGGGATGGTCGCGGTGATTGATCCATAGCCGCGATGAAGGCCTGGTAAGCCAGGTCCGTAACACCCCTCTCGGCATAGACGCGACCGCTCACAATCAGCGATTCCGAGTCCCGGCGGCCGAGCAGCGAGACCATTTCAATCGCGGTCGCGGCTTGGTTGAGGTCGTCCTTCCCGATATAAACGTGACTGAGCGCGAGCCAGATATCGGAGTCTTCCGGGTCCTCCACGAGCAGGCGATCCATGAGACTTTCAGCGTCCCCCCAGCGTTCCTGCTCAAGGTAGTTCCTCGCCAGGAGCCAGCGCCACGTGCGGTTGTCGGGGTCGGTGAGCAGCGCGGTGAGCAGGGCGGTTTCGCCGGCGATCAGCTTGCCTTCCTTCATGTACAGCTCACCAAGAGTCCCGTGGAGGAAACTGTCGGTATCCCCGAGCGTAGTGGCCCGGATCGCGTGCGTGCGAGCCAGCTCTTCATCTTCACGGAGCACCGCCACAAAGGTCAGGTTTCGATGTGCCCGAAGAAAATTGGGGAAGAGTTCGATGGCGCGTTCGTAGTAGCGTTGGGCGTTTGCGAGGTCGTTTCGTTCAAAGTAGAGGTTGCCCAGAGTGAAAGCAACGCCCGCGTGCGGTCGTTCTCCCGCGTCGCGCTCGCGCAACAACCGAATCGCCTCCTCGATGTTGTCCGGCAAGTGCTGGCGGACGCGCTCGCTGAAAAAGTCACGCGTTGCTTCGTCAATCGGCGGTTCCCGTTCCGAGAGCACACCATAGCTTCCGGCAAAGCTCTCCTGGAAGTTACGGTCGGTCCAGACTCCCTGGAGCGCCTGGAATTGCCCCTGCAGTCCGGAGACGGCAGCGAGCAGGGTGCAGATGGAAAACAGAAAGGTTCCTTTTTTGCGTGTCATCATGGTCGTTTCAAATGCTTGTGCGGCGCGGTCTATCGTCCCGTGGCTTCGTAGACGCGCACCCGCTGTTCGATCTGTTCGAAGTACCGTTCGACGTGGGGATCCTCGCGCATTTCGAGCGCTGTGGCGAGCAGGTCGCGCGCTTCGATCCAGTTCTGGAGACGCACGTGAAGCTGGGCGAGACGGATACGGGCGTCCACCTCGTGGTCCTCCAGCTCCATCGCCGCCCTATAGAGTTCCTTGGCCCGTTCGGCGTGGGCCCGATTCTCCCGCGCGTCGCGCTCGTAATGGCGGGCGAGGGTCATTAGGGCGCGAGCGTTGTCGGGTTCGCGTTCGAGAATCCCTTCGAGGGGCTCGACGGCTTCCTCGCCTCGGCCTTGCGCGATCATAATCTCGGCCTCGGTGGTCAGAAGTCGGACCTCCTGCTCGCGTGTGAGTTCGCGTTCGATGTGTTCGCGTATGTCGGCGATCAGCCTGAGCGCCTGCTCGAAGGCGCCGAAATTGCTGAAGCTGCGGAGCGCGTCGAGCAGCTCGCGCGCGTTTTGATCGGGCTGCAGGAGCAGGGCCTCTCTGTGGGCGTTGTAGGCCAGCTCGACGTTCTCGTTGTTGATGTGAATGCGTCCGAGCAGGTGGAGGCTCTCCACAGTGGCTTTGCCCATACGCAGGAGCATCTCGTAGATCTGAGCCGCTTCGTCGATCCGTTCGCGGCCGAGATAATTGTTCGCGAGCAGGAGCCAGAGCTCCTGGCTTTCCGGTTGGGATCGGAGAATCAGCTGCACCATGGCGCTGGAGGCTTCGAGTTTATCCTGCGCCCGGAGCGCGTCGGCCAGGGGCGTGTTCCAGACCTCCTGGTCGGGATTGAGCAGAGTCGCGTGGCGGAAGGCAAACTCCGCAGGTAGGTGAAACTCGCGCCGGTAGTGCGTGTAGCCGAGAAACCCGACAACATCGGGTATCAGCCGCGGGTTTTCCATAGCCTTGGTGAAGTACTCGCGCGAGCGAACGCGCTTCTCTTCATCGTCGTGACGCATATAGGAGCGTGCGAGAAAGGCATAGATTCCGGGATTGGGACGGAGGTCGGGATGCCGGCGAACGGCCTCTTCGAACGTGTCGCGAGCGTCGTCCATCTTGTCGGCGCGCGAGAAATACTCGGCGGCCCGAAAAAGCAGCATGCTGAATCCCGGGTTTTCGCGGACTTGCTCAACGATCATCCGGGCTCCTTCGGTGTAGCTTTCGGTCGTCTCCTCGCTGGTGATCGGTCGCACCTCCTGGACATACCAGGCGCGCGCTTCGGTAGGTGGATCAAAGTCCCGGTTGAAGATCCACTCACGGCTGCCGATGCGTTCGCGCAACAGCTCCTGATCCCGGAGCAAGTCGGTGCCGGAAGGGATCGTCCTGGTTGCGTCGGTTGTCGGAGGCGAGAGCAGCGCGACCAGGGCCGCGATGGCGCAGATTGTGATTCGGCTGGTCAGAAAATACGATTTCATGCGTTCGGAAAGGATCACGGTCTGACATTAAAGGGCTGACGCACACGTGTGCGCACAGCCTCCCCGTCTACTCTGCCGGGCTCGAAACGCCAACGCTCGACGGCGCGAACAACATACTCGTCGAGTGCCGGGGCGTCCGAGCGCTCCACGCGCGGCCGAAGCACGCGGCCCTGTTCGTCGACGATGAACACGAGCGAGAACGTCACGGCCCGGCGCGGCCGCTGGTGCGGCGGAATGTCCGGGCCGACCTGGTAGATCGGTGTCGGCGGCTCGTCGAGATCCTCGACCTCGAAGATGATGTCGCGCAGGCTGCCACCGACGTCGAACGAGGGAAGCGTATACCCGGTCCCCGCCCCGTCTCCGATGTCGGTGGAGAGTGCGAGCTCGAGCATGTCAAGCGGCGGCGGTTCCCGTTGTTCCTCCATATCCTCAATATCTTCCCGTTGCTCTTCCTCCTCGGGTGGCGGCGGTTCGGGTGGAGGAGGGGGCGGCGGTTGGAGCTCCACCGAATCGATGTCGATGATGGTGCGCTCGGCGATGGAGGTGATGAACTGTGCGAACGGCAACAGCAGAAAGAGTAACGCGCTGATCGCGATCGCCAGACCGAATGCAGACCCAGGATTCCCTCCGAGTTTTGGAGGAGATTTCTGGTTTTGTGGCTTTTTCATGGTTCCCGGGAGCGGTAAAGATTTTGAGATTTCAAATTTGGGTTATGGTGTCTCCGTAGATATACTGACACGCTTTGCGCCCCCGAGTTTCGCTTCATCAATGGCCCGAACGACCACTCCCGCTGAAGATCCGCGGTCCACCTGGAGGATGACCGGCATATCGTCGCCTTCCAGAAGGCGGGTTACAACAGCCCGGATTCCTCCGATCCCGATATTGTCGCCGCCATAGACGATGTTGTCTGCCGCCGTGACCGCGATCAGAATGCTGTTGCGTTCGAGGTCAAATGCGCTGACGGCCCGTTCGCGTTCGACATCGACGCCCGGTTCCTCGACGAAGACCGTGGTGACGATGAAGAAGATCAACAGAATAAAGACCATGTCGATCAACGGGGAGATGTTGATCTCGCTGATATCGCGATCGTCGGATTGGAGAGTGCCTCGTTTGCTCATGGATTGTTCTGGGAGGTCTCATCTGCGGGTTCCTTGCCATTGGCCCGCGATTTACTCAGCTGGGAGCACTTCTGGATCGCCTTGTTTTCGACGTGGGCCAGGAACGCGAGGTATTCGTTGCGGCGCTTGAGGATCGCCGCGATGAACAGGTACCCGGGGATGGCAATCATCAGCCCGGTCTGCGTGGTGATCAGTGCGACTCGGATGCCGTCGGCAACGATGTCGATAGCGTGAGCGCCGGAGATTCCGAGACCTCGGAAGGTCGTGAGCATCCCGATTACGGTACCAAGCAGCCCCATGAGCGGTGCCACTGTGATCACGACGCTCAGTACAACGACCCGTTGGTTCACATCGGGGATCAGGTTCTGTTTCACGATCGCCACGCGGTCGCGCACCTTGTCGGCAATCATTTCTCCGCTCATTATGAACCGAATGACCTCTCCGAGATGGCCTTCGCCTTTTTCAGGGTCGTCGATCCACTTGGACCAGGTGCTTTGGGAGACCTTGCGCAGGCGCGCCTTGCCGAGGTGGAAGACGAGCGCGGTGGCCTGATAGTAGATGAAGATTGCGAGGAGGACGAGGGGAATCATCACCCATCCGCCGTCCAGCCACGTCTGAATCGTGTCCCGGACGATATCGAAATCGGCCGGAACGCCCCTCTCTGTGATTTCCCCATTCATATCAGCGGGTGCGGTGTCGGGCGGTGATCAGGACTGTTCCTCGTCGCCGTTCCCGTTCCGGTGCTCGGTGACGCCGTTGATAAAGCCGACGGCGGTCTGTTCCATACTCCCGACCACGCCCTTGGCTTTGCGATTGAGCAGCGCATGGACGATGAGCATCGGGATGGCAACGGTGAGTCCGAATTGAGTGGTGATGAGTGCCTCCGAGATCCCCGCACTCAGTTGCTGGGCATCGCCGGTTCCGAAGACTGTGATCAGGCGAAAGGTCCGGATCATCCCCATCACGGTTCCCAGAAGTCCCAGAAGGGGTGCCGTCGCCGCTACCACTGCGATAAAGGGGAGGAAGCGCTCGAGCTTAGGCTGGGTTCTGATGATCACTTCGTACAGCTGTTCTTCAATGACCTCCTTATCCTCATCCGCGTTTTCCACAGCGGCAACCAGCATCTCTCCGGCCGGACCTTTGACGGAACGGGCATGGCGGATCGCCGCGTCCTTTTCTCCCTTGCGCAGGTTGGAGAGAATCACGTCGAGGTCGTCCTGACGTGCAATCCGAACGCCGCCTATTTCCAGCCATTTGAAGATGGCGATCCCCGCGGCGACAAAGAAGAGGGCGAGAATAGGAATCATGACGAGCCCGCCCTTGCGGATGTGCTCGATGAGGTTGTCGCGGGTGGCGATAAGCTGGCGCGCGCTTCCGAGCGTTGTATCGATCGGCACGACGCCTTCTCCCTCACGGGCCAGATCGCGAATGCCGGTGTGGAATCCGGAATCCATCTCGTAAATCGATGCGTTGTATCCGCCGCCCCGCTGCATCACCGCTTCGCCGATGACCCGCTCGTCGTCGCTGTGGAAGAAGACGAACGGACCCGCTTGAGCGAAGGCACCCGTCTTGACGGTCTGGTCTTCCGCGATGGCTTCACCCTCGAAGGTCTTGCCGCCGATCACCTCGCCGAGCCTGTCGAATGCCGCATCGATTACGGCGAGTTGCGCATCGAACCGCTCGGTGGACGTGGCATCGCGGTCACCCTCGGCGATTTCGGTCGCCCGGCTGATGACGTCTTGGTAGTGCTGGACCTCCGAGATGTGGATGCGCGTCTCAAAGCGGCGGATGTAGTCCCGCATCAGGTTCGAAAGGTAGTTGTTGTTGTCCCGAAGCGAGGAGACTCGATTCTGCATTTCACTCAGGTCGTATTGCTCGTGATCGACCAAGCGCCGCTGATCGCGCTCCTGTTGTCGCAGAGAAATCGCGCGCCGCTCGAGTTCGTCGAGTTCGCGGGAGAGCGGGATTTTCTCGTCCGCGATCGCCTCCTGCAACTCAGCGAATTCCTCGAGGCTGGCCTCCAGGTCGGCCTGCGCTTTATCGGCGGCATCGGAGAAACTCTGGGCCGATGCGGTTCCCACGGCCAGAAGAACGAGGAGTGATAGAATACTGATCTTTTTCATGGATTTCGGAGAATTGAGAAGGCTATGCGAAGTGAAACGGTCGCTGGCTTGCGGGTCACTCGGAACCCGGAATACTGTGGATCTTCAATGGTAGTTGGACGTAGGCCGCCTCACCCCGGTCACGGTAGAAACGGGCGGCGTTGCGCACGGCCGGGGCGATCTCGTCACGCGACTCCCACTCCCAGCCGCCCCTGGCGGGAGTTCCGACGCCGGCATATTGGCCTTGGCCGTCAACATAGAACGCCTGTGCCAGGCCGAAATACATCGTCGTCACCTCGGCGAGGCGGCCGTCCGGCAGTTCGCGCCGCTCGCTCATCATGGTGATCTGGTTGTTAAAGGTGTCGACCTCGTTGAGCAGTCCGACGACGAAAGCCATGCGCTCGCTGACGGACAATCCTGTGGCGTCCGGGTCTTCGGGCATCCGCTCAAGAAACTGAGCGACCCGATCACGCAAGGGGCGTGGAAAATACTCCGCTTTACCGCGAAGGCGCTGCTCGTAATCGCCGATGATGTTGTCGACCCGCAGGCTGGCACGACGGAGCTCATCGGCCTCTTGCTGAAGGCGTGCTCGTTCGCGCTCGGCGCCGGTCACCCGTTCCTCGAGATCCTCAATGCTCGATTGCAGCGCCTCGATTTCCTCGCTGAAGAGGCGGATCCGGTTCTCGATCATCTGCTTTTCCTGTCGCCAATCCGAGCGCGTGCGGGCGATGCGTTGCCGCACGTCGACCCATTGTTCGATGGTGGCGCGTGTGGATTGTATCCGATCCTGCGTGTCTGCATCCGCTTGCGCGGGCGTGGATACCGGCCCGGTTGCGAGCAGGAGGCCGGTCAGGCCTGCGACGATTGTCTTTTTCATATGCGTTGAGGGTATCGGTTCTGTGTTAAGATTGGTTGTGTCGGGGGAGTCCGGCGTGGTCGAACTGTGAAAGAAAACCGTGGTCAAGCGCTTCAGGGACCGTTTCAGGGCGTATTGCGGATGGTCGGCAGGCCTCTGAAGCGGATGAAGGCAAAGGAAATGGAAACGACGCTGTCAACACAAGATTCCCGGACCTGATGATTTGCGTGACTGGATGGACAAAGAAGTTGTGCAAGGGGTTCCCGATTTACACCGGACCTTTGTCGCCGATGATCGCGGGAGTGTAAATGCATTTTGGAGCAAAAGTTCATTCTGTGTGCGCGGGGGCGCTGGACAACACTTTTCTTTCATTCGGAGCGGTTACAGGGAGCCGGGGGTGTGAATTGTGGAGAAAGTGCTTTACAGTGCGGGAGCGCTGTGTTTGATCTTCCTCTTTTCGCACCAATCATGATCAAAACACGCAAATCCATCGCCAAGAAGTTCAAGGTGACCGGCAGCGGGAAAGTCATGCGCCGTACGCCCGGGCATCGACACTTTCTGCGCAACAAGAGCGCGAAGCAGAAGCGTCGAGCCGCACAGGACCGGCCGTGTTCGCCGGGGGTGACGCGTTTTGTCCGTGTCGGCGCGCCCTCGCTTTTTTAATACGGGGTCGCGGGCCGTTCGCGTCCGTAACCTACTGAAGGTCAGCAATCACGCGACCAGCCGGGTGAATTTATACAAGGCGACCCGGCGGTCTGCAACCAGAACGAGAAAACATGCCGAAAGCAACCAACCACGCCGCTTCCCGCAAGCACCGCAAACGTGTCCTGAAACAGGCCTCCGGGTATTTTGGAAACCGGTCCCGCCTCTACCGCTACGCAAAGGACGCGGTCGATCGGGCCCATGCCTATGCCTATCGCGATCGCCGCAAGCGCAAAAGCGAGTTCCGTTCGCTCTGGATTGTGCGCATCAACGCCGCGTGCCGGGCCGAGGGGATGAGCTATAGCCGCTTTATGAGCGGGTTGAAGGCCTCCGGGGTCGACCTCGACCGCAAGGCTCTCTCGGAACTTGCGATTCACGACGCCGAGGCGTTCCGCACCCTCGTTGCAAAATCAAAGGCGGCTCTCGGGCTCTGAACGATTCGCGGCGGGTGTGAGCCGGGAAACGCTCCGGCCGGCTCTCCTCGCTGGTTTCACTACCGGGACCGGCGCGCACCGGAACCTTTCCAATCCTGGGACATGGAGGATTCACTCGAGGCAATTGTGGAGGAGGCCGAGTCCGGCTCACGCGGACTCGGGATGGCCAGTCGCGCCGAGTTCGAAGCGTGGAAGGCCGGGTTTGTCGGACCGCGTGGAAGTTTCACGTTGGCACGCAAGCGCATTGCGGATTTGCCGCGGGAGGAGAAACCGGAGTACGGGCGACGCCTGAACGAGGTCAAGCAGCGCCTCGACCGCATTTTCGAGCAGGTCCTTGAGCGGATCGAAATGGCGGAGCTCACCGCCAGTCTGGGCGATCCGCCCGATCCGACGCTGCCGCCGCCCGGTTGGGATCGTGGGAGTTCTCATTTGCTGACCCAGGTCCGCGAAGCGATCTGCACGATTCTGGCGCGTGTGGGGTTCGTGGTGGCGGAAGGTCCCGAGGTGGAGACCGAGTTTTTCTGTTTCGACGCCTTGAACACGCCTTCGGAGCATCCGGCGCGCGACCTTCAGGACACATATTACCTGCATTCGGACGCTCGTTTCGCCAATGTTTCCAAGCGGGACGACGAACGCTACCTGTTGCGTACCCACACGTCGACCGTGCAGATCCGGACGATGCTGGAGCAACAACCGCCGTTGCGGATTATCTCGCCCGGGCGCTGTTTTCGTCGCGATACGGCCGATGCGACCCACGGGGCCAACTTCCACCAGATCGAGGCTCTCTATGTCGATCGCGATGTTACGGTGAAGGACTTGAAGGCGATTCTCGACTACCTGTTTCGCAACCTTCTGGGTCCGGATGCCGAGACACGTTTCCGGCCGCACTTCTTCCCTTACACAGAGCCGAGTTTTGAGGTGGATTTTAGATCGCGGCACTTGAACAAGGTGGGCAAGGAGTGGATGGAGATCATGGGATGCGGGATGGTGGACCCGGTCGTCTTCGAATCGGTCGGCTACGATCCCGCGGTGTGGAGCGGCTACGCCTTCGGGCTCGGGATCGAGCGCATCGCAATGACCCTGTACGGCGTGGATGACATTCGATACTTTTATCAGAACGACCTGAGATTTCTTCGGCAGTTTGCTTAATCGGGGCGGCATGAAAATTTCTCTGAATTGGTTGCGAAACTACGTTGCGCTCGAGCATTCGGTTGCCGAGATCGAACAGGCTCTGACGCTGATCGGTTTCGAGGTCGAGGAGGTTGTGGAGACGGGGCTGGCGCCGGTACCGAACGTGGTTGTGGGCGAGGTTCTGGAGCGTGCTCCCCACCCGAACGCCGACAGGCTCAGTGTATGCCGGGTGCGTACGAGCCCGGAGGAGGAGCCGCGTAACATTGTCTGTGGCGCGAGCAACTACTCGGTGGGAGACCATGTTCCGGTCGCCCTGCCGGGCGCCAAACTGGCCGGCGGTTTGAATATCAAGCAATCGAAGCTGCGGGGTGTCGTCAGCGACGGGATGATGTGCAGCCCCCGGGAGCTGGGACTGGGGGAGGACCACGACGGGTTGCTGATTCTCACGGGGAAACCGGCGGTCGGCACGCCGATCCACGAGGCGCTCCCCGCCGCCGACGTGATTTTTGATATCGAGGTGACGCCGAACCGCCCGGATTGTCTGAGTCATATCGGCATCGCCCGCGAGATGGCCGCATATTTCCGACTGGAACTGGACTACCCGGTGGTGCGGACCAGCACGCAGCACCCCTTCGTAGCGACGGAAAATCCGTGCCTGCGCGCAGTTCGATCGGACACACCGGCGAACTGCCCGCATTACCGGGCATATTGCTTGACCGGTGTCCGGGTCGCGCCGAGCCCCGATTGGTTGCGGGAGCGATTGGAGGCGATTGGATTGCGCCCGATCAACAATGTTGTGGATGTGACGAATTTCGTGCTTCATGAGATCGGTCAACCGCTCCATGCCTTTGATGCCGCCAAGCTGAGTGGAGGTAAGATTATCGTCCGGCAGGCCCATCGCGGCGAGACGCTCGATATGCTCGACGGGAAGCGCCGCGACCTTCATCAGCAGATGACCGTCATCGCGGATGCCGATCGTGCGATCGCGTTGGCGGGGATCATGGGGGGGATCGAAACCGAGGTGGATGAGACGACGACGGACGTGGTTCTCGAAGCGGCCTGGTTCAATCCCGCGAATATCCGTTGGGCCGCCCGCCGGGTCGGTGTTGCGACCGATTCCTCATATCGTTTTGAACGCGGGGTGGACCCCGAAGGCACGGAATACGCTGCGCTTCGCGCCGTCGACCTGATCGCTGAGATCGCCGGCGGTTCATTTTGCGGACCGGCGCTGATCGATGGCGCGCCTCCGATGGAGGACCGTGAGATCGACATCGCTCCCGACTATGTGCGCAAGCGTCTCGGGTTCGCGCTCGAGGACCGGGAGATTCGTGAGGCACTTGAGTCCCTCCAGCTTGAGGTGAGCGAAATCGAGGATCCAGCGGATCCCGAGCAAGCCACATACCGGGTTGGGATTCCCGCATTTCGGATCGACCTGGAGCGGCCCATCGACCTGGTCGAAGAGGTTCTGCGCATGTACGGGACGGATCGCATCCCTGACGCGGTCGTGCGCGCACCCGGCCTTATCGCGGAGGACAGCCCGATCGTCCGATTCCAGCGCAGGGTTAACGTCAGCCTTGTCGAGAAGGGGTTTCACGAGTGCATGCACTACTCGATGCGCAGCGAGGATGAGGTCCGTGGCTGGTTCAGTCATGCCGCCGCGGATACGCTGGCTCTGACCAACCCCCTCGCAATGGATCAGAGCCATCTGCGCCCCTCCCTCGTTCCCGGCCTCCTCGACGCCATGTTGCTCAACCAGAACCGGCGCAATACGCCCTCAGGCCTTTTTGAAACGGGACGTGTGTTCCGAGAGCAGGACGGGCGTCTCTGGGAGTTGTTCAGCATCGCATTCACCTTGCCGGCGGGCGTGGGCGATCCGCAATGGCGCAATCCGCCGGATCCCGACTACTACACCGTTGCGGGAATCGCCAAGCAGGTGCTTGAATTGGCCGGAGTTGCTCCGGAGTTGCTCCGGGAACCGGTCCCGGTGCTCGGAGTTGATCCATGGCAGGAGGGGCACTCGGCTGAACTGGGCGATTTGCAGGAAGGATTTCTGGCACGATTCGGACTGCTGAACGTGGCGATGACGCGGGGCCGCGACATTGCCGGTATGGTGTACGGGGGGTCGATCCACTTCCTTCCCGAGTTTCTTGCGGAAGTACGTCCCCAACCGCGATATCGGCCGTTCAGCCTCTTCCCCGACTCGACCCGGGACCTGGCGCTGCTGGTGGATCGCGAGCAGCCGGCAGAGCGTGTTCGAAGTGAACTGGAATCGGCTGCACGCGAGGCGACCGGAGAGGCTTTTGACGTGGAGTCGGTTCGGATTTTCGATGTGTACGAGGGGAAGGGATTGCCGGAGGGGAGGAAGTCGCTGGCGTTCAGCATCCGCTTCCGGAGCGCGCATCGCACGCTCAAGGAGGAGGAAGTGGCTGCGGCGTTCCAGAGGATTCAGGAGGCGATTACGCGGACCAATCGCTACGCGATTCGTTCGTGAGCGAGGAATTGCGCCATGTCGCTCTTTGAATTCAGTTTGCTCGCGCCGGTCTCGCTGTTTCTCATCATCAATCCGTTCTCCATCGTGCCCGCATTTCTTGCGATCACGCCGGGGGATACGCAGCAGGAGCGAATCCGGGCGGCACAACGCGCCTGTATTATCGCGGCCGGGGTGGTCTTCTTTTTTGCCGTGACCGGCAAGCTGCTCTTCTCGCTGCTCGGGCTCACGTTGCCGGCGTTCCAGATCGCCGGAGGCGCACTGTTATTCGTCATCGCGTTCGAAATGCTCCGTTCGCCCGATGCGCAGGCACGGTTGACCGCAGAAGAGCGTGAGATCGCGAAGCTTCAGGATGACGTGGCGATCACGCCGCTGGCCGTGCCGCTCCTCTGCGGACCGGGTGCCATCTCAACGATTATTATTCTCCAGACCCAGACAGAGTCACAATCCATCGGGTATAATATTGTGCTGCTCGCCAGCGTTCCGGTCGTGTACCTGGCATGTTACCTGATCCTTCGCTTTTCCGCGCAGGGTGCGGCACGGCTGAGTCCGATCGCGCTGCGGATTACGAAACGGCTCATGGGGCTGCTATTCGCGGCTATCGCCGTCCAGTTTATCATCAACGGCGTTGGAAATCTGCCATTTGTGGCCACAGTGGAATAGCTGACGCACCGGCGGATCCGGCTCCTTCCCTGAATCGAATCCCTTCCAAGGGGTCTGAAGCTGTTCCGGGTGCCGAAAAAAAAGGGCCGGGCGTATCATACGCCCGGCCCCGGATAATGGGATTCAACCGAATGCCGTCCCGTGCTTAGTAGAGCATCGAGACTCCGACCGTGACTTGGTGTGCCCGGTTGGGACCCTCGGAAACCGAATATCCGAGTGATCCTCCGGTGGTTTCGGTAAACCAGTTATGGGCCGTGACCCCGAATACCCAGACGTCGTCGCTGTAATCCTCATACCGTTTCCAGGATACGTCCGGAGTGAGGCTCAATGTATCGGTCAGCGCGAACTCAACGCCGCCGGAGAACCCGAACGTCCAGGTGTTGTCCGAGAACGACATGCCCGCGGTTCGCGTGCGATCCCAACTCCATCCGGTGTTGGCGCCGAGGTAGGGCTTCATGACGTCGACGGGCATGTAGACTTTCCCGTATACGTCGAAGTCCGTCCCGCGGGTGCGGATGCCTCCCCCAGAGACACGGTGGTAGAGAAGTGCGGCGCCGACATCGATTCCGAATTCCGGATCCGCCACAGCGGCATGGTTCAAGGTGCCGCCGGCCGTCCACCCGTCGGGATTCGAGATCCCGGAGATGTCGATGGTTGCGTAACCGATTTCGGCCTGCGCATAGTTTTCTCCGATCAAGCCTGCGGCGGATGCCGGAGCGACAACCGCGAGCGACATCAGGCCGATACTAAGACTGAGTGATTTTTTCATGGTATTATAGTATTTGCAGTGTGTTATTCGTGGCATCGGAGACGTTTCTCAGATGCTGGAGTAAACGTTATGAAAATACTTTCGGATGTCGATGAGAATCATTGGCCGTGCCAGAGAATCGGGCACGACGAATCTTCACCCAGATTTTCCCGTACGGACCGGTGTAATCCCGGGCGATGTCGTCGGCCTCGATCAACAGCCCGGTTCGCCTGAACGCCATGCTTTAGCGCTGCGGATCTGGCAGTCAAAGAGCGGCGGTCTCGGCGACCGTGAGGATCCTCGGTTCCTTGGTGAGCGTCTTCGGGATTTCGACGTTGCGCATGGGATTTTTGTCCATCCATCCCTGTTTGTCCCACCAGTTCCCCTCAAAGCGCCGGATAAGTTTCCCCATAAGCAGGCTTTTTTCCGGGCGATTCCGACGGTTCGGAATCGTTCATAAAGTGTTGCCTGTCAAACTGGTGCCGGGGAGGGGACTTGAACCCCTACGGTGTTTCCACCACTAGAACCTGAATCTAGCGCGTCTGCCAATTTCGCCACCCCGGCGCAAAGCGTACCGGCCGAACCATCCTGAGGCTAAGCCGGGAAAGAGGGAAGCTGAGTGAATGCTCCCGGGTTGTCAAGCCGCCTGTGGGGGACTTGGATTATTGAATGTGATCGAGCAGGGCTTTGTGGGCGAGCGCCCAGTCTTCGAGATGATTGAGGATGACGCCGTGAACGACGGAGCCGTCGTCGGGCCGGCCGATTGTCGAGTGGATCGCCGTGCGCTTGCCTTCGGGATGAACGCGGTCGACGAGAAATCGATGCCACGTCGCGATCCGGTCCCGGTCGAATCGGTTGTTTGTTTGCTCGCGCACCCACGCCTCGAATCGCAGGTAACTCGGAGTTTCCTCCCGCAGGAAACGAAGCGCCCGATCGGGGTCGACACCCAGCACTTCGAACACGCCGGCGTCGAGCCCGCCGCCGCAGTCGGGGTAGTCGGAGTGGAGCATGCCCTGGCCGCGAAGCAACACCTTTAACCACGTACGCGGCAGCTGAAGGACGCCGAGCGGGCCGGTATCGAGGCTGCTGATCAACGGCGGCATAGTGAAGGGCATGGCTTCACGCGTGCGATAAAACAGCGCCCAGTCCTGAAGACAATTGAGCAAGAGAGCCGAGACCTCTGTTTCGGCGTCTGTGTCCCATCCTATATCGCCGTAGGTTTCCGCGATCTTGGCCGGGTTGGCGTGGACGCGCCGCTCGACGGCGTTGTTCCAGCGCGCAATGCGCGCCTGGTTGAACCGGCCGCCCCGCCGTTCGAGGATCCACGCCTCAAATTCCAGGTAGGTGGGCATGGCGGTTCGCAGGTGGTCCATGGCATCCTTCCGGTCGATCTCGAGGACGTCCAGGCACCAGCTGTCCAATTCACGGCTGCACGGCGGGTAGGCGGCGTCGAGGAGCCCGGCGCCGTGCAGCAGCGCTTTCCACCATGTGCGCGGAAGCTGGGAGACGCCGAGCAGTCCCCGGCAACGGCTGCTGATCAATGGAATCATCGGATCATTGCTACACGAAAAAACGGGCAATGTCACTGCAATCCAACGGAACCGAGGCCGAGCCACGAGCGCGTTTGCAGGGTTGCCATCGGCCTTCCGGCTGATCTATAATGCTCTGATGATTCAGGTGAATCCGCTCGGCCCGGAGGAGTTCGAAGTGGTTGTACCGGGGGCGACCGTGACGGTCCATCGTGTGACCGCCCGGGAAGAGGATGTGCGTCGCCTGACCGGAGGACGTGCCGGTGCCGAGGCACTGCTCGAGGAAAGCTTCCGATTCCTGCTCGAACGCGAATCGAACACCGCCGTTCTGGACTTCTTCGAGCTTACGGATATCTCCCGCTACTTTCCTGAGTACGAACGGGTGATGCGCGAGCGCTTCCAGGCATAATAAAACCCCGTAAGTCCTTGAACCTACGGGGTTTAAAATTGGGTGCAGGGGCGGGATTTGAACCCGCGACCTTCAGGTTATGAGCCTGACGAGCTACCGGACTGCTCCACCCTGCAACATGAGTGAAAGGAAATGGAAAACAATCAGCTCAAGCTTCTCCGGTCAAGGGATTTTCCTGGCCCGGCTCAATTAATTTACGTGCTGTTGCTTGGTGGTTCCTATTCGGTTCACGCCAAGACCCCAGGATTTGTGTATCGCCGGCGCGAGGTGTTCCCGTTTTTTTGGATCCGCTTGTTTCATGCTCGCTGAAACGATCCGGGAGTGGATTCGGCGGGATTCGATCTACCTTTTGACTGGATATTCTCGTACATCCGCGGCAGCGTGATGTCGAATGAATGCCAACCCGACCTTTGCCATTCGCCGCGGCACGAACATCTCCCACTGGCTGAGTCAATCGCGCGCCCGAGGAGCCGAGCGCCGGGATTTCTTCACGGAGGAAGATGTCCGACGAATTGCAGGTTGGGGGTTCGACCATATCCGCATCCCGATCGACGAGGAGCAGATGTGGGACCAGGAAGGCGAGCGTGAACCCGAGGCGTTCGAACTGCTTCAGCGTGCATTGGACTGGTCGGAGTCGGCCGGGTTGCGCGTTATTGTGGATCTGCACATCCTGCGTTCGCATCATTTTCTCAACAAAGAGCCCGCTCTCTACAGCGACCCGGACGAGGAGCGGCGTCTTGCCCACCTATGGGAGGACTTGTCGGATGCCCTTGCCGGCCGTGCGAGCAACCGAGTCGCCGTCGAGCTCCTCAACGAAGCGGTCGCGCGCGATCACGAGGACTGGAACCGGGTGGCGCACACGGCATACCAGGCGGTGCGACGCGCAGAGCCGGAGCGGTTCATCGTCCTCGGGTCGAACCGCTGGAACCAGTGCGCGACCTTCGACGCACTGCGCGTCCCCGACGATCCGCGGACCATACTCACGTTCCACTTCTACCATCCCGGCGTCGTCACGCACTACACCGCCTCATGGGTCGGGAAGCTGGCTGACTATTCCGGCCCGGTGGACTATCCGGGAGAGCTTGTTCCAGAGGAGGTCTTCGAGAGACAGCCCGCGGAGCTTAAAACGGCGCTCGACGGCGGGAATCGCCACTACGATATCGACGCAATGCGGCGGGAAATCGCCCAGCCGCTCGCCGCACGCGAGCGGACCGGCTTGCCGCTTTACTGCGGCGAGTTCGGCGCGTATCATAAGTGTCCCGATCCGGTGCGTTTGCGCTGGTACCGCGATATCCTGACCGTCTTCCGCGAACACGGCATTGCGTGGTCGAACTGGGACTACAAGGGTGGATTCGGTATCGTCGACCGGGGGACCGGTCGACCAACCGCGATCCTCGATCTCCTGACAGGCGCGGCATCGTAGAGCTGCAAAAGGAATCCAGCGCCGGATTCCTATACGAAGTGAATGCCGTGGTCGGCGGCGATCGCGGTGATCCGCGCCATATCAGGGCCACCGTCGCGGCCGAATTCCTCGGCGCAGCGGGCAAAGAAGGTCTCGAATCCGGCGGGCGTGGTGGCGACGAGGAGACGGCCGGTAGCGTCGCCGCTATTCCTAAACGTGTGAATCGCCGATCGGGGCAGAAACACCGCGCCACCGGCCGAGAGTTCACGCCACGCGTTCTCGACCAGAAAGCTGAATCGGCCCTCCTGCACGAAAAACCACTCGTCTTCGTTCAGGTGGACGTGTGGTGGCGGTCCGCCACCGGGGGGTACGATCTCGGTCCACAGGCAGAGCCGGCCGTCGGTCTGTTCGCCGGAAAGATGGATGATCACCTCCTCGCCGAAGGCGTGAAGAATGCGTCCCGAATCCGCGGGTACAACGGTCGGGGGAAAGGCGGGATTATAATTCATGATAGCCTTGATAAGAACCGATATTCATCGATTGGCAAGCGCGAAGAAAGGAAGGGAGAACAGCACAACCGGCGGTGTTGCAATGGATGGAGCAGGGCGACGTGAAAATGGTGGGCCCTCTGGGACTTGAACCCAGAACCGACGGATTATGAGTCCGCAGGAATACGGATTTATCAACGACTTACATCAAGTGTGACAATAATGTGACGGTTTATGCTTGCACCTACCAACGGTTTTGTGCATCTATGGGCGACATGAAAGCCCACGTTAGCCTGAAACCGTTCAAGTCGAAAGCGCAACCCGCCTATAAGTTCGCAGTGTTCTATCCCACTGTCGAAGGACGCCGCCGGAAGCTATTCCGGACGCTGAAGGACGCACGCACATTCCGAGGCGAGCAAGAGGTTGACTTGGCAAATCTCGGGGGCGCTGCGGTTGTCCTTACTGAAGAGGTGAAACGGCAGGCGATCGACGCGGTTGAGCGACTGGAACCGATCGGGGCGAGCATTGCCGATGCGGTCGACTACTACCTGTTGCGGAAGGGACAGGCGCACACCGTTACCATTTCCGAGGCCGGGGCAAAGCACGTCGACCAGTTGCGCCATGATGGGGCATCAGAGCGCCACCTGAAGGACGTGGAACAACGGCTGAATCGCTTTCAGCGAGACGTGGGAGATATTCCGGTTGGGGCGGTCGACCAGACGCTTGCACAGGAATGGCTGAACGGTTTGGCGCTGAGTGCCGTTGCCAAGCGGAACTTCAGAACGGTTTTGCATGGCTTTTTCCGGGGATGCGTCGACCGGGGGATCATCGCTGAAAATCCTTTCGCCACCGTCCGACCGCCGAAGGTGAAAAGGGACGTTCCGGGGATCTTCACCCCGGAGCAACTACGGGAATGCTTCTCAATCGCTGAAGGCGATGACCTTGTGGCCGCGATCGCGATTGGAGCGTTTGCCGGTCTGAGGGGTGCGGAGATCGGGCGGTTGACGTGGCAGGATATCAACTTCGCGAGTGGACACATCGATCTTCGGGCACAGGCGACGAAATCAGCACAGAGGCGAATCGTTGAACTCCTACCGGCGGCGCGGTCATGGCTTGAACCGATCCGGCGGGCGCGTGGGTCGATTTGCCAAACCGGATTCGACCGGCGGACACGGGAATTGCACAAGGCCATTGAATGGCCCCACAACGTCTTGCGGCACTCCTTCGCGAGCCATCACCTCGCCCTTTACGAGAACGCACCGCTGACCGCCGCCCTACTGGGGCACACGTCGACACAGATGATATACACCCACTACCGGGAAGCCGTGCCGAAGGAGCAGGCGCAAGAATGGTTCGAGGCTGTCCGACCGGACGCCGGCGACAAGGTTGTCGCGATCACTGGAGGATGAACTGATGGCAAACGACAAGGGCACGAAAAAGCTACACCCGGAGAACCCGCTCCACGAGAATTTGCATTTGGCCGCTCGGGGCGGGCATCCGATCGACCTACCGCCGCAGATGGATCTCCTGCGGAACCACCTGTTATATGGACTCCAGTTTGCACGGGAGCAGGGGGTCAAGCCTGACAAGTGGGGGCCGGAAACCCTAGGGCACAATAACCAGATCGCCGCTGAGATCGCTTCTGAAATAGGCCGGGCGCTGTTGGCAGTCTGCGCCGATCGCACGCAACCAATCGACCTTGTGGCCGCGCTGGAAGCGTTCTGGCGGTATGGGCGCAACCCGCCGGACGTTCAGCCATCAGAAGAGGCTGAGGCGCTGTGCGCGTACGCAGGGAAGCGGTTCCACGAACACCCGGAGACAATCCGAATTCCGCCGGAGTTGGACAGCATGGCGGAAAAGGCGATCACTGACGGAGCGCCACAGGGGCGTCTGACCCTCGATGAGTTGAGAGCGGTTGCTAACGCGATCGGTTCCACTGTCACGCTCGAACGGCTGAAACAGATTTGCCGGCAAGTTGGGATTCCTGTTGAGCCCGGCAGGCGCGGGCGGAAGTCGGAGCCGGTTGAAACTGCATCAGCCGAGGAACTACGGGCTACACACTTGGCAATCCGGCGGAAGCTTTCAGGATAGAAGGACGGGGCCTAATTCGGAAATCTTCGCCGCTCAAAATTTCCGAAATAGCTATATACGACCATGCGACACTGAGCGCATGGTTGACGCACAAACACACACAGAGGGCGGGTCTCGGGCACAGTTAGTTACACGCCAAGCACTCGCTGAGCGCTATTCGGTTTCGGTCAGGCAGGTCGACGATTGGGTTGCAGCCCGTCGTTTTCCGGTCGTTAGGTTCGGGCGGAGGTGCCTTAGGATTCCAGTTGATGAGGCCGACGCATTCGCGGGCCGCAATGTCGTGGAGGCTCAGCGATGAGCGCCGATGACGACCAGTGGGCCGCCGCCGAGGCCGACCCTGTCTCCCGTGCCGCTCGGCTACGGGAGGAGATCGCCGGGATCGATGCCAAGATCGAGCGGATGAAGGCGAGTCGCAACTCCCGCCAGCGCGCGCTGTCGCTTCTGCTGAGGGATCACCCTGTACCGACCGGCACGTCCGCGCGCCGGCGCTCCCGCCATGGGCGATGAGCGACATACCCGTACTACGAGCGACGGGCCGTTTTGCTGGCAGTCGAAGGCGGCAAGACGTTTTGTCCGTGAAGCTTTGGACGGCGATGGACCGGCTACCGTGATGTCCGCACTCGCTGTATACGACGCGCTGACCGAGATTGCCAGCGACACCCAGGCGGAGATATTCCGGACGACGCACGCGCACGTCGCGAAGCTCTCCGGGGCATCGGTTCCGACAGTCAAACGCAGGCTCAAAGACCTTCGGGAAATTGGGCTCGTGGTAGTCGAGACACCGAAACTCAAAGCGCCTTCCACGTACCACCTCCCCAAATACACTCCGATAGCTCATGGTGACCTAGCGATAGCTCACGGAGCTGTTGAGGGTCCGCGAGCTACATCAGAAGAATGTTCAGAAGAATGTTCAGAAGAATCTCCCAGAAAAAGAACGGAGGAACGGAGGCCCGGAGCTGGCGGAGCCAGCGTCCAGGCTCCTTTGTGGGATGAAGTTTTGAGTTATGGCGAGACTCTTCCAATACCCCTCGCAACGCTCAAGGCCTTCTTCCTGACGAACCAGTCCAACGGATGGACTACGCCGAAAGGCAAACGCCGCATGAAGATTCGCGACTGGCGCAAGGCCCTCGAAGCGTTTGCGAACACCGACAAACGCCGCCGTAAGCCCAAAGCCATCACGAATGACGAGTTTTGGGCGTGGGTCGACACACTCCCACCGGACGCATACGGCGAGCCGGCCCGTGAGGCTGCGGAGGTATGGGTCGAATTCATGGCACGGAAAAGCTGGAAAGTCGAAGACCGCATCACCCACGAACTGGAACCTCTCCGCGACCACAAGTCCGCATTCTTGGCATGGCGAGAAACCATCTGGAACGACACCGAACTACAGCGAGGCAACTGGGCATGAGAAGCACACTTATGAAACCAACCAAAGACATTCCACTCCGTCACGGGATGCTCGCATGGAACAGCATGCGTGACGAGGGCTCAGGCTGCACTCCCGGCGCGGTCAAAGTGATACTGCACCCGGACACCCACGGGCAGACCAACCGTCATTGCCTGATGAATACGGTGGGAGCTTGCAACTGGTCAAACTGGTCATCCGCAACAACCGACAAAGACCGCATGCTCCATCTGATGATTGAGGTATGGCACATTGCCTGCCGTGATGCTGTGCCGCTCGAAAACATCCACGATGCGCTGATGGTCATTCCAGAATACCGGGCGAGTCTATCGGGTGAAACCTTCTTTGCGATATGAGCGCCGACATTCAACTCACGATTCGACCGCGACCGGACGCAACCGACCCGGACGGCACAAGACGCTTGCAAGCCGCGCTGAAGGTTCTTGGCCGGCGCTTCGGACTCCGCTGCATTTCAATTCAGTATTCCGCTGACGCTGTATCCACCATTCAACAACAATATGACCATCTCCAAACTCAACGCCACCGGGACCATCTCCGCCAAACTTAACCCGGTCGGCACCATCTCCCGCCTCACGGCTCCGGGATCGTTCCTAGGCACCGTAGCGGGCCGTATTCGGCATTCCATGACAATGGTTGCGGTAGCTATCGTGCCCGGTCTTGTATCGGCTCCTGTGCGGCACACCGTCACGGCGACGGCAGCGGCCACGGTTCCGGCAACGCTTACGACCGGAATTGTCCACAGCGCAGCGGTTGGCGGGGAGCTTGTATCGCGCCCGATGCTGACGCTGGACGGCGAGGCGCTGACGCTGGGCGGCGAGGCGCTCACGATGGGGGGAGAGGACTGACCTTATCCGCGAACTTTCACGGCCTACCCACGACGGGCGGGCCGACTGAACAAAACCAAACGAAAATCACATGTCAGATCCAAAAAAACCCTACACGCGCCGAGAGTTAGACGCGCTTCTCGGTGGCGATATCAGCCTGCAAATTATGTCGCGAGACGCCGACGTTCCGCTGTTTGACCGAGCGATCGTGAACGAACTGGTTCGGACCAAAACCGAGCGATCCCTGGTCGCGCGGGATGCGCGAGGCAGCAGCCAACGATTCGAGCGCCGGACTCCGCCGCGGGGCCGCCGGGAGACCGCGGTTCAACGCCGCTGAACCACCACAAACGAAAGGAAAACACCATGATCGGAAAATCCAAAAAAAACCAACCGCCGGCGACCGAGGCCGTCGAGACAAACGACCTGAGCGCATTCGAGGCCATGCTCGACCGCCAGCGGGACGCGCGGCGACGCGTCAAGAGATTCCGGGCGCTGCTCACGACCGCGAATACAGCGCTTGGTGGCGCTTCGGGTCGGGGAGTACATCTGCTCGGGCAGCGGCAAAGGGCGGCGCTGACGGATCATCAGCGGGCGACGGAGGATCTTGAGACCGCGAGCAAGGCCCTTGAGATTGAAATGCAACGCTCCGTTGCGCCGGCGGTCCTTAAGCGTACCGGCGAAATTGAGCGGATGAGATGCGAGGCAGCGCGACTGATCGAGGGAAATGTCCGGGCGTCACTGCCGGATGCGGTCCTCCCGCGCGAAGCGACTGCGATCTGTGAGCGGGCAGTTCGGAGCGAATTGGCCACATGGCCGGTCCTCCCGCGCGTGATCTGGTGTTGGTTGCACAGCGCGGACAAACTCGACGATCTTCGCAATGCGCGCAACCGGACCGACGAGATCCCGGTGGAGGACCAAACCGTCAACCTCTATGGCAGCATCCGCGAGCTTCTCGAACGTCCGCAGGTCAAGAGGGACAACTTGGTTCCAGGGCTTCGCATCGAGCCTGAGCGAGTCGGCAGGCTGGTTCAGGAGCTCGACCGGGCGATCACCGCGACACACCGAGCGCTGATTGGGCTCAAAGCTCGGCTGAGGGAAGAGGCCAGTTAAAGGGGGGCGGGTCGATTATTTTGACCCGTACCGCGGACACCACTCGCCAACCGTGAAAAAAAACGCACGACACCCGGACTGAAACGAAATTCTCCCACTGACATGAAAGAGAAATCCGCACCCCCTCCAAAGCACCTTGAACCTGAAACCCGGAACTGGTTCGCCGAGATCGCGGCATCATACGAACTGGAGAGCCCGCACCTTCGCTTACTGCAGCTCGCGGCCGAGGCGTGGGACCGCTGTCAGGAGGCACGGGCGCAACTGGCGAAGGACGGCATCACGTTTCAAGACCGCTTCGGGAATATACGGCCGCACCCTGCCGCCGGCATCGAAAGGGACGCCCGGACGGCCTTTGCCAGGTTGCTGCGCGAACTCAATCTCGACCTGGACGAAGCGCCGCCGGAAGCACCGAGGCCGCCGCCGCTCAAGTACTGAACCCATAAACCGAGGACACGCCATGCCAAAATTGAAACCGCGGGCCCGCCGCAACAGTGGATTAATGCAAAATCAGCGGGACGCTCTCCTTCATGGATACGCTGACATCTACATGTATGAACCCGACGAAGTGTTCCCGAATGAGAAAGCGATCGCCGAATCCTGGGCAGCCCACCGGGACCGACTTCTGCGAATCTGGGTGTTCAAGGAAGGCGCCGACCCGGAGACCAATCCGCTGGATATTCATCTCGGAGGACCGGGAACCCGTCCATGGGCGTGGTGGCAGAACGACGCACTGGAGATGCTGAGAATCGTCAACGTCGAGTACATAACGCGAACCGGGATCGAAGTGGATCGGGAGCCCACCAAGGCCGATCTGCGGGGGATCACGAAGCGCTGTTCAGGCAATCACTTCGGGACATATGGGCAGCAAAGGGGCGCCGGGATTTTGGACTACGAGACCGAAGCCGAATATCTCCGCCGGCACAAGCTGTTCCTGCCCGGCGAGGAGGCGCTTGTCACGGAGACTTGACCGGGACACCTGTGCCGTCGCTGGCGTGGCGTTTGGGGGTATGGGCGTGGCAATGGTGCCGGTCCGGGGGCCGGCGCAACCTCACCGACGGCTGGAAATACGAGCTGGCGCAGACCCGCAAGGCCGTGCTGGCGCAGAAGGGGCGGGAGAAGCTTTCGGAGGCCGGTAAAGCTGGGCGTGAAAAACAACTCGGGGGTCTGTCAACTCCTGACAAAGGCCCGGAGCACAACACCCAACAAGAACTCGCGAAGGAACTCGGCTGGAGCACGGGCAAGGTGGCGCTCCAAGGCCGGCGCAAGTGGAAGTCTCGCGATGAATCAGAACCCGACCCCGGAGCGACGGAGGCAAGGTTGGTGATTTCCTATTGGTTGGGCAAGTTGGAAAACAAAGCTTCGGGCCCGGATTCGAGGGGGGATAACCTATCCTGTGACAGTTTTGTGACAGTTTTTTTATGCTCTTACCTGTTATTTTAGGGTATTATGTGCAGTTACGGGGCATATGGCACACTTTATGCTTAGGCCTTAAACCCTTCGCAACTCTTTGTTTATCAGGGTTTTAAATGGTGGGCCCTCTGGGACTTGAACCCAGAACCGACGGATTATGAGTCCGGCGCTCTAACCGATTGAGCTAAGGGCCCGTGGCGCGAAGCGTACGATGATTGTCAGGTGTTCCCTGTGAAGGCAAGCCTTTGGGGAAGTCAGATCACTTCGAGGGCATCCTTTCCCGGAAGTTCGGGAAAGGATTGGTGCGGGAGGGTCTGGTACCAGAATGCGGTGGAGGCGATATCATCCTGAAGGGGGAGATAGCGGCGCCCGGAGCGCCATCCGAGGGCCTGGATGGTGATGCGGAGGTCCTGGTGAAAGCGGACCGGATCGGTCAGGTGCCAGCGGTAGAGTCCGAAACGGGTCTGCGCGCGATAGAGGCCGTCAGGACGGATCACCTGGGGCATTCCGGAGTAGGGCGTAGTGAATTCCTGATATCGGCGAGTCTCCTTGTTTTCGAAGTTGTACGATCCGCCGAAGTAGTCCTCGGTGCCGGTTCCGCAGATGGTCGGGTAAGCGCGGTCCCCGTCGAGGTAGAACTTGATCTCGCCTTCGCCCCACCATCCGTTGTTATTGACACCCCATGCGATATAGCTGCCGACGAACTGGCCGCGCCCCCGGACGCCGTCGAGTATCGTGTGCACCTCCTTGTACGGCAGGGGGTTGACGCGCCGAAACTGGGCGTGGAAGTAGAGGGCTGATTCCGATACCGCGCGCAGCGAATAATTAACCTGATAGAAAGCGGTGATCGCCGTTTCATCCAGATTGGTCAGAGTCATCCGGCAGCGTCGCCGGAACGGCATGATCCAGTAGCAGTTGAATGCGCTTCCGGGGTTGACGCAGACGGCGAGCGAGGAGACCTGTGCGAACGAACCCCATCCACACGCGAAAAAGTCGCCCGCCGGGCATTCGACCGCCGGAGCGTCCTCGTCATCCCAATAGATGCGCAGGATACTGAAGCGCCAATTCCCCGTGAGCGTCATCCAGATCTGCTCGATCTGACCGGAGCCGACGATGTCGGCAACGGTGTGCGTCGCGCCGGGATCAATTCGGACGCAGGGTGAGATCTTCCAGCCTGTGCCGAGATCGCGCGCGGCCTCCGCACCGGTCCCTTCAGTCGCCATGCCACCGATGCCCTTTTCACCGGTCGGGTTCTCAGGACTGATGGAGCGCGATTCCGCGTCCTCCCACCGGGAAATTTGATCGAGCGCCATACCCTGTCCTATCGCAGTCGACCTCGAATGGGTCAAGCGAACTGTGCAATGGCTTTGTCCGGTAATGCCATACGTTGTGTTATCAATACCATTGCGTTCGAAGCGATCCTTATCCTTTATTGTTCCCCGGAGGTAGAGAATATGGCGAAGAAGACGGTTTTTCTGGTGGAGGATGAGGCGTTGCTGCGCGATCTTTTCGCCGAGTACGTCGGGTTGCTCCCGGATGTGGAGTACCTCGGCAGTTGCGGGGACGGTCAGGAGGCGATGTCGCGAACGCTCGAGTTGAAGCCGGACATCCTGATTCTGGATATCCGGCTGCCGGAGGTCAACGGGTTGGAGATTCTGAATCTGCTCAGCAGGAAGCTCCCCGACACCCGGATCCTGGTGTTCAGCGGGACGGTTTCGCATCAGTCCGTTCAGATGGCGATCGAATGCAATGCGGCGGGGTACATCGAAAAGTCGTTCGGTCTGGAGGCATTGAAGCACGGCATCGAGGCGATCGGCCGGGGCGAACGCTACTTTACAGAGAACGCCGCACGGATTGCGCGAACGATATCCGGCGAGTCCCCAACGTGAGTCCTGACGTTCCCGGGCTGAAGGTCAGCGGGCGATGTCGCTCTGGCCGAGAACACGCAAGCCGCGGCGCCCGAGAACAGTGGCGGCGAGTTCGTTGTCCTCCAAGTGGAGGGCAAGAGCACTCCGGCCCTCGGGGCGTGCCACGAATGGATAGATGTAGTGAATGTTGATCTCCGCTTCGACGAGGGCGGTGGTGATATACTTGACCTGCGCTTCCGTAGGTACTTCGACGGCGATGACTTCCGACACCGCATAGGCGTAATCGGCCCGCTCAAACGCCGAACGGGCCTGATCGGGGTAGTCGAGGATGAGCCGCATGATCGTGCACTCGGTCGTGTCGAGCATGCACATCGCCATAATGTGTAAATCCTCTTTGGCCAGGTGTTGGACGAGTTCGTTCAGTTGCCCGACCTTGTTCGGAGCGAAAACCGAGAATTGCAGCACGGGATCCCGCTTCCGACTGACAGTCATGGTGTTCTCCATCATACCAAACCTTAACGGTTTTCGTCTGGCTGTAGAGAAAAATGTGGCGCCTTGAGAAAGAGGAGCCGCAGGCTGTTGAGGCAGACCAGGACCGTGCTGCCCTCGTGCACGAGAACGCCGACACTGAGCGGAATCA
Source organism: Opitutales bacterium (assembly GCA_007133065.1). Taxonomy (GTDB): domain Bacteria; phylum Verrucomicrobiota; class Verrucomicrobiia; order Opitutales; family Oceanipulchritudinaceae; genus SLNJ01. The sequence goes on from SLNJ01000009.1 coordinate 86,167, forward strand.
GTCCGAAAAGGGCTGCGACTGACATCGTCACCACCGCGCCGAGCGCGATGGCCAGATTCTGCCGGATCACCCGCCGGGCCGCTTCGCTGAGGCGAATCGCGGAGACCACGTTCTCGATGCGATCGTGCATGAGTACAATGTCACTCTGTTCCATTGCGGCGTCACTGCCCCCGGCGCCCATGGCGATGGAGACATGTGCAGCCGCAAGGCTTGGAGCGTCGTTCACACCGTCGCCGATCATCGCAACCGTCTTACCTTCCTCGGTTAGCCCGCGTATGACGGCGACCTTGTCCTCCGGTCTGAGTCCGGCGCGAACACATGCATCGGGCAGTCCGATTTCGCGGGCCAGCGCGCAGGCGGCTTCCACGCGATCACCGGTCAGCATTACCGTATGCCGTCCATCCGCGCGCAACTGTGCCAGAACGGCTCCGGATTGCACTCGAGGGTGGTCGCGCAGCAGAATACGACCGACAAGGTCCTCGCTGACTACCCAGACTTCGGAGTGGATCGGGGGCGGAAGCGAAACGGAATCGATCCAATCGGAAAGCGAGCTCTCTCGGAGTGCCTCTCGGCTCCCGACAAAAAGCCCGGCCGTCCCCGTGGTGCCACGGACTCCGAGGCCGGGATAGGCACGAAACGAGGATATGGGACGGGGCTGTAGATTTTCCCGGACACCATAACGCACGAGTGCCCGCGCGATCGGGTGCGATGCTTTGCGCTCGATGGAGTGGGCGAGTTCTGCGACATCGCATTCGCGGCCGGAGGGGAAACTCTCAACTGTCGCGACCTCGAGCTCTCCGCTGCTCAGGGTTCCGGTCTTGTCGATTGCGAGCGTATCAATATCGGCGAGGCGTTCGATTGCGGCGCCGCCGCGGAAGAGAATGCCGCGCCGGGCTCCCCAGGCGATCGCCGCTAGAATCGCGGATGGAATCGAGAGCACCAGAGCGCATGGGCTGGCCACAACCAGGAGCGTCATGGCACGGTAAAAAGCGCTCCCGCCTTCGACCTGTACAAAGGGCGGAAGGCCGAGGCCGAGCCACCACACGAAAAACATGGCGGTCACGGTGCCGAGTACCAGGATCGTGTAGCGGGTTCCAAAGCGATCGGTGAATCGCTGGGAGGGTGCCCTCGACTGCCGTGCATCGCGAATGAGGCGGATGATCTGTTGCAGCGAGCTCTCGCGCGCGGCGCAACGGGCAACCATTTCAACGGATCCCCAGAGGTTGATCGTTCCGCTCTGCACTTCGCTTCCCCGCAGTTTCGAGACGGGGAGTGATTCGCCCGTGATCGTCGATTCATCGGCGGCACTCTCGCCGTCGGAGATCAGTCCGTCGACGGGGAACAGGGCACCGGGCGGGATGCGCAACCGGTCGCCGGGAGCAATCGCATCGATTGGGACCGACTCCTCCGTGCCCCTGGCGGAATCGATGCGGAGCGCCTCCTTTGGGGAGAGGTGAAACAGGGCGCCGATCTCGCGCCGTGTCCGATGCATCGCGAAGTGCTCCATCGCGCCGGCCGCCGAAAAGAGAAAGAGCAATAGCGCCCCTTCCCCCCACGCTCCGATGGCGGCGGCGCCGACAGCGACTGCAAGCATGAGGAAATGGATGTCGACCTTGCCGCGAACAATCGATCTCCGAACATCGTGAAAGGCGTCCCATCCCCCGCATATATAGGCGGCTGCGAACAACAACGAAGCAACCCATGAGGGTCCCAGGGAGAGCTGCTCGAGCATAAAAGCTGCGGCAGCCAGAAGTCCGCACCCTGCAGCAAGCGAGGCGAGAACGCGCCAGTCCTCCGGCTCCTCCCCCCCGGCGTCCTCCTCGGGCCAGGGAATCTCCCGCCATACCCAGAGTTGCGGAGCGGTGAAGCAGCTGGGTCGTTCGATAACCAGGGTGTCTCCTTCCCGGCGTGCGTGCATTCCGGCGGATTGACTCTCGTTCAGCAAATCCACGGTCTGCGCGCCGCGAGCGTCGATTTCTCGAATCGCGTTGCGCAGCATCTCCCGAAGCCGCTCCCAGTCAACCGCTCCCAGTGTTGCCGCCCGCAGCAGGCGTTGTTCCGGATCCAGGTGGATCGCCCCGAGGTTTGATTCGCCGCGCAGCACTTGAATGAGGGGGCTCGGAGCGCGCGAGCGGGTGTCCGCATCGGAGGTGTCTTGTGGGTTTTTTTGCATCACGCCTAAAAATTAGAATAATTCTAATTAAGCGCATCCGCGTAAAGCGAGCACAAATCCGGTGGCGTCCGTCAGGTTGGGGAAGACCGCTATTCTACCGTGATATCGGCGGCGACTTTTCCGCCCAACGTAATCTGACCCCGGTTCTGCAGGTGCAGCGTTACCGCGTCGGCAATCGGATTGCGTTCGATGACGCGGATCCACGCGCCGGGGACGAGGCCCTTCTCCTCCGCATATTGCAGGAAGTCCGGCTCCTGTTTCAAAACCCGCGCAATCCGAATCGGTTGGTCGATTGGACACTCGAAAAGCGTCATCTGGGGTCGCGATCGGAACTCGCCCGTGGCGCTTGGAATAGGATCGCCGTGAGGATCGACGTTCGGGTTGTCGCAGAGGTCGTCGATCCGCTTCAGGACACGATCGGAGACGGCGTGTTCGAGGCGCTCGGCATCCTCGTGGATTTCGGTCCAGTCAAAACCGAGGATCTTGACCAGAAAAACTTCGATGACGCGGTGCCGCCTCAGAATGGCCAATGCCATGCGGTTGCCCTTTTCGGTGAGCCGAACGCCTTTGCGCGCTTCGTAATGCGCCCATCCCGACTCCGCTATGGATTTCACCATGGTCGTAGCCGTCCCGGGGACCACGCCCATCGCCTGGGCGACGCGCCCCATGGACACGATCTCACCGCCGGACTCCTGTTGTTCCAGAAAGATGCGTTTCAGATAGTTCTCTACGGTAATCGAGGGCATCGTGCACGCAGTGATGCCATCCTGTCTGATTTTGGTCAATCAAAACCCCCGCCCGTGAAATGCACTCGCAACGCCTGCCTACCGCATCGTGGTAGCATTCCCGGACCCGTCAACGCGGCACCGGCGGCGGCGAATGCCGATGGTGCCCGTGAGACCGATGATGGCGGTGATCATAAAAAATGAGCGTCGTCAATCCTGGAATCCGTCGGGCGCGCGCCGGTGTCTGGTTGCCTGTTCGTAGGCATAGGCTGCGCCGATGAGGGCCGGCTCGTCAAACATCCGGCCGAGCAGTTGGAGTCCGACCGGCAGACCGGTTTCGTTGAAGCCCATCGGAACGGTGATGGCCGGTTGGCCGGTGTGCGGGGCGATCCGCGAACTGTTGTTGCCGAACGGACCGCCGGGGTCTGCGATCGGGCGGGGCGGATTGCTCCACGTCGGATAGGCGATCAACGTGACCCCGGCCTCCGACATTGCGCTCTCCACCGACTCACGAAATCGCACGCGCCGCGGATCGGTGAGGTGGTCGCTGCAGGGCGGGTCCATCTCTTCAGGAGCCACAGTCACGGCAAGCGACTCCTGGAAGTAGTGCTCGATATGCTCGGTGTGGACGCCCGCCTCATAGATCTCGCGCAGGGTCCGTACCGGCGGGTTATCAGCCGCCGCGAGGTACCGTTCGAGATCGTAACGGAAGGTGTTGCACCAGAGTCCTTCCGAAATCTCCGCGAATTCCGGAATCTCGAAAGGATCGACAATCTCAGCCCCAAGCGCGGCGAGGTTCCCGAGGGCTCGCTCGAAGAGTGCGAGAATCTCCGGGTCGGCGGTTTGGGTATCGCTGATCGCGCGCAGAACCCCGATCCGCATCCCCTTGAGCGCGGCGGCGTCGAGGGAGTTTGTATAGTCGGCCGGGGTGTGATCCGGCGCGGTCGCGGTCATCGGGTCGCGTGGGTCGTATCCGGCGATGACCGCGAGCACGCGAGCCGCGTCCTCGACCGTGCGTGCGATCGGTCCGCCCACGTCGCGGGTGTAGTGCTGGGGGATAATCCCGGCCCGGCTGGTCAGTCCGATAGTCGGGCGCAGTCCGACCAGCGCCAGCTGCGCGGCGGGCCCCCGGATCGAACTCCCGGTGTCGCTCCCGAGCCCGACCAGCCCCAGGTTGGCGGCGAGCGCCGAGGCGGTTCCCCCACTGGATCCCGGCGTCGGATAATCAAGGAGATAGGCGTTGCGGGTCTCGCCGAGTGTGGAACTGATGTTTCGGTATGGGTGGATCGCCCATTCGCCCATGTTGGATTTCGCTAGGACGATGGCTCCGGCCTCGCGCAACCGCTGGACCTGGAAGGAATCTTCGGCGGCGATGTAGCCGGCCATGGCGGCCGAACCTCCGGTCGTCTGGAGACCGATCGTGTCGAAGTTGTCCTTCACTATCACCGGCACGCCGTGCATCGGCCCGACAAACTCTCCGGTCTCCACGAAATGGGCATCCAGCGCCGCGGCTTCTTCCTGGGCCCTGGGGTTCGTGACCACGATGGCATTCAATCCCGATTCGCGGTCGAACGGTTCGATCCGCTCCAGATAGGCGGCCGTCAGATCGACCGCCGTGAGTCGACCCTCGCGCATGGCCTCGTGAACCCGGGCGATCGTGGTCTCTTCAAGCGTAAACTCGCCACCCTGTATAGAAATCGGCATCGCGATCATGACAAGCAGGATTCTTGCGTATTGGGAAGACGAATTCATGTCCCCTTCAATCCGCTGTCGTCGGTCGGATTGGCCGGACGCACCCACGGATCGGTGCAAGCTCGTCAACACTGCACATCTTTGCCTTCGCTCCCGAAGATCGCCATTCGTTCCTTCGCGGACCATTTCTCCGCGCTCTGGTTGTGATAGTGGAATTGCAGGGCGCGGCGACGTTTCGGTGAGTTGTTGTGGGGAGTGCCGTGGGGGAGGAGACCGTCGAAAAACAGAAGGCCTCCAGGTTTCAGGGGTACCGCCACGACGCCGCTTTTACCGGCAACTTCGGTGTCGCAGATCTGCCAGTCGCGCCGTTTGAAGTGTACGACAGGACCTTCCCGATGGCGTCCGGCGAGCACCCGCATGCACCCGTTGTCGACCGTTGCGTCATCGAGCGCGATCCAGACTCCGACCACGCGTGTTTCGATCGGGAAGTTAAAATACGCGTGATCCTGATGCCACGGTTTCTCCCGGCCGACATGCGGCGGCTTGAGCAGCGCCATGTCCTGGAAGAGGATGGGGGGCTCACCGAGCATTGATTCGAGGACACGCAACAGCTTCGAATGGTGGGAGAGCGCCTTGAGTCGCGCATCGTAGTCGACGAAATGCATCAGCTTGCGCACCGCGTCCTGCCGGTCGTCCGGACCGAGGCTCGGGAGAGCGTCGCGCGCTTTGGCTTCGAACACGACCCCCTTGAACTCCGGGTTCCCTCCCATGATCAGGTGGATCAACCCGTCGAGACCGTCGCGGGTCTCCTCCGGGGTAAAGGCGTTTTCAACCGCCAGGTACCCCTCCTCCCGGTAGCGGGCGAGATCGGCGTCGGTGATGCTGTCGAGCCCGTCAACCGGTTCGGCCACGCTATGGTGGTGATAGAGTTCGGGATCGTGCATCTCGGCCCCGGCATCGTACTGCGAGGCGGTTTCCGCGGATTCTGCTGGTCCGGTAGCGGTGTTCTTCATTTGTAATCAATCGATTCGTTTCAAGGACGTCGGGAAGGAGCATCCAATGGATCTGTCCCGATGGATTATTTCATTATCCTATCACGGTACGGTTCCGATTGCCATTGATAGTAGCGGAATAGTTTTGTATTAATCCGATATGAAGGTTCAAGGAGAAAACGGGGTGTTCTCCCATCGAATACCGGCGGCGGCACTCAGTGGGGAAAAACGTCGTTAACGATGCGATTGGTCCTGGAATATGACGCTGCCCTATTCTCCGCCTGAGCGCACAGAACCAACCGCGAGTCCGGCAACCGCGACCTTGGTATGAGTCTTGAAGATAGGGCTGTTCAAGCCTGCTCTCGTTATTCCCACAACCCACCGGTGCTCCATGAGCCGGTGCCATCCTCGCCGAAGAGGAAATAATAGGGATAGGTTTCGCTGCCGGTCCAGCCCCATGAGGCATGGGTGTAGGTCCAGAAATAATAACTGGTTTCCGTCTCGCCGAGGATGTATATCCAATCGCCGAGACCGTAAGAGTAAATCACAGGGAATTCGGCGGCGTAGATGTGACCCAACCCCGGATTCCATCTCCAGCCGAACCCAAGGTCGTCGGTGACGAATGGATCCCAGAAAGCTGGGACGTCAAGGCCTTCGAACGTGAGATTGTCGATCCTGTTGTTCCCGGAGCTTCCTCCGTCGGAGCCCTGCCGAAAGGTGATGCGCACGGCGAAATCGGGGTTTTCCGCGACGCCTTCGATGCCGCTGAAGTTCAGCTCGACCGCGGAGGGAGCCGCATCGGCGAGGAAGACCTCCCGAAACGGGACAAAGGTTTCTCCATCGAGAGAGTATGCGATCTGCTGAACTCCGGCTCCCTGACCTGACCGGCGGGCTTCGTATTTCAATCGAAATCCGGTGTCGTTGCGGTTGGTGGTTGGAAGTCGGAAGGTTATCGAGGAACCGAGTGGATCGTTCACCCTCAAGTGCGTGCCCGTACCTTCCGAGAGGCGGGCGTTCTCCCCGGAGAAACCCTGCCCGGTGTCGTATGTGAACTCGGTCTTGGTTCCCGGAGTCCATGTCATCGATGCGTCCCCGACCGAAAATGCCGGCGCCTGCAAAGCCAACGGTTTATTAAAACTCCAGTAGTGGAGTAGAGCGGCTTCACCCTCTTCCTCCTCAAATCGCGCAGTGAGAACCGGAAAGAACTCAAGCGGAACCGTCACTTTTGCGCTACCCCCTCCCGTAAACTCCGCCCATCCGTCGAAACGGTATCCCGGGTCCGGAACCGCTTCGACGGTAACCATAAGCCGCTGGAAATAGGTTCCGGTCCATTGGGTTGGTCGTCCATCAACCCCGGGCGTAAGCGCGCCATCAATCGGGATTCCGTGGATGTGAATCGCTCCGCGTGCGGGTGATTGGTTTCGGATCGTAAACGAGCGGGGGCTACCGGTTGCAAAATGGTTGTTGAGATGGTTCCATACCTGGGGAGGACGGTTCTCGACAAACCCGCGAAGCGCGTCGAGGTTGTCCCGCCATTCCGACAGGTCCGTGTCGCGGCCCCAGCGTTGGAAGTGGGGTTCGATGATCGACTCGATTGACGCTGCCATTTCATCGAGGAGGGCGACCGAGCGTTCGGGACGAAGCGCTGTGTTAAGGTGGGTCGCGTACCGGTTGCAGAACTCGCGGACGAACTCGGAATTCTCCCAGAGCGCGTTGATCAACTCCACCGACCACGGCGGCGGATCCCCTCCCTCCACGGGATTCCGGAGGATATCGAACATGTCGACCCCGATATGGTCTGCATTGCCCGCGAAATCGAGATCGGAGAAAATCCAGCGCCATCGGCCATCATGGCCCGGGCTCTCGCCGGGATGATATTCGGTTTGGAGACGCCAGAATTCAACGTTGTTCCACGGCCAGTCGGCGTTGGCGAAGAACGTCTGCGCAATGATATAGTCCGCATAGGACACCACATCGATACGCTCGCGCACGTACGCGTAGCGGGAGGCGTCCTCAAGGGAACCCTCCCGGATGTATGAAAGCGTTTCCAGGTAATGATCCGCCGTGCCTTCGCCAGCCACGGAGTTGTTGGCGAGAAGATCGACGGAATCGGGATCCACACCGTACCGGTTGGCAAGGAAATGACGGTCGATCCGTTCCCGGAGGTTGTGGATGCCCCAGAACTCTCCATTGAGAAAGAGCGCCGTCGGGCGATACGCCTGATAGGAGAAGTCCAGGTGGCGAACGAGGCGCTGCATGTAGGCATCCCTTAGCATTGTCGGGTTCTGGAAATACCAATCCTGCCCGGAATTGCGCAATAACACCCTCCGGTACTCCGTATGGGGCAACTCATCGAAGACGGGAAAACGACGCAGTCCGGGTCCATTTCCGAGCTTCCGGTCGTAGAGGCGAAGGGATTTCTGAGGCATCACGCGTGACCCGGTCCCGTGAATACGCACCCGTAGATCCCCGAACGTCAATCGGTCGCCGGATTCTTCCGCAAAGAGTTCGAAGTGGGCGTCGCGCTCCCAAGCCGGCCCGCGCTGGAAGTAGTTTGCGCCGGGCATTCCCCACCAGTCCTCTCCGTATCCATATTCGTCGTATAGAGCGCCCGGCACGTAGATTCCCTCGACATGGTCGAAGAAGTCCCTGGGGGCCGCGATGAGCGAGACAACATCAACGCTCCGGAATTCATCCGTCTCGGAACCGACAAACCATGTGCCACTGCGCGGTTCAAGGGAGAGATACCCCGGTTTTGTCGCAAGGGCCCGAACCGCATGGCCCATTGCAATCGTGGCGGGTGCGTCGCGCCATTCAAACCCGTGTTGCGCGGATTCCGGGGGATTTGTGCGAATCCGAGCGATCGCCGGCGCCTCGCCCGCCCGGCTTCGCAAGGTGATGGGCCCCGTGTAAACCTCTTCGCTCTCGCCCGGATGCGAACCATCTATAGTAAACCGGATCTCGACGCCATCATCCGGATGGGAGAGCGCCAACTCGACCGGCCCATCGTGGAACCCCGGCGCCACGCTGAACTCCGGTGGATGGAGAATCCCGGTGAACGCCTCGGTGTCGTTCGGGCGCCACGGCGTTGGTTCTCCGAAGTAATACCATTCCCCGTCGTCACCGCGCCCATACGCCACGTCGCGTGGAAGCGCGGGCACCGCCACCTCATCAACCCGAAAGCCGTCGGGCCGGTTGAGCGAGATATGTTCTCCTCCCGAGCTGATGCTGAAATTCGTGTGAAACGTCCGCTTCACGACCAGGGCACTCACGCTCAAATCGAACAGAAACTCGCCTCCGGATGGGTCATGGCGGTGAATCTGAACGGTTATCACGTTTTCGCCCGCCCTCAGGGCACTGGCGGGAATCTGGAATTCCCGCCACGTCGATTGTAGTCCAACCTCCTCCGTCGCCGGGGTTTCGTAGGTGATGTCGTCTTCGGGCAGGTTAATGGAAATCCGGCGGACCCCGTTGATATAAACTACGGCTCCGTCGGCGATTCGCGCACGAACGATCAGTGATGTCGGCGATATCTCCGCACCCCACTCCGACACTTGAAAGCGCTTGCGAAGAAGCGCCGTGGGATGCTTTGAGTCCGGGTCCCCACCGTAGTCGAGCACGGTTCGCAGGTAAGCGGCCCCGTCGCTGTAGCCAAGTGGAGCCGGCCCCACCCGCCAGTCCTCGTCATCGAATTCCGGATTGTGCCAGTCGTCGTCAGGAAAGGGGCCCTCGCCATCCAGGTAGCGCCACTGTGATCCTGGCGAAATCAATGGGATCGTACGGGTCGCACGCCCGTCGCGGTCCTTCCCGTCGGCCCATACAAGCACCTTGGCGCCCGGTTCAAGATCAACCTCCGGAAATCGCCATCGGAACGGTACGGCAGAGCGGTCGGAAAGCCCCCATCCCTCAAGGTTCACCGAAGTGTCCCCGTGGTTCACGATCTCGATCCAATCCCCGGCATCTCCCTCTGAATCCCTGACGAACGTCCCGCTGTTCGATGCGACGATCTCGTTCAGCATCACGAGCGGTCCGGTGATCGTCGGCTCGTCCTCGGTCGGGGGAGTTGGAGCGGTCCCGGTCTCGGACGGGGGCGGAGCGCTCGACTCACCCGCGGTCGCCTCCCGCAGTATTGGGTCGGACGCCGGGGGCGGGGAGGTTGACGACTCGGACAGCGCAATCGGAACGAACGCAACGCAAATGGATAAAATGGAAAACAGGGTGAATCGTGGCGTGGGCACCTTTATGGCAATTCGCGTTTCCAAAGAGGATTTTTCAGATGTAGTCCCAGAGCACGCTGTTGTAATCGAGCGTCGGGTCGAGGGTCTGCCCGACGTAAGCCTCCAGTTGTTGTCGTACCACGGTGTCATTCTGGCGCGCTGGGATGGTCTTGAGGGTCGGGTGCGGCGCGTTGCTCTCGTGAGGGACCCAGGTCGGGTGCTTTGCCTTTGGGTCGGCGTGCCTGGTCGATATCATTGGTGAGCCCATCGAGCGCGGTTCCGGCACCGATCGCGGGACTCCCGGTCCGCAGGCGGAGATCTCCGTTTTCGAGATCGCGGATTTTGATCATGGGACAGGCTTTTGTGCCTATATGCATTCCGGTACGATCGCTTATCGCTTGGGGTGTTCGCAGTGCGAAAGCGATGAGGCGTCATTTCTCAGGCATGGGAAAATCCGGCTTGTCGAAGAAGTACGCGTGGAAGGCACTCCAAAAGGTGTCGGCTTCGCAGCGAAGAGTGAAGGCATCGACGCGTTCCGCACAGTTCCGGATCTTCAATGGCCAGGGATCGGGGTGGTGCACTTCCATGACGACCGGGCCTTCGATCACAAGGGGTGAAATCGCGTCGGCGGAGCGCACCGCATCCTGGATCCGTGAGCGGATACGCTCGCGCGCATCGACCGGTGCAATATGAATCGCCGATCGTTCTCCGATACCTTCCTTGACAGGGACCGTGACGATGCCGTCCACCCATCCTTCGGATTCCGTGCATGCGTGTGAATCGCCCGAAGTAAATATCCAGGGTATGCCGAGTGCTCCACAAAGAAAGGCGGCCACTTGCATTTCGCCGACCTCGTCCCCGTTGACGCGAATCGTGATGTTGCGGCTCATCGAGTGCGCCAGGCAGCCGCCAGGGGTGCCGGTCATCGCATGCATGCCGACTTGTACGAGGGCGTCAAAGCGCGGCGACAGCCCCGGCAGCCAGCATGGCCGATTGGTTCCCTTGACCAGCCGCACGCCGGGAATCAGCTCTTCCGGCAGGATTGTGCGGCCGGCGCCGTGGGCGTCATTGATGAGAATCTCCTCCACACCGGCTGCAAAGAGGCCCTCGGCGGCGGCATTTACCTCCCCGGTGAGAAGCCGCTGCATCTCCGAGCGTTCAAAGACGCCCTTGGCTGTCGTCGCGTAATCGGTGTGGCGCGTATCCCAGTCGTCGACCCCGGCGGCGCCTTCCAGGTCGGTCATCATGTAAACGTGTTTGATCGGCATGGTGTCCCATTCTCGAAATCGCCATTGAATTAGCCATCAAAAAGTGAACCATCGCGCCCAAGGTTGACAGGTGAAATCCGCACGGTAAAGCATTGGATCATGCCTGCGACACACCTGCAGACCTTTGTGGTAAGCCGGGACGATTCCATCTACGAAGCCTGGCCCGATGTGGCTCTGAACCGGAAGGGCCGGCTCGTCTGCGTGTTCGCCGAGTGCACGCATCACGCCGACCGAGGCTACACGCGGATGGTGTATACGGTCTCCGACGATCGCGGGCGGACTTGGACTCCGAAGCAGCCGCTGACGGAGGTCTTGCGGGGCGAGCACCACAAAACGCCATTCTGGGACAATCCGCGGATCGTCTGCCTGCGGGACGACCGGCTGTGCGCGCTTGTGGACAAACACCATCCGCCGCAGTCGTACGGGGTCGAGGTCGATGTATTCGTCCTGTTCAGCGAGGACGGCGGGGCGAGTTGGTCGGATCCGCTGGAGACACCGATCCGGGGGGGCGGGCTTGACAGGCTGATCGAGCTGAAGGCCGGCCCGCATGCGGGCCGGTGGGTTGTGGCCTGTCATCAGGAGCGCGAGGAGGCTTGGAATGTCGACGTATTTCTGTCCGATGATCATGGGAGGGATTGGGAGGGCCCGTTCCAGGTCGCGTGCGATCGACAGTTACGATTTTGCGAGCCGAGTGTGGTCGAACTGCCCGGCGGGGAACTGGTTTGTTTCCTGCGCGAGAACTCGAAGCTCGGCCTCGATGCGTTCAAATCCATCAGTCGCGACGGGGGCAGGACCTGGAGCCGATACACGAAGTTTCCAATCCCGGCCTGCCATAGGCCGGTGGCAGGTGCGCTCCGCAGCGGCGCGATCATGATCACGCACCGTTACGCTCACCATGGGAAAGGATGGCTGGGCTGGTGGACCCAAAACACGTTTGCCGCTTTCACCGACGCGGAATCCTGCCTTGCAGAGGAGCGCAACGGGGCGCACGTGCGGATCATGCCGCTCGACTATGACCGGAGTCCGGTGGCCGATTGCGGTTACACCGGCTGGGTGCAGTTCGAGGACGGTGAGATCTATGTTGTCAACTACATCGTCGACGACGCGCCCAAGGCGCAGATCCGCGGCTACAGCTTCCGCGAGGAGGACGTTGTGTTGCCGGTTGGATAGGGCGGCGGCGAAAGCGGTCTTCGGCCGCTCAGAGGGGTAGGGCAAGGCGGAATTGACAACGCGTATAACGATTGAAGATGCTGCGGGCTGGAGGAAGGCTATGCGAATACTGTACATCGACATCGACAGCCTGCGGCCGGATCATCTTGGCTGCTACGGGTATCACCGGAACACCAGTCCGACAATCGACGCAATCGCGGAGGAAGGACTTGTCTGCGAGCGCTGTTACGCTCCCGATGCGCCGTGCCTGCCCTCTCGGACGGCATTTTATTCCGGGCGCTTCGGGATCCAGACCGGCGTGGTGGGGCACGGCGGTATCGCGGCGCAGCCGAAGCCGCAGACCATGCCGTTACGCGGGTTCAAGGACGTCTTCAGTCAGGACGGACTCGCCGCCCGATTGAAGGGTCTCGGTTGCCACACGGCGATGATCAGTCCATTCGGGAATCGCCACTCGGCCCACTGGTTCTACGCGGGGTTCAACGAGATTCACGATACCGGCGGCGGCGGGAGCGAATCCGCTGAGGAGGTGCAACCGGTAGTCGACAAATGGCTGCAAGACAATCTCGGGCGGGACGACTGGTATCTGCACGTCAACTACTGGGATCCGCACACGCCGTTGCGCGTGCCGGAGGAATATGGCAATCCATTCGCGGATGAGCCGCTTCCGGCGTGGCTCGACGACGAGGAGTTGATCCGTCGGCACAACCGGATTACCGGACCCCACACGTCGATGGAGATCGGGATGTACCACGATGCCGAGAACCCGCGCTACCCCCGACAGCCGGGCAAAGTGACGGATCTGGTTTCGATGCGTCACATGGTCGACGGGTACGACACGGCGATCCGGTACGTCGACGATCACATTGCCCGGATCGTTGAGACTCTGAAGCGTGCCGGCGTGTATGATGAGACGATGATTGTGATTTCGGCGGACCACGGTGAGAATCTCGGCGAATTGGGGATCTACCAGGAGCATGGCACCGCCGATGAGATCACCTGCCGCATCCCGATGATCATCAAGTGTCCCGGAGGCGCGCAGGGCGCCCGGGATCGGGAGTTTCACTACAACCTCGATCTCGCTCCGACACTCATGAACCTGTATGGCGGCGAATGTCCCGGGATTTGGGATGGGCTCTCGTTCGCCGACACGATCCGCAGCGGCTCCGGCGCCGGCCGCGAGGACGTGGTGATCAGCCAGTGCTGCCACGTCTGCCAGCGGTCGGTCCGGTGGAGCAACTGGTTGTACTTGCGGACGTACCACGACGGATTCCGGCTCTTTCCGCAGGAGATGCTCTTTGACCTGGATGCCGATCCCCACGAGGAGCGGGACATCGCCTCCGATCGTCCCGATCTCTGCAGCGAGGGTGCGTGGCGCCTGGCGCGTTGGCACGATGCGCAGATGCAGAAAATGGTGCACTACGCCGGCGACTCGGTCGATCCTCTTTGGACGGTGATCCGTGAGGGCGGGCCGTTTCACGCCAACTTGCATCCCAAGGGCGGAGTCCCGAGGTTTCTGGGGTATCTCAAGCGCCTCGAAGAGACCGGGCGCAAGGAGGGCGCGGCGGCGCTTCGCAGGAAATTCGCTTTGTTTCTTCCCGAGGCCGAACGGAGGTAGCGTCCGGTTGAGTTCGGATCCTCCAGGAAAACCACATCCGCGAAGGATGAGGCGACAATTGCGAAAACTCGATTCCGGGAAAGTGGACCTGAGCGGATCGTTGGAGTAGCGAGCAAGAGCAATCACGGGGTATCGCGATCCGGTTCAGCGGCTCGCAGGGAGACCCCGGATTGTGCAACAGTGCGCTGGTCGAGGGTCCGCAATCCCGTATGTTCAGCCCACTCCATTGCCCCGGGAATTCGCCGACCATGATGGCGCGTGCAATCTCAGGGTAATCAACAGTCTGCTAGTTGAGGGATCGGCGTGCCGTATCAAACATCACCATGATGTTCTCGGGTGGAACCAGGGCCTGGATATTGTGCACCGGGGCGAAGACATAGCCGCCGCCGGATGCGAGCGCCGAAACGTGCCGGAGGACCTCGGATTCGACTTCCGCGGGTGTTCCATTGGGCAGCGTTTTCTGGCAGTCCAATGAGCCTCCCCAGAATACCAGCTGCTCTCCAAATTCAGACTTCAAGCGTTCCGGGTCCATTCCCGTGGCGCTGGTTTGCACGGGATTCAGAATATCGAACCCGGTTTCGATCAGGGAGGGGATGAGGGGGTGGATGGCGCCGTCCGAATGCAGCATCACCTTCATGTCCGTGTGTTTGTGAATCCAGTCGAGACCGCGCTTATAGAACGGCATGAGCAGTCGACGGTACATGTCGACGGAAATAAACGGCGCGTATTGCGTGCCCAAATCGTCATTCACCTGGAGGATCTGAACGCGCCCCTCCACCGCCTCGACAAACCGTTCCAGGTTCTCGATCCAGGCATCGACAACCTTTTCATAAAGCGCGCACACATAATCGGGCTCCGTCGCAAGGGTGATCATCCAGGTCTCAAAATCACCGGTGCCCAAGCCGTAGAATAACTCGTAAGGTGGCCCGAGCGGGGCGACGATCGCATAATCCGTGTTCTGGTAAAGGGCCTCGGACTGGAGGCGATAGTGCCGGATATCCGCATGGCTGAGACGCGGCGGTTCGAAGGCGTTCGGGTCGACGTGAGCTGCGCCCGGGTACCGCTCGACACGGTCGAAGTAGAATCCGCCACGCGGCATCCGAGCGATGACTTCGCCGTCGCGGCGCAGGACAAGATCGCCATTCGGTTCTGCATCGGGGCGAAACCCCCGCGGGACCTCAACCAGCGTTCCATCGAACAGTCGCCATGGTTTATAGTCGCGGGTATCAATGCCGAATGCTACCGCAGGCCGGTTCAGCCCGACCACATCCGCGCCGAATCTTTCCATGACCGGACGTTCGACCTCGGCGAGCATCTGGTATAGGTCATAAACCCGCGTCGGCGTGGCGATCCCCAGATGAAGCTTCAGCGCATGATAACTCGACGCCGCAATCCCGGACTGTCGCGTACCACCGAGGTCGATCGGCAGACGGTCGGTTTCACGGTGATTGATGGCGTGGATGATGCGTTCGCGGGATGTCACGGCGTGCGGGATGCGGTTGCCTCACGGCGGAATGTGCGTATCTGATCTGACTATGATTGTCCAGGCCGTAATGCTCTGGCTGAGACTGCCTGCGCGGGACCAGCAAGCAGTCCTGACCGGCCGGTGTCTCCGCCTTGCATTGGCTCGGGTATACACGCAGGCTGGAAACGGGTGCCGGGGAAGTGCGTCTGAAGGTCCCCGTCTCCAAGCTGTGTGGAGCGACCTTTGTAACGCAGATTATATGCAGGTCGGCACGCCATTAGCGAGGGGCTTCAATGCGCTCGTATCGTAGTTGTAATCGGTGCGTTCCTGAAGGTGATCGGCGAGGAGCTTGCGAAACGGCCGCAGATCCTCCGTCCCGGAGCGGTCGCGGCACTCCAGCGGGTCTTCCTCGAGATTGAAGAGCTGCTCCTGGTTGTCCCGGGCCCACCAGATGTACTTCCAGGGTCCGTTGAGGACGGCGTGGTGGGCGAGCGCGCCGCCGCACTCCTCGAACAGGATGTTCCGGATCGGTGCGGATTCCCCGCGAACGGTCCCCGCGAGGCTGTGTCCGTCAAGCCCGCTCGGGCTCGGGACCCCGGCCAGATCGAGCACGGTCGGCATCACATCTTCCCAGCAGACGAGAGCGTCGCATGTCGCGTTCGCGACCTGGACGTTCCGTCCGGATATAAAAAACGGCACGTGCGTGGAACCTTCGAACGGGAGCGACTTGCGGAAGAGGTGGTGGTCGCCGAGCATCTCCCCGTGATCGGAACTGAAAATGATCCAGATCGGATCACGTGCCCGGGGATTGCCATACTCGAAGTACCGGTCGAGGACGTAGGCGATGCAGTCGTCGATATGGTTGATCAGGGCGTAATACCCGGCGCGGGCGACGGCGATCTCTTCAGGATCGAACGGGCCGACGGCCGAATCGGGATGAATACCGGTCGGGATCGGGTGCCCCCCCGGCACCCATGATCCGATGGCCGGGCCGGGGAGGCGGTCGATCCGGCGGAGATACTTCTCGAAGTAATCGCGGGGCGGTGTGAGCGGCGGGTGCGGGTGTGTGAAGGAGAGGTGCAAAAACCAAGGGCATGCGGGATCCCGGCGCTCGGTGAGGAAATCCACGGCTTCGCCCGCCAGCCAGCTGTTATGATGGTAGGCCTCCTCGAGCGGATGTGGACGGGCGATCCGGCCGTTTCCGCTGATCCCGTGGAAATTGGGGTGATGGTGAACTCCCTGCGTGCGCAACCATTTCACGTAATCGTTGTGCGGTTGTACGTGCGACGTAGGGCGGAAGTTCGGCGACTCGCTCAATACGAGGTGGTCGAATCCGTATCGCTTGCGCTGCGGGTGCAGATGCATCTTTCCCACGAGCTGCGTTTGCCAGCCGTGTTCGCGCAACACGCCTGGGAGGGTATGCGGCGGGTCGAATTCGAGCCCGTCGCGGTATGCGCGTAATCCGTGCGTCACCGGACTCTGTCCACTCAACAGGGTGCGCCGGGCTGGGATACAGACCGGACAGGTGATGTACGCGCGGGAGAAGTTGACGCCGCATGCGGCCAGGGCGTCCAGGTTGGGAGTATCGATCGCGGGGTTCCCGTTGATGCCCAAGGCGTCCCACCGCTGCTGGTCGGTGGTGATCAGAAGGATATTTGGCCGCGACATGGAAATCGGCGGTTACCGTGGCGACCCTGCACCCTCGAGACTGCGCAGCCATTGGATCGCGGATTCCGCCTGATCCCACGTAGCCCCCTTGTGGCAGTACTCGACCGACAGCGAGCCGCGGTAGCCGGTGCTACGAGCGTGCTCGAGGAGTCCGGCGATGTCGACCACACCCTCTTCGATCGGACCGTGCGTACCCTCCGCGTCGTGATTCTGGATATGAATATGAGCGATGTGTTCGCGCAGCTGATCGAACTCGGCGATCATGCTGTTCTCGTCCATTGCCTGGTAGAGTACCTTCAGGTTGGGAGCGCCCACGCGTTCGATCAGGCCGAGCACCGAATCCGGGGTATCGGCCAGGGTATTCGCATGAGTTTCAACGGGAAAGAGCAAGTCGGAGGCCGTATGGGTGATCTCTTGCAACGCTCTCACGGCGTGATCCCAATGCTCTTCCGTGGCGACATCGCTGCCGATTCCGGTCGGCCCGGCATCCGTGAATGTCCGAATTTTCGGGCACCCGAGCGCCCGCGCCGCTTTGATAGCGAGTCCGGCGGTCTCAATCGAACGGTCGTAGAGGTCTCGGTTCTGGGTAAGCCAGAAATAGGGCGAAATGACCTCGATACCGATTCCCTGGTCCGCAGCCAGTTTCCTGAGGTCACGGAGTTCGCTATCGCTCCGCGACTCGATGTGTTTCCACCAGATTTCGACGGCGTCATACCCAATCTTCGCCAGTCGGGTGACAATTTCTTCGATAGGGGTGCCGCGGAACGCGATCGAACAAAAGCAATAACGCATAGGATCCTCCTTATCCGGAACCCTGACTCCCGTGAAACCGAAGTGTCGAGGAAAATCGGCGAAATCGCATTGGAATGAACGATCGGGTGGTGTAATGATGATTTGCGGGTAATGGAGGTTTGCATCTGGCCGGCGAATCCGTGACGATCGCGCTCCTATGAGCTCGCAGCAGCCGAACGTCATCGTATTCTTCACGGACCAACAGCGTTGGGACACGGTTGGGTTGCACGGGAATCCGCTCGATCTGACCCCGAACTTCGACCGCCTGGCTTCCCTGGGAACGTTCCTGCGCAACAGTATTACCTGTCAGCCGCTCTGTGGGCCCGCGCGTGCGTGTATGCAGACCGGGCAGTACGCCACCTCGGTCGGATGTTTTCGCAACGGCATTCCGCTCCCTCGGAATGTGCCGACCCTGGCAAAGGCGTTCGGCGGCGCCGGATACGATACCGGCTACATCGGGAAATGGCACCTGGGCCCGATGCGGGACGAGGGATCTGTTCGGGGTTCGCGCACCTGGGTGCAGAAGGATTGGCGCGGCGGTTACGGTGACTGGCTGGCCGCCAATGCGCTGGAGCATTCATCGAACGCCTACGATTGCCGGGTCTACAACAACCGCAACGCGGAGGTGAAGCTGCCAGGGTACCGGGTCGACGCGCTCACCGATGCCGCGATCCGCTACATTGCCCAGCCCCGGGAGAATCCGTTCTACCTCTTCCTCTCGTTTCTCGAGCCGCACCATCAAAACCATCTCGACGACTATCCCCCTCCCAACGGGTACAGGGAACGCTACACAGGGCGCTGGGTCCCGCCGGACCTCGCCGCGCTTGGCGGTTCGGCTCACAAGCATCTTGGCGGATACTATGGGATGGTGAAACGGTTGGACGAGGCGCTTGGACGCCTCTTTGACGCCCTCATCAGCCTCGACCTCGACGAGAATACCATCCTGCTTTTCACCACGGATCACGGTTGCCACTTCAAGACACGCAACGGAGAGTATAAGCGGTCGTGTCACGAGAGTTCGGTTCGGTTGCCGACGTTTATCGCCGGACCGGGGTTTCGCGGCGGCGGATCCCGCGACGAAATAGTCAGCCTCGTAGATTTCCCTCCGACACTCCTCGATGCGGCTGGGGTGGCGGTTCCCGATGCCATGCAGGGGCGGTCTCTGATGCCGCGTCTGCGCGACCCCTCCGTCCCGTGGCAGGACGACTGCTTCATTCAGATCAGCGAGTCGGGGATCGGCCGTGCGGTCCGTACTGAGCGATGGAAGTACGCTGTCGACGCGGGCGTCCCCGGCGGGGTGGAGACAGCGTCCTCCGATATCTACCGCGAATCGCACCTCTTTGACCTCTGGCACGATCCATACGAACTCGAGAACCTGATTCAATCCGGCAGCCACGCCGGGGTTTCCGAGGAGATGCGGGAGCGGCTCCTCGCACGCATGAGCCAGACCGGAGAAGCAATCCCCACCATTGAACCGGCCGATCGCAAACAGGCGTCCCGCCGGTCGAGCGAGGCGGTTTCGCCGAACCGGTGAGGGCCAGGCAAACGAAGCCTGAGTCAATGGCATACCGCTGCGCTACTCGGCCCGAACCGTCTTGATCTCGGACGGCCGGAACGCGAGCTTGGCAGCGTTGCCTCGACTGCCTCCTCCATTGATCTGCCCCGGGTGGCTGCCGTCGCAGCGCCCCCCCCGTCGGTGCCGCAGATCCCGCCAGCCAGGATCGCCAGCGCCCGCACATTCGCCTCGAGGCATCGGAAGCACCAACCCGAGTCTGGCGTTCCTTGACGGATGGGTCAGTCAATGTTAGCACCTTGATCAGGCTGACTATGCTTATTCGTCTTTGCAGTTGGTTGCGCCGGCGTCTCGTCAAGAGGATGTTCTGGGGTCCCGTCGTACTGATCGCCACGGGTGCGGTGGTGTATTGGGTTGCTGTGGCGCCGGTAGGGGAGGATTCACGTGAATCTCCAATCGGGGCATCACCCGAGACGATTTCGGGCCTGGAATTATCCGGCGGCGGGGATCCTTATCTGGATCCGGAGGTCGCGCGCCGAGTGGTTTCGTGGAATGAGCGATCGGAGCCGGAGGAGATCGGCGGTCATCACCACATCAAACGTTCCTGGGTTGCACGACTGGAACCGGATCTACCGAAGCTTGCGGAGGCGTATGAACGGGGCGAGTTGGAAAACGGTTTCCGAATGCCGCTATTTGACGGGGAAGAGGTTGTGATACGGGTGCGGCGCTATGATGTCGCCGGACCGGATCGCGGTGTGCTGCGGGGATCCGTGGAAGGAGAACCTGGGAGCATGGTGGTTCTCGCTTTCGTCGGCGCTGCGGAGTCGGGGACGATCCAGATGCCGGCGCGGGACGAGGTGTACCGCATCCGTTCCAGCGGTGACGGGGCGATTGTTCTCAGCGAAATCGACGTCGGCGAACTCGGCGAATGCGGCGTGTGTGCGGAGCTCGCCGACGCCGGTGATCTTCCTGAGTCCGGAGAGCCGCCGATACCGTAACAGTTCATGCGCCTTCTTAAGATCACGTTCGCCGTTCTACTCCTCACCGCGCCTGCGGTGTCGGCGCTTGCGCAGGATCCGGTTCAGATCGATGTCATGATCGTTTACACCCAGGCCGCGCGCGAATACGCGGGCGGCGAGGATGCGATGCAGGCGGATGTTCTGGCTGCGGTGGGTGGCGCGAACGCGGTGTTCGAGAACAGCGGCATCAACGTCGAGCTCAATCTGGTGTTTCAGGCGGAAGTGGACTACGTGGAAAGCGACTCCTTCGAGACGGATTTGAACCGGCTGCGAGACCCGAAAGATGGGTACATGGAGGAGGTTCATCGGTGGCGGGATGATTGGGGCGCGGACTTGGTGGCGCTTTTCAGGCGGGGGAGCGTCGACAGCGTGGCGGGGAGGGCGAACCTGCTGGTCGACGAATTCGGCCGACCCGACCAGGCGTTCAGTGTTACTTCGGATGCCGCGGCGTTGGCCTCGCACACGTTTGTTCATGAGATTGGCCACAACATGGGTGCGGCGCATGCGCACGAGGATGACGACAGCGAAGGAGTGTTTTCATTTTCCCACGGACACCGTTTTGACGGGGATGACGGCAACCATTACCGCACGGTGATGGCATCGCCCACGAGCAGCCCATCCCGAACCCGTGTTCCGCATATTTCCAATCCGGACGTCCGCTTTGCGGAGGTTGCAACCGGCGTTCCAGAAGGCGAACCGAATGCCGCCGACAACGCGCGGACCCTTGATTTCACAGCTCCTGTTGTGGCGGATTACCGGTCCCACCAGCCGGAGGAACCTGATATCGTTCGGACTTCTCCTGTACATTTCGGCGTTGTCCCGGGAAGCAGGGCGTTCCTGTCGGTCGAAGCGGTCGGTGTACCTACAATGGAATTTCAATGGTACGAAGGAGCGAGCGGAAATACGGACGCACCGATTGCCGGAGCGACTGAAGCATCGTTCGAAACTTCTGAAATGAAAGAGAATTCGTCGTTTTGGGTGCGGGTTTCGAACGACAACGGCGTTGTCGACAGCGCCGCGATGTCAATCTTCGTCGAGGATTCGCCCCCGGATCCCGGCCTTGACCAGGAACAATCCAGTCTCAGCACGGCTGCGCAGATTTTCGCCTGGGGCGGTTTGTGGCAGGAGTTCGTTCCGGATCTGCCGTACCTGGACGCGGTCACTCTCCCAATCGTGCGAGAAGGCAACCCCGGCGACCTCGTGCTCCTGATTACGGATGCGTCCGGAATGCCGGTTGTCAAAAGGCGGTTGGATTCCACGTCGGTGCCTCAGTCGTTTACCTGGGCTGAAATCCCTGTCGGCGTGTTCCTCACGGAGCATGAAACCTATCGGATGATCCTCAGCTCGGCCGAACCCCATGATTCAGACAACTCATACAGCTGGGTCGGAGACGAAGAAAACCCCTATTCCGCCGGGAGCAGCAGCATCGAACCCTTTTTGTCGGGGTTCGATTTCGGGTTTCAGACGTATGCGGCCGCCGCGGTCGTAGGGACGCCTCCTGCGTTCACCGGACACCCGGAGGATGTTGTGATCGACGCAGGCGAGTTGGCTGCGTTTACGGTCTCGGTGTCCGGCGATCCCGAGCCGACGCTACAGTGGGAGCGCAGTACCGACGGCGGGGATACGTGGGAGACGATGCAGGAGGAGGATCTTTTTTCGGGAGTCGACACTGATACGCTGCAGGTAAGCGACACGACGGTGGATCTGGACGGAGACCGCTTTCGAAGCGTGGCCGACAACGGTGTCGGCGATCCGGTGGCGAGCGCGGCGGCGCTCCTCAGCGTGCACGCTCGTATCCTGATGCTTTCAGGGGATCTGGACTTCGGAGAGGTAACGATCGGCGAGAGCGCCACGCGCGCGCTGACGCTCGAGAACACCGGAAACGCGACACTGGCGGTTACCGGGCTCGCATTCCCGGAGGCGTATTCGGGGGAGTGGAGCGGAGGCACGATCGCCGCGGGAGAGAGTCGGGTGGTGACGGTGACGTTCGAACCGCCATCGGCGCAAGAGTTCACGGGAACGGTATCGGTCGACTCGGATGCGACCGGCGGCGATGAAGGCATTGCGATCAGCGGCGTCGGGTTCGAGGCGCCGTTTGTGTCGATCGCGCCGGAGAGCCTGGCGGTTCCCGCCGCGGCGGCAACGCATGCGGTCACGGTCGCCTCAAACACTTCCTGGGTGGTAGAGAACATCCCGGACTGGGCGAATGTCGAGCCGGCAAGCGGATCGGGAGACGCGGAGTTGAGCGTCAGTGTGGACGAGAACGCGTCGGTTTCGACGCGCAGCGCCGTGATCGCCATCGGCGGCCGGGAGCTTGCGCTCGATCAGGAAGGCATGACGGCCGATTACGCGTTGAATCCGGAATCGCTGATGGTGGAGGCCCCCGGCGGGGAGGTTAGCACTGAGCTCTCCGCGAGTCCGCCCGACGCGCCGTGGACGGTGAGCGGGCTTCCCGAATGGATCGCACTATCCGGCCCGCAGAGCGGAACGGGGAGCGCGACAATCGTGCTGGATGTTTCTGAGAACGAGGAGACCACGCCGCGCTCGGCCCATCTGCAGGTCGCCGATGCGGCACTGTCGGTCAGTCAGGAGGGGGTCGCCCTCAGTGCTCCTGCGTTCACCGGACACCCGGAGGATGTCGTGATCGACGCGGGCGAGCCGGCTACGTTCACGGTCTCGGTGTCCGGCGATCCCGAGCCGACGCTACAGTGGGAGCGCAGTACCGACGGCGGCGATACGTGGAAGACGATGCAGGAGGAGGATCTTTTTTCGGGAGTTGACACCGATACGTTGCAGGTAAGCGACACGACGGTGGACCTGGACGGCGACCGCTTCCGAAGCGTCGCCGACAACGGCGTCGGCGATCCTGTGGCGAGCGAGGCGGCGCTCCTGAGCGTTGACGCTCGCATCCTGGTGCTGTCGGGGGATCTGGATTTCGGGGAGGTGACAGTCGGCGAGAGCGCCACACGCGCGCTCACGCTCGAGAACGCTGGAAACGCAGTGCTGACGGTTTCCGGGCTCACCTTCCCGGAGGCGTTTTCAGGAGACTGGAGTGGAGGCACGATCGCCGCGAGAGACAGCCGGGTCATGGCGGTGACATTCGAACCGCCATCGGCGCAGAAGTTCGCGGGGACGGTATCGGTCGAGTCGGATGCGACCGCCGGCGATGAAGACATTGCGGTCGGCGGCGTCGGGTTCGAGGCGCCGTTCGTGTCGATCTACGAGGATTCCGATTCGACACTGGATCTCGGTCATGGCTGGAAGTGGAACGCACTCGGGTACTGGTACGATGGATTCTTCCCTTACGTTTACTCCTTTGGAATAGGAGACTGGCTCTTTGTCATCGGCGAGAGTGAAGATGCGTATTATTTCTGGGCGATGACCCGGATTTTCTGGGGCTTCACCGGCGCCGACTACTATCCGCATTATCTGATTCTCACCGGCGACGATGCGGGCAGCTGGGCTGAGGTCGGAGCTGAGTGAGGGGAGTGCAATTGCAGAGTGGAACTAACCCAATCGGTTGAATCTCAGGGGTTCCCCCGGGTTGAGTCGGAGGAACCGCGCGTCGAGGTCTGCAATGAGAGGGAGGCAGCGGTCGGGATCGCTTCCAAACGGTCCGCCGGGCGCTACATCGAGGGTGCCGTAATGGTAGGCGATCAGATCGCCGGCGCCGCAGCTTGCAGCAAGTTGCGCGGAACCCGCCGGCCCCAGGTGCGCCCGGGCGTCTGCCACGTCGAAGAAGAGGACGTCGACTCCCTGGATTGCCAGGTGTTCATCCAGCAGCCGGGTGTCGCCGGGATGCCAGATAGTTCCGCCGGGAGTCTCGAGAAGGAACCCGCAGCAGTCCTCCCGTCGGAACGGATGCTCGGGGTTCCAGTCGTGGAGTGCCGGGGTCACGGTTACCGTGATGCACCCGATCGCAAACTGATTCTCCTCGTGAACCATTCGTATCCGTTCAGGTGGTATATTTAGTTCATTCAATCGCGCACAAACCGGAGGCGGTCCCGCAAACAAGGGTTTTAGCCGTTGATCGAGAATTGCCGCGGTCTGCGCCCCGAAATGATCGATGTCCGTGTGGGTGCAGAGCATCGCGTCGACGCGTGGAATCGTCCCGGCGGTGATCGGAAGGGGGCGTTTCAGCCGGTGTCCTGATTCGAGCACTTCCCGCCCGTTGCGCTCGATCATGGCGATGAGCGGATCGATCAACACCACGGTTCCGCGCGACT
This sequence comes from Opitutales bacterium, assembly GCA_007133065.1. Lineage (GTDB taxonomy): Bacteria > Verrucomicrobiota > Verrucomicrobiia > Opitutales > Oceanipulchritudinaceae > SLNJ01. Next base: position 110,702 of record SLNJ01000009.1, read on the forward strand.
GGATCAATGCCCCGGCATTGCCAAGCCAGACGACAGCGGTGTCGTCGTGTTGGACGAAAAATTGAGGAGGAATCGGTTGGGTTTGAAGAGCCATTTAGGAAATGGTTTCCTCGGCATCGCCTAGTTCGAGCGGAAGTCGCCGGAGTCGGGAACCGTCACTGTTGCAGAAGTAGAGGCGGGACTCTGAGAAGCGATGCGGATGGCCGTCTGCCCAGAAGGCGTAGAATGGATCGGTGGCGTTGTGCGGACGGCGCGCGTAACTGTGGTTGAATTCGCTATCTGCGGTGATCTGGCGCTTCATCGTCCATGATGCGCCGGCGTCGTGACTTACCCAGAGCGCCATCTCGCCACCCGTGCCGTACGGTTGCGGACCCGTTTCAGTCGGACCAATCACGCGCCATGTGTTCCCGTCAATGTACAGACTTCCCATATCGTAGTTGTGATCGGAGGTGGTGATCACGGAAGTGATCCATTCCGCGCCGGTCCAGCGGGTGATCGTCCACTCGCGCGGATCGCCGGGAGGCCCGGGTTCGCCCCGGCCGCTGGCGACATAGAGCAGGATTGGGTTGCCGGTTTGGTCGAAGTTGAGGTCGCATGTGTACATGCATCGTCCGGCAGCTTCGAGGTCGATGACCCGTGCTTCGTTTTGGACGGTATCGAGGGGCAGGGCGAGGGGTGATCCGTCCGCGGTGGTCCAGGTCTTCCCCCGGTCGATCGTTTGTGCGTAGTAGAGATTCGTCCGTTTGTCGACGTCGCCGCCGGGGTGCCAGTTGAAGAAGGTGCCGATCTTCGTTCCGCTGCTTCCGCTCGCCTGATAGTGTCCGTCAAAACCGGCGAGGCGATGGTCCTCCGACCAGGTGCAACCGTCCAGGCTCGTTTTCCAGAACAGATTACGGGCCGGGCCACGATCGGGGTACCCTGTATATTTCGTGAAGAGCAGGAATATGCCTCCGGCATCATGCGGGTACGGTTGGGGGTAAGTGAATTCCTGCACGTCGCGCATCTCGAATCCGTCGATGCTATGCGGGGCGGTGCTCCGGAAGATCAGCCCGGGTCTTTTGGTGCCCCGTCCGCTCTTAAAGACCCAGATGAAGCCGTCGTGATCCACGTGGATCGACGCGTTGTCGTGCGGATCGTTTACCGCCGGGTCGAAGTAGAGAACCACGGGCCGCGGCACGCGGCCGGTGGTGTGGTCGAACCAGGATACCATGATCGCCAAGGCGCGCCGGTCCGGAGCGGGGGTTCCCCCGTAGGTGAAAAAGGTGCGGCTGCTCTCCCGGTCGTAAACTGCCATCGGCAGGTGATTGGCGGTGTACGTACCGAGTCCGCCGGAGTACTTGTCGCCGTGATCGAACCGCTGGCCGAGTTCGAACCAGATTCCATGGTAGCCGCGAGCCCGCACGGATTCCCGGGAAACCGATTCGCCGCCCGAGCTTCCTGAAACATCCGCGATTGTGAATGTGCTTTTCATATTTTCCTCGCGATTCTTGGGGGCCATTCGTTCTGATTGGTGTCGTTTTGACTGCCGGGATGGATGCCTCACGCACCGCCGGAGGGGATGGCGACGGCGCCGGATACCTCCAGGGAGCCGAACAGTCGCTGCACGGCAGCCCGGTCAAGGGGGGATCCGAACGGGCATGCCTGAATGGCTTCGACGTATCGAATCTGTTCGCCGCGCTCCTGGCCAAAATCCCGTACCAATGGTTCCCGCCAGTGATCGGCGATCGCTGCAATCCGGTTGCGGAACTGCTCGTCCAGCCACGCGCGGCGTTCAGCGCTCCCATCGGGAACCTCGTCCAGCCGGCCCTGATTGTAGGGTAACCATTCGAACAACTGCGACTCATGACAGCGTATCATGTCGAGCTTTCGATCGAAAACGCTTTCGATGTCCACCAGGATATCCGGTTCAAATGAGGACGAGCGGGTGGGGGCGCCGATCATATACGCGTACACGGGATTAACGGTCAGGTGAGGGCTCAGCGGGCACATTCCCGGCACGGTCACCACATAGGCAGAGTCCTGAACGAGGATCGAGGTGTACCGGTGGTCGGGGTGGTAATCATCCGGGGGATGGGTCAGCACCAGGTCGGGCTCGAATGCACGAATCAGACGAATTACGCTCTTGCGATAGTAGAGATTCGCCTCGAGTTCGCCGTTGTGAATGTCCATCACGTCGTAGTCGATCCCGATAACGGCCGCAGCTGCCATGGCTTCCGCGTGGCGACGCCGCGCCAGTTGTCCGCCACCGATGATGTGGTGCCCCGTGTCTCCGTTCGTCATCGATACGAACTTCACCGTGTGACCGGCCTGGACGAACAGGGCGGCGGTTCCTCCGGCTGAAATCTCACAGTCGTCCGGATGGGCGCCAATAGCGAGGATCCTCAATGGTTGTTTCTGCATGGTCATTCCCTGATTTATACATTCGGTTCTTGTCGTTCCCGCCCGGTCCACACGGTCTGCACCGGACGATCGATATTTGCCTCGAGGCACATCAAAACCGCCGGCCAATCGAACCCTCGGTGTGGAACCGATTGTGTCGGTGTCGCCATTCTGTTCAAGCCCGAGCGTCGGCAAGCACTACTTGGCCGGCATTCGCGGCATGGGAAGCGGAGCTGTCGGATCGGGCATGGGCGGATAATCGGGCTCCGACAATCCACCTACGATATCGGAGATGCGAACACTTTTCCCAGATGCGATCGATTGGTTGGCTGCAATACCACAGAGGATCGAATACGCCCCGCCGCGATGGTCGGCGGCTCGCTGGTACGAATCATCCGAGGTACCTTCGAAAATGTCCGCCAACAACGGACCGTCACCGCCGCCGTGCGCTCCCTGGGCTTTCCAGAGTTCGACTTCATATGCGGGTTCGCGCATCGGATAGATGCGCGTATGGGTCCCCTCCTTCTGAAGAGCGCCCTGGACGCTGCCGTCGCCGCTGACATAGACCGTTTCCTGACATTTGTGTTCAAGCCGGCCCCTGGTGCCGTGAAACGCGATCTGGTACCCCTCCCACGCGGAGAATACATGAAGACTGTAGTTCAACTTTACGTTATTGCGGTAGTGAACCATGACGTTCATCGTGTCCTCGATATCGATCTCGTCGCTGAAGATGCAGCGATCACGGAAGTATCCATCGTGCGATTCCTGGTCGAGGTAGAGTTCCTTCAGTTGCGGCTTTGATGCGAGATCCAGGCGGAATGCGCATCGCTCGCGCTCCGGGCAATCGAAACAACGTTCCCCGCGCTCGTGCAGACCGAAGCGTTCCGCTGTTTCAGGTGTTGCGAACTGGCGCTTCCCGGTTGCGTAGACCATTTCCGGGACCGAACTCAGCCACCAGTTGACCAGGTCGAAATGATGGGTGGCCTTGTGAACGAGCAACCCCCCCGAATTCTCTTTCCGGCGGTGCCACCGCCGGAAGTAATCCGCACCGTGATGCGTGTCGAGCAGCCATTGGAAGTCGACCGCCAGGATGTCCCCGATAATCCCGGACATGAGCAGGTCCTTCACTTGCGTTCGCGGCGGGGAGTAGCGGTAGTTGAATGTGACGCGACACCGCCGTCCGGTTCTGGCCTGAGCATCGACAATCCGTTGGCATTTTTCGGCGTCGGTTGTCATCGGCTTCTCCGTGATGACATCGCATCCGAGTTCCATGGCGCGGACGATGTAGAGGTCGTGATACGAGTCCTGCACCGTGACGATAACCTCGTCCGGCCGGGTCTCGGTGATCATGCGCTCAAAGTCGCTCTCCGGGAACGCTTTTAACCCGGGACAATGCTCGGAGTACGCATGCCGGTTCCATTCGAGCCGTCCCGGGTTCCGGTCGCATATTCCGACCAGTTCGGCGACGTGCCGGAAGTGCCGGGATGCGGCGTTGAGGTACATCTGGGCGCGACCTCCGGTACCGACCAATGCAAATCGACGGCGTGGTGTGTTGGCATTCATTGTCAGGAGTGTGGCACATCGTTCAAAGAAGTCCATACGATCTTCGAGATGAGTCCGGCATCATTGTCAAATCCGGGGCACAACCCCGTTATGGAGTCAGTCCGCTTTCGTTATTCGTGCGCCAAACCGGACCGCCGCCGATCGCGGATAAGCCGGGATGCGTGTGCCCATGCCGATCGCCGTACATACGGATCTTGACTGCGCGCGCGGCCCGAAACAACCTTGAAAAACACGCGTTATTCCATTCACCAAAAAATCACCCATGCCTCCCGAAGCTCCGTTTGGAATTCCCCCTGACTACGAATACGCACCGCGGACCGGATGGACGCGGCGGCATTGGCTTGCGGCGCTCGAGCGGATGCTCGGCGGGGTGCTGCAGTGTTTTGGCAAGGAGGCGGTTTCGCCTCGGATCCCCGCGTCGCGGGACGGCGACGCGCTCGCGCGTCAGCTGCGCAACCCCGGCGGCGTTTCCGAAAAGCTGAACCGCACCATGATGCTGGCTGCGACGTACATGGCTGCAACAAACCGTACAACGATCGAAGGGTTTGACGGGGACATCGCTGCCGTATACCGGCGCGGCATTGCCGCATCCGTCCGGAATCCGGTCCCCGGCAAGCGTTCGCCGGAGACGCTGCGGCTCTGTCCGGGAGCGCATCTTGCCCTCCTTCTCGGGTGGAAGCACCTGTACGAACCGCTTGATCCGGAGACAAAAGCCCGATTGGCGGAGCGGCTTCGCGAGAATGTGACACGCTTTCCGAACGAAAGCAATCTGCTGCTCTTCTCCATGACGCCGGCGATGATCCTGGAGCGTATGGGCGAGGATTACGACCGCGGGGTTTCCGAAGGGATGTTCACACGCATCCTGAACATGTACCGAGGCGATGGTTGGTTCATCGACGGTTGGAATCAGCAATTCGACAACTACAACTTTTGGGGGTTTCAGCTCTATCTGCATCTGTTCATGTATTTCGACAGGACCTGGCGCGAACGCTACGGCGATGCTATACGCGCCATCACCGCGATGCACGAGACGACCGTGCCGTATTGGTTCGCTTCTGACGGTGCGCCCATTCCCAAGGGACGTTCACTGAACTACCGATTCGCGGCGGTCTCCGGAATTCAGTGGGCCCAGAAGTCCGGCTTGAGCAGCCTCTCGGGCGGGTTGGCGCGCCGGATCGCCTCCGGATGTCTAAAGTATTTCCTCGAAACCCATCGCTGTCTGCGTGACGACGGCATTCTTCCCATCGGATACCGGAGTGAAAACACCGCGGTCGGGGAGGACTACACCGACACCGGCGCTCCTTATTGGGCGGGAACCGGGCTCGTCGCACTTACGCTGCCTGAGGATCATTCGTTTTGGGTTGAATCCGAGCAACCGACACCGGCGGATGGCGCCGTGATCCGCCGCATTGCAGTGCGCGGAGCCGAGATGGCGCTCAAAACCGGAGGCTCCCGCGGCGAGGCCCGGATGTACATCGCCGGCGAGCCATTTCGCCATAGCACGATCTGGCAGGCTGGCTCAAAGTACTATCAGCACGCGTACAGTTCCTCCCTTGGCTTCGCTCTGACGGGGGATCTCGGACCGGAGCTGTCGGCAGGGAGGACGGGGGTATCGCCGGATGGCGAGGTGTGGGCGTATCGGACGCGCCCACGGGTGCGGGCACTCAATGCGGACTCCTGTTTGAGCGAATGGGACGCCTGGCTCGCGCGGGATAGATTCGAAGGGTTGGTGGTGACGAAATCCTTTTTCCTCGACAGAGGCGAACTCCACGTTTTCACGCATCACTCAAGCCGGCCGCAGTACCTGCGCATCGGAGGGTGGTCTGCACGGCTTCGTCGAAATCAGATTCCGACGGACTTTCCCGGATCCGAAACCGGCGACGGCCCGGAAGCGCCGCGGGTGGAAAAGGAGATCGGACGCATGATTCTCTCCTCCGATTTCAACTACTCCGCCATGCTTCAGGTGGCAGCGGTTCCGATGGTTTCCGGACGCATCGCGTGCGTGACGCTGCCTCCGCGCGAAGGGTTCTCGCACAGCCACCTTTTCGGCGGTATGAGCTGCTGGCCGGTGTGGACCTCAGACCGACCGGTCGACCCCGGCGAGCCGGTGGCGATTTTTGTGGACGCCGCGCTCCGCGCTGTCGAGGGCGCGTGGACCCCGCCGAATACGGACCACCTCGCGGAACTGACCGCCGGCGCGATCGCGGACCTGCGCATGGTAGGGCAGGAGGACGCGGGACGGGAGGCCCCGATCTAGGGCGAACTGGGTGGACTGACCCGGCCGGTTGCCGGAACCGGATGATCCAGCATGCGGTGGATGTAGGGAAGCAGGGTGTCGAGGTGGACCTCGTGACCCCCGATGTGCGCCCCCCATTTCACGCGATCGCCGATCCCGAGCAGATCGTAGACGCGCTGAATCTTTGCGTACTCGTGGCCGGCCTGTTCGGTCACCACCGCCGTGTCGTAGTAACCGTTCTCGACCATGAATCCGCGCGGTGCGATCATCAACGCCAACTCCGCCTGGCCGAAACGGGTTCCCAGTCCGAATTTAAACGGGCCGATTCGCTCATGGTAAATCGCGGAGGGTACGGAGTCGATCCGCAATCCGCGACCCGGCCAGTATCCAAACGAGGCGGAGCTAACCGTGAACTTAAACTCTTGTATCAAAGGCGGCAGGTATAGAGCGCTGCGTCCGCCGTAGCTGAGCCCGTAGTAACCCATTCGATCAGCGTCCACGTACTCGAGCTGCTTGAGCCAGCGAATCGCCTGTTGATACTGGGGGACGCCGAACGAAAAGACGGTGGCTCCAACCGGGACGGCGTTCTTCATGTCTGCATTGAACGCCAGGTGCGCACCGAATACCACAAATCCACGCTCGCAGAGACGGGACATCAGATCGCGGTAGGAGCCGTCGCGGGTGTAGCTCCCGGGCATGCCGTCATAACCGTGTTGAACAAAGACGACGGGACGCCGCTCGCCGGCCGGGATATCCTTGGGCACAGCCAGCACGCCGAAACCCCAGACGCCGGGGACGGCGTCGTAGACGACCTCGTAACCCGACCATGTCTCCGCCTCGTACACCTGCCGTTTGCGCAGGTTTAGCGGCGGAGGATCGTTTGCATCGGGAAGTTTTCCAACGATTTCCGCGTATAGCGCTTCCCGATACGGCTCCATCGAACGGTCCCACGCCGCCGGGGAGGTGTAATCGCCTTGGAAATACCGGTATTTCTCAAAATCGGCGCGTCGCATCCATTCCATCAGGTGCAGAACGACATCATCCATGATACGATGCTGCCGTCGCGCGGCGTCGATCTCACGTCCCGGAGCGACGGGCAACGTGGAGGAGGCATCGCCCGCCTGGACGCCGAGTAGCTCGCAGAAGGAATCAAGTGCTCGTTTTGATCCGGCGTCGACCGGGGATCCGCCGGCTCCATGGACGAAGTGTAAGGGCGTATCGAAGGCGGCCTCCGCAAAGAATCCCCGGAGACGTTGCACCTCGGCATCTACGGCCTCAAAAGGCGGGGTCGTGATCGCACCCTTACCGGCGGCCTTGAGCGCCATGTTTTCAAACCAGTCCAGTTGACCGGCATCGGGACCTGGGGGCAAGGGGGTTATCACTTCGTAATCCGGATTCATGCTGTATTCGATCACCAATCCCCGCGGCGCGATCAACCCACCGATTTCCGCATCGCCGAACTCTTTAAGCAGCTCCCAGACCAAACGTTCCGTCGGTTCCTGCGAGAGTTGTTCGCGTGGTCCGAAGTATCCACTGACCAGCGTCGCCCTCACGCGAGGCTCGAGCGCCGCTCCGTAAAGAGCCAACAACCCCCCTTCGCCGTATCCGGCCAGCCCGAGCGGAAGCGCCTCGCCGAATTCGCTTTCCAGCCAATCGAGTGCCGCGTAGATCCGTTGCAGTTCGTAGCCGATCAGGTGGCGCCCCATGAGATAGGATTGTCGCCAGAGAATCTCCCGGTTACTGAGGTTCGTTCGAAGGGATCTCAACGCATCATTTTCCTTGAGCCAATCGTGGACGGGGATCGCCGAAATCCCTTCCTGTCCGTAACGCATCTCACGGCTGACAATGGCCGGGACGACCACGACGACCCCCCGACCGGCGAGTCGTGCCGCGAAGGGTTCGATGCCGTTCGAATCGCCGTCCCAGCCGAGCAGCGTTTCGGGGCGCTGGTCAGCGTCCGGAATCGCGACGACTCCGGCGCGGGCTTCACCTTTCGGCATAAGCAGAATCCCCTCCCCGGAGATCTCGCCCAGAACAGGCCACCGAATGGCATGGACCGTGTAGCTGTCTGTTTCCGCGAGCTTCCCCGCGGTTTCAGAGGATTCGCCATAATACTCCATACGTGGCGCCACACGAGCATCCACTGCTCCGACCAGGTGCCGGAGGCGTTTGCGGTTCGGTTTCACCGACTCCGCATAGGCTTGCGCGGAACTCAAGTCGCGATTCCAATGGCGGCTCCGTTCGGCTGCGAGCTGGTCTGTGTAGCGGCGCAGGTACGTTTCAATCTGATCTGTAATGCGCTGCCGCATCGCGACCTCGTAGTCGCGACCGAAGGGCATGTCAAAATAAGGCGTCTCGGATTCGGATGATTGCATGGCTGCCAGGGATGGTGGTTCCGGAAAGAGAGCAAAGCACGCAACCGATATCGCAAGCATAAACGGGAAACGGCTTCTCGCCCGCCGGTCGTGTGAGGTCTGGGGCTGCTGATTCTTCATGAGATTCTGGGGATTAACATAACAGGCGGTTGAAAAACCGGGGCGAATCATGACTGCAGCCTGCGCACGCTTGAGAGAACTTCAAGCATAGGCGTGCAGAAAGCATTCAGAGCATTCCGCGTGGAGCGCCGTGGGGCGACAGGAAATGCGCTACGCGCTGATTCCATGGCAGGGTTGAGCCGAAGAGGTCGCATGTGCGGTCACGATCGTTTGACTGACACCTGGGTTGTGTTACAGTGATTTCCTTCTTCGCTAATGAAAGGTCGACAGACGATGACATGCCCCAAGTATACGATCGCTTTGTTCCTCGTGATGGTGGTTACGCTGCCTTTGACGGCGGAGGATCCGGTTGAGATCGACGTTATGGTGCTCTACACGCCGGCCGCGCGCGATCATGCCGGGGATAATGAAGCAATTCAGGCGGATGTGCTTGCCGCTGTCGCAGGGGCGAACGAGGTATTTGAGCAAAGCGGGATTCATATTGAACTGAATCTCGTTCATCAGGCTGAGGTTGATTATCTGGAGAGCGATTCGATTGTGACCGATCTCGACCGGCTCGCAGCTTCTGACGACAGTTTTATGGAGGAGGTGCACCAGCTGCGCGACGACTGGGGAGCCGACCTGGTCTCTCTCTTTCGGCGCGGCGGAGCCGGTGGGATTGCCGGTTACGCAAAGCTTCTCGAGGACGAATCGGGAAGACCCGACCTCGCCTTCAGCGTCGTTTCCGACGAGAGTGCGTTGGTCGATCACGTTTTCGTTCATGAGATCGGACACAACCTCGGGGCGGCCCATGCGCACGAGGATGATGACCAGGATGGGCTCTTCCCCTATTCCCATGGTCATCGCTTCACAGGGGATGACGACACGCACTACCGAACCGTCATGGCCTCTCCCACGAGCGATCCACCGCGAACACGCGCTCCTCGATTTTCGAGTCCGCAGGTCGAGTTCGCGGGAGTTCCAACGGGAATACCGGATGGCGAGCCCGGGGCGGCGGATAATGTCCGAACTCTTAACTTCGCGGCTGAGTCGGTCGCTGGCTACCAGGTGCACCAACCAGAGCTGCCCGCGTTCATTCGGACCTCGCCGACTGCCTTGGGCGTTGTAAACGGAGGGGGTGTATCGTTGTCGGTCGAGGCGGCGGGAGTCCCGCCGTTGGCGCTGCAATGGTACGAAGGCGAGCCCGGAGACACCAGTCAACCGGTCGTCGGTGCCACGGCCCATGTGTTTGAGACTCCGGCGCTCACCGACGAAACCGTATACTGGGTGCGTGCGGAGAACAAGAATGGGTTCACCGACAGCGTGGCGTTCCTGGTGTCGGTTCATTCGCCGCCGGAAGGCATTACGGTGGATCAGGAACAGAGCGAGGCGAGCAGCTACCGGCGCCTCGTTGACTTCGACATCCTCTGGCAGGAGTTCGTTCCGGAGTTCGATTATCTTGAGTCCGTTGCCGTGAGGGTCACCCGGGAGGGGGATCCCGGCGACCTGGTGCTCGCCATCACCGATGCGTCTGGAATGTTCCTCGCGGAACGCCGGCTGGACGCAGCATCGGTGAGCGACGGATTCGACTGGGTGGAGATTCCGGTCGGCATCATCCTTCCTCCGCAGAAGACATATCGCATCGTTTTGCGGACGGTAGGACCGGAAGATTCCGAGAACTCATACGGATGGCTCGGCGGGGATGACAATCCTTATCCCGGCGGTGCCAGCAGTGTCGATGAGCACTGGCCCGGATTTGATTTCATATTCCGTACCCGAGGCGCTGATATCGGCACCGATACGCCACCCGCGTATTCGTCGATCTTTGATGATTCGGAGTACACACAAGACCTTGGAGAAGGATGGAAGTGGAACGCACTCGGACACCTGTACGATGCTTTCTTCCCACACGTCTACTCCTTTGGCGTGGGGGACTGGCTCTTTATCATCGGGGAGAGCGAGGAGGCCTACTACTTCTGGGCGCTGACCCATGGCTACTGGGCATATACCGGAGCGGAACTCTATCCATATTACCTGATCCTTACAGGCGAGGACTCCGGCACCTGGATCGAGGTGACAACGGATTGACGGCGGGTGCGCTCCCCGGCACGAGCTCTGCCTTGTTCGAAACACGTGGCAGCTACTATCCGATCTGCTCGTGCATGCCCGGAGCGGCTGCTCCCGTTCGATCCCGTTGTGGATGTCAAACCCGCCGTCCACGAAACGCGATCCGGATCTCGGTCGATGCATGCCACCGTGTGAAGGTCGTGTCCAAGCCCCTCATTGTGAAGCGCTGCGCGTTTGAACGCTTGCGTTTTGGGAAGCTGTGCACTATGATTGATATGTGAATCAAGCCCGCCGTTGGGTATGATGTAATGGGAAACGAATAAAAAGGCTGAATGATGACGACCAGTGACTTGATCTCCACAGAACAGATTGAAAGGTTGGTGAAGGACGCTTCCGGATCTACGCTTCTCTCACTGTACATGCCGACATATCGCGCCGGTCCGGAGACACAGCAGAACCCGATTCGCTTTAGGAACCTTCTGGTCCAGGCACGCGAGCAGTTCGCGGCGCGTGGTATGCGTGACGCCGAGGTGTCCAAGCGGCTCGCTCCATTGGAAAAGCTGAGGGATGATACCCTGTTCTGGAGGCACCAGTCCGAGGGTCTGGCGTTGTTTCAAAACTCCGATCACACGGAATATTACCGACTTCCTTTGCAGATGCAGGAGACCGTTGTGGTGGGTGATCGGTTTCACCTGAAACCGCTTTTCCCATTGCTTTCGGGAGATGGACGATTCTTCGTCCTCGCGGTGAGCCAGAATGAGGCCCGATTGCTGCAGTGTACCCGCCACACCTGGTCTCAGGTTCAGGTTCCGGATATGCCGGCCGGGAAAGAGGAGGTCATGCAATATCTTGAGTCGGAGCCGAGCGTCCAGTTCCATTCGCGTACGCCCTCCGGACGCGCAGAACCGGGAGGAAACCGCCCCGCGCAATTTCACAGTCAAGGCGGAGTCAAAGACGACGTAAAAGCCAGAATATTTGAGTATTTCCGCCATGTCGATGCGGCGATTCAACCCGTGGTGCGCGATCTTCGGATCCCGATGGTTTTCGCCGGAGTCGAATACCTGCTGCCGATTTATCGCGAGGCCAATCGTTATCCGAATCTTCTGAACCATTACCTGCCGGGAAACCCCGATCACGTGGACGATGTCGACCTCCATCACCAGGCATGGCAGCTTGTCGCTCCGGTGTTCAATACAGACCGCGAGGAGGCTGCGGATCGCTTCCAGCAACTGGAGGGCACCGCGCAGGCATCGAGCATCCTTGAGGAGGTTGTGCCTGCGGCGTGCGAGGGGAGGATTGCCGAGCTTTTCGTAGCGTGCGATCAGGCCCGTCCCGGGAGGTACGATTCAGAAAATCGCTCGGTCATTCGCCATGAAGAGACACAACCTTCCGACGGGGATCTTCTGGATATCGCTGCGGTGAACGCCTTTCTAAACCGAGGGCGTGTGTATGCGGTTCCCACATCCGAGGTGCCGGGAGAGAACGCAGTGGCGGCGATCTACCGCTACTGATCACCGGTTTGAAATCCGCCTTCGGCCGCAGTCTCCAGATCCCGGAGAAGGCGTTCCTCGAGCTCGGCGAGCTCGGGGTGGGCCGGGGCGATGGCCGAATCGGAGCGCCACTCCCGAACGAGTGTGAGCGCCGCGGCATCCAGCAAGACCTGTTCCCCAACAGTGCGCGGGCGGTCGGTTGTCAACAATCGATGGGCGACGAAACCGCTTGCGAGTGGAAACTGTGAAAGGAAAAACGCGCGGATCTTTGGTTCGGGGATGATCTCGCGCAAATAGCGCCCGAGAAATTCCCGTTCCCGGGCGTTGCGAGGATCGGCCCGCGCCATCAGCGAGGCACGCAGTCTTGGAACGTCCGAATAAGCGGGCGACTCGAGAACCTGTTGAAACCCTGCCTCGCCCGCAGCCGGCACGAGTTTCTCGAGAACCTGTGCGCCGAGCCGCTGCAGGTGAGGTGCTGTTGCCATGGCGTCCAGTAGTTCCGGAACGAGATCGACCCGAGCGGCGGCGACGAGCGCATCATGCGCCTCGGCGTACCCCGCAGTCGATTCGGCACGCCAAATCTTATCGCGCACCACGCGTTCGACCGCACGCAGAAACGCCGGATCGGACGTCGGATCGTGAACGCGCCCGCGGTTGCGCAGCGCCAGCGCCCATTCGTCCGGAGAGTCGGAGTCCCCAAACACGTTCAGCGCATGCTCCGCAGCCGCCTCCGGAAACCAGCGGGCAAGCCATTCCATCGCCTGCGTGCGCAACGTTGGAGCGCTCACGAGGTCTCCTCCCGGACCGATGCGAAAATCGAGGCCGAGGTTGAGATCCTCTCCTGATGCGAGTAATTCGAGCAGAATCTGCAGGCGCCTGGCAGGCGCCATTCTATGGAGTTCCGCTTCGAGATCGGCGACCACCGCCTCAGCCGACCTCTCAGCGAACCCGGTTCGCGCGGCCTCGGACAGGTCGCGTCCGGCTGGAGGTACCGCCGGTGACGGCGCCGCACGCCCGACCGGCGGGCGCTCCGTGGACAGGGGCGATGAAGGATCGGAATCGTCGTTCAGGGACCACCAAACCGCAACTCCGAACACCGCAACCAGCAGGATTACGACCGCAGCGTAGCGTTGGAGCAGGGTGGATGGCATAATCCCGTAATAGGGGAGGGCGCGGTGTTCGTCAAAGGGTTGGTGAGACCCGACCGAACAGGGGATGCGGGAACTACGAGGCGTCGCGGCGGGGGAGAACGACCTCGACTGGCCAGCACGCAGGCGAGAGCGCGAGCAGCCACCTCACGGTCTCTGCGATGTCGGACGGTTGGAGGATCTCCTCGCCGGCCGCACCGGCCATATCCGTTGCGACGAGAGCCGGGCAGATCGCCGTGGCTTTCACCCGACCGGCTTTCCCCTCGTCGGCGAGCGACTGCGTGAGCCCTACCATGCCGAACTTCGAGGCACTGTAGGTTCCCGTTCCCGCCCATGCTTCGACGCCGCAGAGGGAAGCGATATTAATGATGTAACCGTTTACGCTTCCACCTCCTGCGCCGCTGTCGCCCGCGAGATGGGGGAATGCCTCCCGCGCGCACCAGAAGGCGCCGTACAGGTTGGTGCGCATGGTCTGATCGAACGCCGCCGTTTCGGTTTCTGCGACGGATCCACCTCCAAAAACGCCGGCGTTGTTCACCAGCAGATCGATCGCGCCCCAGTGATCGACAACGCTCCGTATCAAAGCGCGGCAGTCCGCTTCGCAACTCACATCCGCCTGAACGGGGATGGCCTCAATTTCGTATTGGGTGCGAAGCTCGTCGGCGACTGATTCGTTGTGTTCCGCCCGTCTGCCCGCAATCGCAACGCGCATCCGCATTGCCGCGAGGGCGTGGGCGATCGCGTGCCCGATTCCGCTGTTGCCACCGGTTACGATGGCTATACGACCGCTCCAGTTCGCTGACGACATGAGAGTGACTTTGGATGGTGGTGAGCCAGGACGCAATGCCTACTTGAACAAATGTGGCGCAAGGAGTGATACGATTGTCACGGTGCGGGGTGTTATCCGACCCGTACGTTGGAACCTGTTTTGGTCAGCGGTTTTGCCGGATCCGTCGTGGCGCTGATCCGTCGGGCTTGATACGGTAGCTTCCCGCTTGGAGATCCTTGAAGACCGTCGTCGTTCCGGCGGCGTCCGGCCAGACGATTTCGACACGTGTGGCTTTGTTTGCCTCGCCGAGCCCGACATGCACCAGGAAAGCATGCTGCTTGCCGGCATGTCCCCCTGGCCCCAAAAGCTGGCGGGTTTGGCTAACTTCCGGCGTTCCGGAATCGCCGTCGAGATTTGCTTTGACTCGAACGATCGCCCCGAGGGCGTTGGCGGCGATCCCGCGAGCGGGATCGCCCTGAAGATACAGCACCAGCGAATCGCGTCCCTCAGTCGAGCCGTTGAGGAAGAGACGGGCGCGACGCTCGGGACGGGCGTCGTGCGGAGCATCCCGAGAAAGCGCTCCGCTGGCGATCGACGCCGCGCGTCGTCGCGGCGCCGGAAGCCGGTTGAAGCTCTGTCCGACGATCAGGTCCAGGGCGCCGTTGCCCGTGACGTCGGCGAGTGTGGGCATGCCGGCTCC
>SLNJ01000005.1 GCA_007133065.1 Opitutales bacterium
CCAATACCACTTCGTAGACCGATTCAAGCAGTCCCGGTCCCAGCAATGAGTGAACCTTCACTGCCGCATCCACGACTTCCCTCCCTATTTCATTCTCTTCCATCTTTGCGTCTTAGCGTCTTGAGCGAAGCGGGCGTGAGTTTCAATTCTTTTGGCTAACAGGTACGATCGCGGGTGGACGTGGTATGGTGCGCCGAGCCAATCCACCGTGTTGGGCGGCGGCAAGCGCTAAGTCAGAACCCCTTGATTTTGAACAAGCTGGTTACGCTCTGGTGATTGCTGATGCGAAGTATAGCCTCTGCCAGGAGCGGGGCGACGCGGAGCACGGTGATGGCGAGGTTACGGGTATCGATCGGCGTCGAATCGGTGGTGATCAGTTCGTCGAGGAATCCGGATGCGAGGCGTTCGTACCCGGTTTCGCTGAGGACGGCGTGGCTGACCACGGCTCGAACGTGGCGGGCGCCCTTTTCTCGCGAGAGCCGGGCGGCGGCCTCGAGTGTGCCCGCCGACTCTGTCAGATCGTCGACGAGCAGCACGTCCTTGCCGTCCACATCGCCGACGATATTCATCGCCTCCACGTTCGAGTCGTCGGTGCGGCGTTTCGCGACAAAGCCGAAGGGGGCACCGAGCATGTCGGCGTACGCCGCGGACATCTTGATTCCTCCCACATCGGGCGAGATGACCACCATTTCCTGCACCGGAAACCGGGCCAAATAATCATAGAAAACGGTCGAACCGTAGAGGTGGTCGACCGGAATGTCGAAAAACCCCTGGATCTGGGAGGCGTGCAGGTCCATCGCGAGCACCCGGTTGGCGCCGGCCGTTGTCAGGAGGTTCGCGACGAGTTTCGCTGTGATGGGGACGCGGGGTTGATCCTTGCGATCCTGACGGGCGTATCCAAAGAATGGAATCACGGCGGTGATACGTTCGGCGGACGCTCTTTTCGCTGCATCGATCATGATCAAGAGCTCCATTAGGTGATCGTTTGCGGGCGGGCAGGTAGGTTGGACGATAAACACGTCCTTTCCCCGGATGTTTTCGTTAATCTTGACGAAGTGCTCACCGTCCGGGAAACGCCGGAGGGTCACTTGAGCCGGGGGAATGCCAAGATTTTCGCAGATTTCCTTGGTCAGCCGCGGATGGGCTGTGCCAGAGAGGACTTTCATTTCACCGATTTGCATCTGGATCGTGTTTGGATTGGATCTTGATTGAAATATCCCACGCCCCCGCGAGGAATGCCACTGGATAGTGCTGGGCGATCGTCGAGAGTCAATGCCAAGGTGGCGGATGGCGGGACCGGGCTCCGTGCGGCGGGAGTTCGCGCAGGCGCGGCGAGCTACCTTCCCCGATTTCCAGCGTATGACGGGTGTGACCAGGCTTCGTCTGCCATGACTGGATTGACATACAGCCGGCTTTGAATCACTTCAGAATCGTGTTTTCGAGCGTTTTGAAAGGATTCGGAACGGTACTCGCGTTGCTGTGCGGAGTCACCGGGACGCCGCTGTACGGGGAACGGCCGTCGATGATCCCGGTTGCCGAGGTGGAGCGGGGGATGACCGGGTATTGGCACACGGTTGTGTCCGGAACGGAGATCGAGGTCTTCGAACTGCGGGTCCTCGGGATCGCCCACAACTACATTGGTCCGAGGCGGTCCGTGATCATTGCTGAGGTTGTCGACGAGCAACAGCGCCGGATCGGTCCGGTTGCGGGAATGAGCGGCAGTCCGGTATTCACCGAGAACGGGCGGTTGATGGGGGCCTACGCGTATGGATTCCTGTGGCCGAAGGATCAGGCGATTGTCGGGATCACACCCATCGAGGATATGTTCGAAATATGGGACGATTTCCCGATGGAGCCGCCGCCGCGGCAACGTCCTGCGTCAGAATCCGAACGGATTGTTGCGGGGACGGCATCCCTCGGTGGAACCCGCCAGGATTGGCGTCTCGAGGAGGACGACGATCGCCTGCCGCGCGATCGCATGAGCTCTTTGTTCGGCACTCGGCCGATGCCCGTTGGAGCGCTTGGATTCTCGCAGCGGACCCTGGACGCCTTCAGGTCTGATTTGAGCCGTCACGGTCTCGATCTCATGTCGGCGCCGCTCGGCGGTTCCGCGACCGGGTCCGCCGAGGACTTCCCGATCGAGCCGGGTTCGGCGCTGGCGGCGGTTCTGATGCATGGAGATTTCACGATTGCGGCGACCGGGACGGTGACCTGGGTCGCGGACGATCTCGTGCTGGGGTTTGGACACCCCTTCCTTCAGGTCGGGCAAATCGCGCTGCCGATGGCAGGGGCCGAGATCCTGACCATCGTCCAATCGGTCCCGCGCTCGTTCAAACTGGCCCAGACGGGGCCGATCATCGGCACGATCTTCCAGGACCGTCTTACCGCCGTGGGGGGTAGAGTCGGGGAGATGCCGCCGCTGACGCAATTCCGGGTGACGACGGAGTCCGACGCAGGACGGGATCGCAGCTTCTCGGGCGAGGTTTTTGAGCACCCGCAGCTCACCCCGCTGTTCTCGTCGATGGCATTGCTGGAGTCGCTTTCCAGGACCATGGAGTTCAGCGAGGAGCAGACGCTGTACCTCGAGGGTCGTGTGGAGGTGGAGGGTTTGGAGCCGATCCGCTTTGCGGACGTCGGGACGGGTCCCGGGGCCGACCGCAATCTGGCGATGGGATTTTACCAGTCGTTCAGGAGGCTGATGGAGAACCCTTTTGCGCTGCCCCGGGTTGAGGCGTTGGAGTTTCACGTCAGAATGGTGGACCGTGACGAATCGAGTGTTCTGCGCGAGGTCCGTGTGGACAACCGGAGTATCCGTTCCGGTGATACGATCGATGTCGTATTGACACTGCTCCGGCACCAGGATGAGCCTTTGACGAAACGGGTGCGTGTCCCTATCCCCGGCGATCTGCGTCCGGGCGAGGAGGTGACGCTCATGGTGGCCGACGCGCGACGGATCGCCCGTCTTGATGGGCGCACGGAGATGCCGGTGGCATCCCTTGAGGACATCGTGGAGCGCTGGCGCGATCGACCCTCTCACAGCAACCTCTACCTGCGTCTGCTCAGGCCGTCGAAAGGGCTCCATGTCGAAGGGAGCAACCTGCGTGGCCTTCCCCCCTCGGTGCTCGCACAACTGCAATCGCCGGGGCACCATTACGTACGTCGCGCGCTCGACGAGGAAATCCTCTGGAAGAAGGAGATCCACGCGCCGGGACGGTTCGAGGGGATGTACCGTCTTTCCATCACCATTGAATGAGGATCGATATGATCAGAATGCCACTTTTTCTCTCACTATGCCTCGTCTTTCCGGCTCTTTCCCTTCCGGCGGTCCAGACGGAGGAATGGGCCGATGAAGGGTTCCGCCAGTTCATTCAAGGCGAGCTGCACAACATCTCGCTTCATGTGGATGGACTCATGCAGTCGGCGCCCGCACTCGCTCTGATCAGTGAATTGCCCGAGCCGATCGTATGGACGGCGGCGATGGATCCCGACGGGCGGCTCGCCTTTGGGACCGGCAACCAGGGGCGCGTGCTGCGATTGGATTCCGGGACCGGCACAACCGAGCGGGTGTTTCATTCCGGGGAAGTCATGGTGCGAGCCCTTGCGTTCGATTCTGAGGGCCGGCTATACGCCGGCACCTCGCCGCGCGGGCAAGTGCATCGGATCCCCGCGGATGGACGGCCGGAGCTGTACTTCCTTCCTGAGGAGAGCTATGTCTGGGATATGGTATTCGATGCGGAGGACAACCTGTATGTCGCTGTCGGGAGCCCCGCCCGGATCTACCGTATCCCGCCGGATCACGATCCTGGGGACGAGGCCGAGGCGTGGTTCTCTGCAGGGCAGCGGCATTTCACCACGCTGGCGTGGGATGCCCAAGGTCGTCTGCTCGCCGGCAGCGCGCCCGACGGAATTCTCTACCGGATCCGCGGGCGGGGCGAAGCCGAGGCATTGTACCAGTCCGATGCCGAGGAGATCAAGGCGATCGTTCCGGAGGCATCAGGCAGCGTTCTTTTCAGCACGTATGCCTCCGGAAGTCCGCGGAATAACAACAATCGGACGGATCAACCCGTTGGCAGCGCCGAACCGATTGTCATGCACGTGCGCGGCGATCGCCGGGGCGAGAATGAACGTGAGGAGCAAGCCGAGCACGAGGAACGCGGCCGTGCAACCGTCTTGCGCCTCCGGCAGGACGGGCGGATCGAGCGTGTTTGGGAACCGGATCGAGGCGGTATTTTCTCTCTCTTGCCGCTCAAGGATGGCACGTTTCTGGCAGGCGGACAGGAGAAGGGCAGGATCTACCGGGTGCGTCGCTCGGATGACTGGTCGCTCCTCCAGCAAGCCGAAAATGGAGGTGAAGTGTCGATTTTGATCGCCGAGCCGGAGAGCGGGGCGGTCGTGGCGGTCACCAGTAACCCTGCGCGGGTCTACCGTCTTGAAGAAGAGCGCGCCTCGGCGTTCCGATATGATTCGCGCGTGCACGATGCACGTCGTTCAAGCACGTGGGGCCGGGTCCACCTGATCGCGCCCGCAGGCGTCACAGCCATCGCGGTAGAGACGCGATCCGGGAACACCGGCCAACCGGACGAGACGTGGAGCGCGTGGGTCGAGGCAGAAGCGACTCCGAGCGGTCATCGCGTCCAGAGTCCACCGGCGCGGTTCCTGCAATACCGGCTTCGCCCGGCCGGAGAGGAGGCGCGCGCGGAGACTTCGGAAGCGATCGAGGTGCGTCGTGTTCGGGGGTTCTTCCGCGCTCCGAACGAAGCGCCTGTGATCACGCACCTCCGGGTTTTTCCGGTTGGGTTCCAATTGATTCGGCAGGAGCCGGACCAAACCTCTGCCGACTTCGATCAGCTGCTTCGCTCGAGCAATCCGGATCGATACTTCGACGGTCCCAGGGTCCGCCGACAGCTGCGTCCTGTCATGGAGACGGGACACGTTACCGCGATCTGGCGTGCCGTCGATCCAAACGAGAACCGGCTGGTCTACCGGGTCTACATCAAACCGGTGGAGGAACCGGATTGGCGCCTGGTTGCCGAGCGGTTGGACGATGCGTTCTACAGCTTCAACGCCCGCGGTTACGACGATGGCTATTACCACTTCAAGATCGTGGCGAGCGATCTCCCCGACAACGATCCCGACGATGCGCTGGAGAGCACGAGATTGAGCCCTGTATTCCTTATCGACAACGCTCCGCCCAGACTCAGCGTAACCGACAAACGCGTTGAGGATGGCGCTGCCACGCTTCGCATCCGCGCCGAAGACGCGCACAGTATTCTGACCCGGGCGGATTATCGGCTCAACGGCGGCGAACGCATCGCGCTCCGCCCCATAGACGGTCTGTTTGACCGCCGCGAGGCCTCGTTCGAGATCGTCCTGGAGGATCTCAGGGAGGGGATGAACACGCTCACGGTGGAGATCTCCGACGAGCGCGAAAACAGCAGCGTTCTGAGCCTCACGATCCGGATCTGATGCCACCAGTCGCGCGCGCGTACGTCAGGTCATGTGGTGCGCAGGGTAACAAGCGCGATCTCGGGCGGGCAGAAGTAGCGAACCGGTAGGCCGCTGGCGCCGACGCCGCGCGTGGTGAAGCCGTATAGACCGTCGTGGTGCCATGAGCCCGCCATCAGCGCCGGGGGCACCCCGCGACAGTGAAGAATCGGGAGTCCGCCCGGCAGGCAGATCTGGCCTCCATGGGTGTGGCCGCAGAGGTAGACACGGGCGCCGAGCGCGTGGGCCCGTCTGAAATCGGCCGGATTGTGGGCGAGACAGATGGTAAGACCGCCCGCATCCCGGGTGATGCCGGACTTCCGTGCCAGGAGCGTGGCTGGTGGGGAGGGAGCCTCGCCGTCGGGGATCCCGACCAGTCGAATGGAGGCCCCCTTGTGGTGATGTACGGTTGCTGTGTCCGGGTTGAGGATGCAGACGCCGCCCGCGTCGAGCAGCGTATAGAGGTCGGCTGTATCATGGTTTCCGAGTACCGCGTAGACGGGGCGATGCAGGGCAGCGATCACGCTCCGTAATCCATCCTGCGCCTCGGCGAGTTGTGGATTTTCGCCGTGTTCGTCGACGAGATCTCCCGCGAGGGCGGCGAAGTCGTAGGTGAGGTTTTCCAGCGACGCCAGCAGTCGCGAGGCGGTACCCCAGCCCAGCCCGAGGTGCAAGTCGCTCAGCAGGAGAATGCGAAGGCCGTCGCATTCCGTCGGCATTCCGGGAATGGCCAATGTCGGGCGGACGACCCGAAGGTTACGGAAATTGGTGGCTCCGAGCCAATATATTCCCGTTGCCCGGAGCAGGAAAGCCAGCATGCGAAAACGAACCTGGGCGATTTTCGCACTCCGCTTCCGATCGATGGCGGTGGTCCCGGAGCGATCGGGTGAACCCGGCGTGCTCATTCACTTCCTCGCCGCTGGACAGCGCGTGCCTGACGATTCTCTCCCGCAGGGTGACTAATACGCCGGAACCCACTGAACCCATTCCCCGTCGCTGAGGCGGTAGGCCATGGGGGCGATCAGATCCCCGGTGAAGTACCAATCCTGATCCGCTGCACTGTAGAACCAGACTCCGTCCGGAACCGCAAAACGCTCACACCAGACCCAGCCGATCCCGAGGACCCAACTCCATCCATCCTGGGGAAAGCGTCCCCGATAGAGATGTCCCATCCAGTCGGAATACACCCAGTCGCCTTCTGCGGTGGTCCACTCAGCCTTGATCCAGATCGATCCCTGGTCGGCGGCAGCGACGACGGGAACCCGTTCGGAAATGTCCTCAAACCATTCCCGTGCGGCGGTGTTTTCGCCCATATCGAGAAAGTTGAATCGCACATCGAGCCATTGCAGGCCGGGAATGTCAGCCGTATCCTCCACCGCGCGAAGGTGGTTGAGGGCGAAATAGAGTTCGCGCAAGGCTTCGTGACCCTCGAAGGCGTTGAAGGACCGGATCCGGTTGAAATTGACGGAGAGAACCCGGAGCTGCCCAAGCTGCGCCAGCGGGGAAATATCGGCGAGTCGGTTGCGCTCGAGGTAGAGGTGGGTCAGGTCGAGTACCTCCGCGAGCGGATAGACCTCCTCGATCTGATTCCTCCCGAGGAACAACCGCTGGAGTTGCGGAAGATCGGCGAACGGTTCGAGGGAGGAGATTTGGTTGTCGATTGCGGCGAACCAGAGGAGGTTGCTCAGGTTCGAAACCCAGCCGATATCCTCGAGGTGGTTTCCGGAGACGTAGAGCCAGCGCAACGATGTTTTATCACCGAGAGAGGCGATGGTTTCATCGCCGATACCGTGTCCGCTGATGTCGAGAAACTCGAGGGATTCAGCGTGGCGGAGATCCTCGAGCGATGCGATGTTCGGAACGGTGGAGGGGAATCGATCCGCGTTCGCGTTGAGGCGTTCCAAGGCGGCGAACTCTGCGACGTAAACAGGGCCTTCTTCGCGTTCCAGGGCGCGGAGAACCGCGAACTCCATTCCGGAATCCTGCCAGGTGATCGATTCGGCCGCCAGGTTGGTGGCGAGGACCCCGAGAATCGCCGCGGCGGCGCTCAGGGCGCCTCTGGCATTGCGGGGCGTGCGTATTCTCATTCCCATATACGGCGATGATTTGATTAAAGGGTGCGAGGGGCAAGAACGAATTTGAGTGTCAGGCTTCGATCCAGTGCCAACGCCCAGCCTCCCGCTTCCATCCGCTGGAGCGTCCCGCGAATGCCCGCTGGCTATCAACCAGGACAGGACGAATGCAGGCGCGCGCCGATTTGAAACGTGACATGCCGTGGCCGATTCCGATGGAATAAAGCCGGTACTTCCTCCATCCAACCCATGGCGAC
This sequence comes from Opitutales bacterium, assembly GCA_007133065.1. GTDB lineage: Bacteria > Verrucomicrobiota > Verrucomicrobiia > Opitutales > Oceanipulchritudinaceae > SLNJ01. The sequence goes on from SLNJ01000005.1 coordinate 7,814, forward strand.
GATCGCCGAAACTTCCCGCACCCGCTTATGAGCATTCGCATTCTCCAGACTATTCTTCTGTGCCTTCCAGTGCTGACCGCTGCGGCGGCGTTCGGCAACGAGCCGGTGCGCGATCGATATGTCGAGGCACAACTGGTTTCCTCGGCTGCAGCAGTGCAGCCGGGGCAATCTTTCTGGGTTGCGTTGCGACTCGCTCATGACGAGGGCTGGCACACCTACTGGAAGGAGTCGACGACGGGGTATCCACCCAAAATCGACTGGGAGCTTCCCGAAGGGTGGGAGGCCGGTGCTATCCGGTGGCCGACACCGCGTGTCTACACGACCGGGCACATCGTCGACTACGTTTTCGAGGACGAGGTCCTTCTTCCCGTTGAGATGGTGGTGCCGGAGGAGGTTCGCGAATCGCAGGTCACGTTGCGCGCGTCCGTTGAGTGGTTGATGTGCGAGGAGATCTGCATCCCCGGGGACGCCCGGTTATCGCTCACCATACCGGTCGCCAGTGCGGAGTCCGCTGCTCATTCTGAGTGGGCGGAAGCGATCGAGCGTGCGGTCGCCGATCTCCCTGTGGAGCTGCCCGAATGGGAGACAACGGCACATCATGACGGAGACCGGATGTGGCTTGTCTTGCGGAACGCCGGTTCGAACCACGAACCTGAGGAGCTCTATTTTTTCTCGGACAACCGCATGGTGGTTCCGGAGGAGCGGCAGCGCATCGAGCGCGTCGACGATACGACCTGGATCATCTCGCTGGAACGTTCTCCGGAAGCTCCATCGGATCCGCAGCGGATGACCGGTGTGCTCCGCAGCGAGAACGGGTGGCGCCCGGATGGCTCGCTGCCCGGAATGCGCGTGGACGCTTCGCTGGTTGCCGACGTGCCGGGCGCGTTAGGGGCGGCAGGGGCATCGCCTGCCTCCCAAAATCTTTTCTCGGGCGGATTCCTCGGATTCGCCGGAGTGATGGGACTCGCCTTTCTGGGCGGGCTCATTCTGAATCTCATGCCGTGCGTATTTCCGGTTCTCGGGCTCAAGGTGATGGGATTTGTCAAGCAAGCCGGAGAGGCGAGGGGGCGGATCGTGCTGCACGGCCTGACATTCACCGCGGGCGTGTTGCTCAGCTTCTGGTTGCTGGCGGTTGCTATCATCCTCCTGCGCTCGGGCGGACAAAGCCTCGGATGGGGGTTTCAACTTCAATCACCGGTCTTTGTATTCGCGATTACCATCGTACTCTTCGCCTTTGCGTTGAACTTGAGCGGGTTGTTCGAATTCGGTGAATCCGCGGTGGGTGTCGGCAGCCGCTTCCTGCAGCGGCCCGGCCTGAACGGTTCGTTTTTCAGCGGCGTTCTTGCAACGGTTGTGGCGACGCCGTGCGCGGCACCGTTTCTGGCGCCGGCGCTCGGGGCGGCATTCGCAATCCCCCCCGCCGAATCGTTTATCGTGTTCACGATGATCGCGCTGGGGTTGTCGGCGCCGTATCTGATCATGAGCCTGTTCCCGGGTTTGATGAAATACCTTCCGCGACCGGGAGAGTGGATGCTCACATTCAAGCAGTTCATGGCGTTTCCTCTTTACGCTACGGTTGGCTTCCTCCTTTGGGTTCTGGCCGGCCAACTGGTCCCTGAGCGCTACGGACACTTTGCTCTGCTCTGGCTTTTTCTCGGGCTCGTGCTCATCGCGCTTGCCGCATGGATGTACGGGCGTTACGGCACGGCGAAGCGAACGCCGCGCGTGCGGCGCATCGCACGGGTGGCGACCCTTCTGTTGCTCGGCGGAGGGATCCTGGCGGCGTACCCCGCCGAACGGACCGGCGATGATCCGCTCGCCGTAGAGTGGCGGGACTGGTCCAAGGAGCGGGAAGAACGACTCCTCGATGAGGGCAACATCCTCTACGTCGATTTTACCGCGCGGTGGTGTGCGACCTGTCTGACGAACAAGATGAATGTGTTCCGTTCGCGCCGCGTCCTCGAGCGATTCCGCGAACTCGAGGTCGTGGCGCTCCAGGCCGACTGGACGAACCGCGACGACCGAATCACCGACGAGCTTGCGAGCTACGGCCGATCGGCGATCCCCTTCAATGTGGTGTACGCCCCCGGATTGGACGAGCCGATCATCCTTCCCGAACTGCTGACTCCAGGGATCGTATTGGACGCGCTGGAGCGTGCGGAAGCCGCCGCGCAGCGCGACCAGCAGGCGGTTTTCGCGAAGGGTGAAGATGCCTGAGACAGGACATCGGAACCCGGGGTCATGGAGCGAGAAACCGGAGTTCGTCGGAAATTGACGGGGGGCTGAACGCCCATCGCAAGGCTGGCGTGGGGCCTCCGAATTTGATTTCCCTTCAGCCGCGATTGCTTCAGGATCGGCTCATTGAGAGTTCGTTTGATCAAACGTTCGCGTTCGGATTGTCCCGACGGTTCAGAGTATCGGGCGTCCACTCGTGTGCCAGTCGTTCGATTGGCGGGCGTCCCCGCTGTTGTTAGCGGGTGGCATCTGCCATCGTTGCTGGTGATGCTCGTGGCGATGGCGCCGTTGTGCGCAGGGGTTGAATCGGTTGGCGAGGAAGCCCATGTGGATGGGGATCCGCCAACACGAATCGAGTCGGATGTTCCCGGTGCGGCGGATTTGTCCGCCCAATTTCGCGATCTGGATCGTACATGGCGCAACGCGCCGGCGACGTTGGAACAACCATGGGTGCGGCGACTCGTCATTTCGGCCCTCTCCAGTCTTGCCGAGACGCTCGCTGTTCCCGGAGGACGGCCGCCTCGCTTGTGGGCGGAAGTTCATGAGTCGCTCGGCGATTACTACTTGACCCGGGCGGCCGACCGGGTGACCGCCCTCTGGCATTTCGAGAAGGCGCTGGCGTGGTGGGGTGGATCGCGCGAGATCGAGCCGGCTCGCGAACGTTATCTCAACATCGTCTGGCGTCTTTCCACGGAATCAGGTGATGCTGAAACGGTTTATCCGCTTGTTCCCATGCGTCTGCTGGAGAATGCGCGGGCCCTGGCTGAGACGCCGGAGGAGCGTGCCCGGGTTCACTTGCTGCTGGCGCGCGCCTATCGGCGGCTGCCTGGCCGCCTCCAGCAACCCGAGCGTATCCGTGCCGAATTTGAACACGCCCTTGCCGCCGATCCGGGGGGAGAGCGGTATGTGAAGATTCTCTTCCACTTCGCCGAGTGGGCCGCGACGGCGGGGACAGCTTTTTTCGATGATCAAGGCGACCCCCTGCTCGAACCGGACTACGAGCTCGCACTCGACTGTTACGCGAGGATCATCGCGGCCGACCCGGGCGGGGAATCCCAGGATCGTGCCCGCGCCGAGCGGGCGATCGAAGCGATTCGCAGACCGGTTCTGGAGATTGGTGTTCCCGTGACCTACCCTCCTGGCACGGAGCCTCAAATCCACCTGCGCTGGCGGAACCTGGAATCGGTACGCGTCCGTGTGTTTCCGATCCAGTTGACGGAGAGCCCCGGTTTGGACGAACGGTTTTCGGAGTCTGATCGGTGGGTTGAAAGATTGACGGTCCCGGCGGACTTGGATCCCGTGATCACTGCGGAGCTCGACCTTTCACCGCGACTCCCGCATTACTACGGCGAGGAGGTATTGCGGCTCTCAGATGAACTCCAGGACGGCGCTTACCTGGTTCGCGCGAGCGATCCCGACGGCGGAACGAATGCCCGGGAGCTCTTGTTGATTTCCGACGCCGTGCTTGTGGTGATGATGAGACCCCGTCACCTGCACGGGTACTTGGCGGATGCGGTCACCGGGGCACCGATTCCGGATGCTCCGGTCCGTGTGTGGCAGGCGGAGCGCCCGCCGGCTTCCGGCGAACCGGCATCCAGGGCCGGAATTCGGTTGCGTACGGATGGATCCGGGTTGTTCTCGCTTGAATTCTCCGAGCAGAAAAAGGAGTCGCAGCTTCTGGTCGTTGCGGGAAGCGGGCTCCGGCAGGGATTCGCGACGGCTTCCATATCCCCTGAGGAGTCGATTCCGGCAGACGCAGTTCTGGCCTACGCATTTGCGGCGCGTCCGCAGTATAAGATCGGCGACACCGTTCACTGGAAGGCGATCCTGCGTCGCGGTGACAGCCGCGGGTACACCGTCCTGCGTACGACTGACTTGGCGTGGCGGATTTTTGACCCCCTGGAGCGGATCGTCGCGGAGGGCGTGGACGACAGCAGCGCGCATGGCAGTGTTCACGGGGCTCTGGAGCTCGGCAGTGGATGGGCTGAGGGAGTCTACCGGATCGCGTTCAGTCCGCCGCATTCCGAAGCGTGGACCACGCCGACTGAGGTATTTCGGGTCGAGGGATACCGGCATCGGGAACTGCAGATGAACCTGACGCTGCATTCCGGTTCCACTCTGGATCCCGGTGCTGTTTTATCCGGAGCGGTTCAGGTGGCGTTCCGGGCGTCCGACGAACCGGTTTCACAAGCTCCGATCGATTTGACCATCGTCAAGCGCCCGTTTGATTACAATCCCGGTACGGTCAATTTGTCCGGAGACGAGGATTCTGACGCGAGTCCGCTAGCTGGGGAGGTTGTCTATCGCGAAACGGTGGAGAGCGATCCGCGGGGGTTGGCCGGTTTCTACTATGAGACGTCGTTGCGGGTCGATCGTGATTACGAGTACCGGGTCCGAGCCCGCATGGCTGACTCTTCCGGCCGGGTGTTACGAGCCGAGCGGGTGGCGTGGGTGACGCGACTGGGGCACCATGCGGAGGTTCGTGTTCCGCACCGGATCTTTCGGCCGAACGAACCGGTCGATTTGAGCATCACGACCCGGGACGCGGGCGGGGAGGCGGTGTCGGTGGCCGGTGTGCTTCGCATCACGCGTGAAGAGTGGCGCGAGGTCTGGGTCGATCGGCGGGGACGGGAGATCTCCGGCCGCGAACTGCGTCAGCTCCGGGGCCGGTCGGGCGGATTCTTCTCGTTCGGGCCGAGTCCCGGAGACTACATGCTCGAGCGGGAGGGCTATGACGTCGACGAGGTGACGGTCCTGTCATTGGAGACGGATGCCGACGGACGACTCATTCATCGGTTCGTGCCCCTCGATCAAGGGTATTATCGGTTCTCATGGATCAGCCGCGATCTGAAGAACGCACCCGTCAAGGCCGATACCGCGATCTGGGTTGCGGAGCCGGAGCGGACGGACATTGGGTACCGCGGATCAGGCCTCGAGGTGATTGTCGATCGCGACGCCGTCCGGACCGGCACACAGCTGCCGATCATTGTATCCACGCCGGGGACCCATGGGTACGTGCTTTTTTCCGTGGACCGGGGTACGCTAAGCGGTGTTCGAACCCTTCAGATGGAAGGAACCGCGGCGCTGCTCAACATTCCGATCGGACTCGAGCATGTACCCAACGTGTTCTTCAATGCCGTTATGGTTTCCGAACAACAGGTGATCTACGATCGCAGGGAAATCAGTGTGATCGCCGGTGACCGAAGCATCGAGGTAATCCTGGAGCCGGATGCGGACGGATACCACCCGGGGGCGAGCGGGCGATTCGAGATATTGGTCCGTGACCATGCGGGCGATCCGGTGCCGAATGTGGATCTCGCCCTGGCCGTCGTGCCGATGGACTCGGCGGAAGAGCTGCTGCCGGAGGATGCCCGCGCGATTCGGGATTTTTTCTATGACCGCCGGGTTGCGTATGCGGGGACCATGGTAACATCCCTCGACGAACGGCCGTTCTTCCGTCTGCGAAGCGATACCGCCGCCGCCGCCTCGACCGATCGCGGGACCATCATTCGACGGGCGGCCGCGGTGTCCCGAAATCGGGAAAATCGCGTTCGGGGTGCAACAGAAGATACGGCGTTGCGACCCGGTCCGCAGGAGGATGTTGTGGCCACCGCTGCATTGTGGATTCCGGAGCTGCAGAGCGACGAGGCGGGACGGGCGGTCGCCGAGGTGCGATTTCCCAATGAGCGGATGAATTGGCGTGCGGTGGTGTGGGCGGTCGACTCCGAGACGCGGGTGGGGCAGGGAATCGCGGAAGTGAGCACGCGCATGCCGCTGACGGCCCGCCTGCAGCATCCGCGCTTTCTTGTAACCGGCGATCACACGACGATTACCGCAGTATTGCAGAACAAGACACATGATCCGATGCACGCGGATGTTCGGCTTGTCAGTGAAGAGGAATCGCGGATGGAGGTATCGGATGCACGGCGAACCGTAACGATCGATCCGCACGGCTTTCAGCGCCTTGAATGGGAGGCACGAGCCGCGGCGACGGGTCCTGTCGGCCTCACGCTCGCAGTGGACGCGGGAAGGTACTCCGATCGTGTGAGCGAAGTCATTGAGATCCGTGAGCCCGGGCTTGTACGATGGAGCAGTGTGGGCGGCCGGTTGTCGGCTGAACGGATCCTGGTGCACCCTGAGTTCCGCGATGGCGAACCCGGAGCGCCCGGCAGGCTGGAGGTGTTCGCCAGTCCGGGTTTGGCTGCGGTGCTGGTCGAGTCCGTGGCCGCCCAGATCTCCGCAGCGGATTCGCGTGTCGAGTCACCGGCTGGAAGTGTGGCGGCGACAGCCGCTGTCGCGCATGCCCTGGAACGGACCGGGTTCGACCGCGGACGGGTTGAGGAGCGCCTGGGATCGGAGATTTCCGGTGTCGGGAGCGGGTTCGAGTTGGAGCGCTGGCTCGCGGAACGCGTACATGAGATCGCCGGGAACCGGAGCGAAGCGGGGGGATGGGGGTGGATTCCGGGCGCCGAGCCGGACTCAGCGACCACAGCCTACGCGCTATGGGCGTTGACGCTCGCCGCTCAGATGAATATTCCCGTCTGCGAATCCGCTTTGGAGGCGGCCCGGATCTGGCTCAATCGAGCCTTGGTCGATCACAGGGACAGTGCGGCGGTCCAGGCGTGGATGCTGCACGCGCTGGCTCTCAATGCATTGCGGGACGCGGAGCAACGTCCCACCCGTTTCGAAGCCCGGACGTTTGTCTCACTGATGCGCAATCGGGAGGTGCTGAGCAACGCCGCGCGCGGGCACCTGGCGCTTGCAGCCCGGTTTTTCGGATTCGATGAGGATGCCCGCCTACTGGTCGAGGAACTCCGTGCGTTTGTCCGGCGGGAGGTGAATCCCGATCACAGGATATTCCTTGCCGACAGCCGCACGGCCGACCCAGTGGCCGCCGTGATCCCGCGCGCTTTCTGGCCCGGGGGGGATGAATTGGCCGGCGATGGGAGCGCAATCGAGGCGACCGCGCTCGGCCTCTGGACGCTCCTTGAGGCGGATCCGGGCCACGAACTGGTCGATCCCATTGTGGCATGGCTGCTCGCGCGCCGGGAGAACCGGGATTGGGGGGATGCCCGCGCGAGTGCAATCGCCACGGTCGCCTTGAGTCGCTACCTGTTCCTGAACGACAAAATGGATTCCACGCTCGCGTTTGAGGTTACGGTCAACGGCCGGGTGCTCTCGGAAGAGAGGGTGACCGTTGAAAACATACTCGACCGTCGCAGCCGATTCGAAGTCCCGCCCGCTTGGGTCGAAACGGACTCCAACACGATTGTATTCCGCCGCCTGGAGGGCTCTGGTCCTTTGAACTTCAACGTGCGGTCCGGTCGCGAGGTCGCGTTGCCGGACCGGCACCTGGAAGGAGATCCGCTTGCGGTTCGCCGGGCCTACAACCGGATCATTGAGCGACAGACACTCCTTGAGGGATACGTGGAAGAACGTATTCCCCTGCTTGAGGGAGAGCCAATCCGGGTTGGCGACCGGATCGAATCGGTCCTGCGTGTGACAGCAGAAACCGATATTCCGTACCTGCGCTTTGAGGATTTTCGGGCGGCGGGACTCGAGATCATCCGGCCTCCCGGCACGGACGTGTGGGCGCGGTTCACCCCGCTAGTGCCGCATCATGAGCACACAGGTCCAACACCGACGGCGGTTCGGAACCAAGCCGCGATTGAGGAGACGATTGCCTTTTACCCCGATTTCGGCCCCAGTTCATTGCGGGGTTATCTGGACCGCCTGCCCGAGGGGATCTGGGAGTTTCGATACCGTTTGCGGGCCGAGCACGCCGGGGCGTTCCACATACGCCCCACGGTCGTAGAGGCAGTACATGCCCCGGCAATCCGGGCCGATTCCGATCCACGGCAGATCGTGGTGGAATGACGGGGATGTTTCACGAACGGGCTTACGAGTCCCCGTCGAAGGTGTCCCGGTCGAGCCGGTTCTCCGATTTTGCAACGATGCAGCTGACGGTGGCGTCGCCTGTGACGTTCACCGCCGTGCGCACCATATCAAGGATGCGGTCGACACCGATGATGAGCGCGATTCCTTCTACGGGCAGGCCGACCTGGTTGAGTACCATGGCCAGCATAATCAGCCCTGCTCCCGGGACCCCGGCCGTTCCAATGGATGCCAGGGTCGCAGTAAGGACAACCATCAGGTAGCCTGTTACGCCGATATCGATGCCGTACGACTGCGCGATGAATACGGTTGCCACCCCCTGCATGATCGCGGTCCCGTCCATGTTGATCGTGGCGCCGAGCGGCACGGTGAAGGAGCCGATCGACCTGTGAACCCCGAGCTTTTTCTCAACCGTGGCCAGTGTGACCGGAATCGTGGCGGCGCTGCTTGCCGTGCTGAATCCGAAAATCTGTACGGCCCGGATCTTGCGCAGGAAGCGAATCGGATCGAGCCCGCCGAGTAATCTCAGGAGGAGTGGATATACCAGAAACCCGTGCAGCACGAGCACGACCAGCACCAGTAGAAAGTATTTTGCCAGCGGGCCGAACGCATCATATCCCTGCGTTGCAAACGTGCGCGCGATCAATGCAAAGACACCGTATGGCGCCACCAGCATGACCAGCGTTACGAGTTTCATAATCGCTTCGTTCAGGTCCTTGAAAAACTCCAGCAGGCGTTTGCCGTGGTCTCCGGAAAACGAGATGGCGATCCCAAGCAGGATCGCAAAGACGATAATCTGGAGCATATTCCCTTCCGCCATCGCATCGATCGGATTGCGGGGGAAAATCCCGATGATCACGTCGACGAGCGCGGGGGGAGCCGACGGCTCGAATGTGGCCGTGACCGCGTCCAGGTCGAATCCGACCCCGGGCCGCACTAGCAGCGCAAGCCCAAGAGCGAAGGTGATCGCAGCGGAGGTGGTGGCCAAGTACAGCAGGAAGGTTTTCACGCCTACCCTGCCGAGCCTCCGGATGTCGTCGAGCGCGGCCGTTCCACAAAGCAGAGAGACGAACACGAGAGGGACCACCAGCATTTGCAGGCATGATAGGAATATCTGGCCGATCGCGTGGAGAAGCCCCTCGACCAAGCCCGTGGAGATGGCACCGTGAACGACCCCTTCCGGATCGCTTCGTTCCAGGATCAGAAAGAGCAAACACCCCAGCAAAAAGCCGATGCCCATTCCGGCGAGTATCCGGCGCGTGAGCGCCCCTCGGTCAAGTTCCAGTCCCGTGGTCATTCCGGAGAACTGGCCGACGGGTGCGGGATACCGCGATCTCCGACTCGAAGGCGATCAGGATCCGGCTGTATGCAATCTCTCTTCACCGTAAAGTGCATTCCCGGATCATCGCGGTGAGGCGATTCGGGGCAAGATTCTTTTTCATTTGAACTCTTTCCGATATTGCAATACTGCCGTTCGTTTGAGTTTATCGCAATCAGCCGCATGATGATAATCAAACCGAAAGTCAGAGGATTTGTTTGTGTTACGGCACATCCGGATGGATGTGCCGCACACGTTCAGGAGCAGATCAAAACAGTCCGGTCAGGGAAACGATCCACAGGGGGCCCACGACGGATTCTTGTCCTGGGCGCCAGTACTGGATACGGACTCGCATCACGAATCGCAGGCGCTTTTGGTTACAATGCCGCGACGCTGGGCGTCTTCTACGAGCGCCCGCCGATGAACGGCAAGCCGGCCAGTGCCGGGTACTATAACTCGGTGGCCGTCGAGAAGGCGGCGCAGATGGAAGGAATCTGGGCGCGCAGCATCAACGGCGACGCGTTTCAGGACGAGGTCAAGGATCGGGCGGTTCGGCTGATTCGGGAAAACCTCGGCGCTGTGGACCTCGTCGTATACAGCCTCGCCGCGCCCCGGCGCACCGACCCTGATACCGGGGAGACCTATACCTCCGTCCTGAAACCGATCGGTCGTGCTTACACTGCCAAGACGGTTGATACGGACAAGGAGATCGTCCAGGATGTTACAATTGAACCGTCTGACGAGTCGGAGGTGGCTTCCACGGTCAAAGTCATGGGCGGAGAGGACTGGAACCGGTGGATCGCGGCGCTCGATGCCGGCGGCGTCCTCGCCGATGGGGTCACGACGGTGGCCTACGACTACATCGGTCCTGAGATTACCTGGCCGATCTATCGCGATGGAACCATCGGGCAGGCCAAGAAGCATTTACTCGCGACCGCCGGCGAATTGGATGCCCGGCTCGGCAAACGGGGTGGACGCGCGCTCCTGAGCGTCAACAAAGCGGTCGTCACCCAGGCAAGCAGCGCAATCCCGGTGGTTCCGCTCTATATCTCGATCCTGTTCAAGGTGATGAAGGAGAAGAAGATTCACGAGGGCTGTATCGAGCAAATTCAGCGACTCTTTCAAGACCGGCTCTTCAACGATGCGCCTATCGAACTGGATGAGTGCGGCCGCGTGCGCGTCGATGACTGGGAGATGCGCGAGGATGTTCAGTCTGAGGTTCGCGAGTTGTGGGGCCACGTCACGACGGAGAATTTGAACGAGATCTCCGACTTCGAGGGATACCGCAGCGACTTCCTCAAGCTGTTCGGCTTCGGATTTCCCGAGATCGACTACGATCGCCACACCGACCCCGAGCGCTTCCTTGCCGAGACCTAGCCCAATCGGCCGCCCGGGCTATCGGCGCCGAAGATCCGGGATCGCTTCGAGCGGGAAATCGCTAACTCCCGGGTTGGCTGCGCATGCCGCGGCGAGAGGAACGGCACGGTACACGGCTTCATCCAGCGCCGAATCCGCAAGGAGTGCGTCGAGGATGGCTGCGTGGAGCACATCGCCACAGCCGACCGGAGAAACCTCGCGGATCCGCGGCGGCATGACGTTGAAGGTATGTCCGTTCTCATCCCGTGCCCAGACTGCGGCCGCACCGTTCGAAACCACCCAGTTGCGCACCGGATGGCTCGCCCCCAACTCGGTGAGAAGCTGTGGCATCGCCTCATCGGTCACGGGCCTGCCGACGAGTGTTTCCAACTCCCGCGCGTTAATTTTTACGAGGAGAATCGGAAGCTTGGCCAGCTCGCGAAGTGGCGGCCCGTAGGTGTCGATAGAAATCGGGTTTCGGGCAACGATCAACCGAAGCAGGGCGTGGAGGGGGTCGCTCAGCTCGCGGTTCCATCCGGGGACGCTCCCGCATAGTGCCAGCACGTCTCCGACACGCAGGTTCTCTTCGAGAAAACCGAGGGCTTTATTCCAGGCGGTCGGCTCGACCGGCCGGTCGAGCCCGAGGAACGTGGTCTCCGGTTGGTCGGGAACCCGCGCCACCCATCCTTCGCGCGTTTCGCCGGCCATGGTGAAGTGGGTCGATGGGAACGGTTCGTTCTGAAGCCACTCGGCACAACGCGCCCCGGTACAACCGGCGGGAAAGTAAACAGCGTGCGTCTTCCGGTTCAGGAGATGCGTCGCTCGAGAGACGTTGATCCCTTTACCTCCGACCTGGAATGATTCCTGTTCGGCACGGTGTGTTTCGCCCTGTGAAAACCGTGGGTAATAAGCGGTCGTTTCCGCGAGCAGATTTGCCGTCACGGTATAGACTGTTCCATCCATAACGAACGACGATAAAGCATTTCCAGCGCTGACGCGACGCCATACTTTATCGTCTCATTATAGTATTAAATACCGTAATCGCAGCCGGTTATGTATTTCTGGAGATGCTCGACGTTGCTCTCCTGCTCAATGAGAAGCGATTTGATCACGTCCCCTATGCTGACGAGTCCGATCAGCTGTTCACCGTCCTTGACGGGCAGATATCGAATTTTGTGGTGGGTCATCAACCGCATGCATTCGCGGATCGGTGTATCCGCGTTGACCGTGTGAAGATTGATACGCATCGTCTCGCGCACCGGGGTATGACGGGATTTTCTCCCCTCGAGTACGATACGCCGGGCATACTCCCGTTCGGTAAGCAACCCGAGGAGTCGGCCGCCTTCCATGACCGTGACCGCCCCGATGTCGTGATCGGCCATGATCTGCAACGCTTCGTAGGTGGTACTATCGGGCGAGATGGCATGGATCGTTGCGGATCCCTTGTGCTTGAGGAGTATGCGAACGGTGCTCATAATCGCGAATGGTTTGGGGTTGTCGAATGCCTGCCCCTAACCGGAAAAGAGGTCGGAGCTGCGCTGAACGGAATAAGTAGCGTGGATAATCATACCGGAAAGCATTGTCAACACCGTACCGCCCTCCGGAGCGGTATGGCGGGACCGCTCGGCAGGGGCGGGCGCCGAATCAGGACGGGTAGGGTCCGGAGATGTAGTCGAGGAGATTTTCGATATAGTTTTCATGTTCGCGAACCAACCAGCGCATGATATCCCCGATTGAAACGAGTCCGACCAGGGCGTCGTCCTGAATTACGGGAAGATGGCGGCATCGCTTTTGTGTAATGATGCGCATCGCATCTTCGATCGTCGCGGTTGGTCTGACTACAATGAGGTTTTCGGTCATTACCGCCCGGACCTGGGTTGACTTTGGGTCCCGACCGGCATCGACGACACGCAAGAGCACGTCTCGTTCGGTGAGCATGCCGACGGGACGGTTGTTATGGATCACGAGCAGGGCGCCCACCTTCCGTTGATTCATCAATCGTACGGCTTCCACGATGGCGGCCTCCGGACCGACGGAGTGTACGTGTGAACCCTTGTGTTCGAGAATTTTTGAAACGGTTGTCTTCGTTTGCATGGTGGTTGGAGGTGATGAGGGGGGTGATTACTGGCGGTAGGTGATCAGGCGGATCCACTCGAGCATTGGCTCTGGGTAAACTCCCATCAATACGATGATAAGGACCAGTACGGTAAGCACCGCACCGATTGTGAGGGCAAACGGCGGTGTGGACGGGCGGTGGGATTCATCGGATTGTTCCGAATCTACGCGTGTGTACATCGCCACCACAATGCGCAGGTAGTAATATAACCCGACCGCGCTGTTCAACACCAACCAGAGAACCAGAAACCATTGATTTGCTGCAATGCCGGCACTGACGAGAAGGAGCTTTCCCATGAATCCGGCGGTCAGAGGCAGCCCGATCAGTGAGAACAGCATGATCGCAAAGGTGGTGGCGATGGCCGGACGCCTCCAGAAGAGGCCGCGGTAGTCGGCCACCGTGTCGGCTTCCCGGTCGGCCGGGGTCATGTAACTCACGACGCCGAATGCGCCCAGCACCGCCGTCATGTACACCGTCAGGTAAAATGTCGCCGCTTCGAGTCCGAGTTCTCCCGCGGAGAGCAGCGCCACGAACAGGTATCCAAAATGGGCGATCGAGGAGTATGCCAGGATTCGCTTGATGTTGTCCTGGAAGAGCGCCAGGAGGTTGCCGATGGTCATTGAGGCCACCGCAATCACGGCCAGGGCGGTAAAGGTCCCAGGGTGGGCGAGGAGGCCGGCCTGATGCACAAAACGCAGCACCACCGCCAGCACAGCCGCTTTGGAAACCGTGGCGAGGAAGGCGGTCACCGGAGCCGGAGCGCCCTGATAGATGTCGGGTGTCCACTGGTGGAACGGGACCACCGAGAGTTTGAATCCCGCCCCCACAAAGATCAGGGCTGCGCCCGCCAGCAGCAGGGGATTCGGGGTACGCTCGATCTGGGTGACGACCGCGACGTCATAAAACGCCATACTTCCGGTGTACGCGTAGATCAACGCCATCCCGAAAAGGAGAAACGCAGATGTCGCGGCGGCGAGGAAGAGGTATTTGATCGTCGCTTCCAGGGCGCGTTCCTTTGTGAAAATGTAGCCGACCATCACGTAGAGCGAGACGGAGAGGAGCTCGAGCCCCAGGAAGAACGTGATGAAATGCGTTGTCGCCGGGAGAACGAGCGCTCCGAGGACCGAGAGGAGCAGCAGGATGTAGAATTCGCCGCGTTCCATCCGGTACTTCTCGAAGTAGCTGTGCGAGAGGACCGTAACCGCCAGCGATGCGAGCAGGATCAATCCGATATAGTAGAGGGCGAACGCGTCGATGCGCAGTAGTGAACCGACCATATGCGGTGCGACTCCACCGGCAGTCGGCAGACTCACTATCGCTGTAACCAGGGTAATGATGGTGAGAAGCGCCGAGACCGTCTGATTGCGGTAGAACGAGATTACCAGCATGACGACGAGCGCGCCGGCGGCGACGATGATCAGCGGGAGGATGGCCAGTGCGTCGATCGCGTTCATGGGAGTGCGATGGTTGCGGCGGAGTGCCGGTGTGTTTCCGGAGCGTCGGTTCTGCGAACCGGGTGCGTTTGCGCCCCGGGGTCGGGAATGCGGAACACCGCCTCCCCGTGCCGGCGCAGTTCCGTGGCACGCTCAAACCGTTCGGAGGCGTGATTGCGCAGTTCCCGCAACGGTTTGTCGGCCGTGTCGAGGAGTGGTTTTGGGTAGAGGCCGAACCAGAGGAGCCCGATCAGCAGGACTGCCAGTGCCCCGAACTCCCGGAGGTTGAGGTCTGTGATGCGCGATGAGGAATGGGGCGTTCCGTGGAAGACCCGCTGCACGATCCAGAGCGAGTAGACAGCCGCGGCGACCACGCCGAGCGTCGCCAGCACGGTCAGTGGCACGCTTGCCTGAAACGCGCCGACCAGAACCAGAAATTCGCCGATGAAATTTCCGAGCCCGGGCAATCCCAGCGAGGCCATCGCAAAGAAGAGCCCCAGCGCGGCCATGCGCGGGGCCTGGTCGCGGAAGCCGCCCATGCGGGATAGATCGCGGGTGTGGATCCGGTCGTACAGGCACCCGGCGAGAATGAACAATGCGCCGGTGCTGAATCCGTGGCAAATCATCTGAACGACGCTTCCCTGCAGCGCGAGCTCATTCCACGAGAAGACTCCGAGCAGGATGAATCCCATGTGGCTGATGCTCGTGTAGGCGATCAGCCGCTTCAAATCCGATTGCGCGAAAGCGAGCTTTGCACCGTAGAGGATGCCTGCGACCCCCATTGCCATCGCGTACGGTGCGAATGCCGCCGATGCCTCCGGAAACAGCGGCACGACAAACCGGATCAGGCCGTATCCGCCCGTCTTCAGCAAAACACCGGCGAGAATCACACTCCCTCCCGTCGGGGCTTCACTGTGGGCATCGGCGAGCCAGGTGTGAAATGGAAACGCCGGAACCTTCACGGCGAACGCGACGAAGAATCCCAGCATCAACCACATCTGCGCCACGGCGGTCAATTCGGCGCCGAGGAGTTCGTCGTAATGGAAGGTCAGCACGCCGGTGGTGTGGAAGTGCGCGAAGGCAAGACCGACGATCGCGACGAGCAAGAGGAGTCCGCTGGCCTGGGTGAAAATGAAAAACTTGATCGCGGCGTAGTTGCGGTTCTCGTGGCCCCAAATCCCGATGACCAGAAACATCGGCAACACCATCAGCTCCCAGAAGAAGAAGAACAGGAAGAGGTCGGTTGCGATAAACACGCCGATGGTTCCCGTGAGAATCCACAGCATGTTGAAATGAAAGAATCCGACGCGCCGGTCGATCGACCGCCATGAGACGACGACGGACAGGATTCCGAGCAGGTAGGTCAGAAGCACGAGCAGGAGGCTCAACCCGTCCATCGCAAGGTGGAACGATATCCCGAGCCGCGGAATCCAGGGGAGGCTGAACTCGGCGAGCCAACCGGTCTCCGTGGCCCGGCCGAGGTATGGGATTGCGAGCGCGAAACCGGCGGCGAGGGCGGCGATCGAGATCCAGCGCGCGGCTTCCGGACTTCTGCGCCCGGCCAGCAGCGCGAATACCCCGCCGAGAGCGGGAAGAGCAATGAGCCAGAACAAGATCATTGGAAGAGCATGATGAGCAGGATGATCACGGCACCGGTGGCGACGCCGGCTGCATAGCGCCGGAGCTGGCCGTGCTGGGTGCGCTGAATGGCGACGTGGGCGGCGCGTGTGAGCCCGGTGATGAGAAATACCGCCTTGTCGACACCATCGGCCCGGTTCCATTCGGCGAGCCGCACGTACGGGCGCACCAGAATGGTGTCGTAGAGACGGTCGAATTCCCACCCGTTCATGAGGAATCGGTGTACGGCGCCGGTGCGTGCCGCGAGTGCTTCGCGGGCCGGCGCGCCGGCGCCGTACAGCCAGGCTCCGAGCGTCGCACCGGCGACGACGATCACCGAGGCGACGGCCAGGAGCGTCCAGAGCTGGGCGTCGAGGCCGGGCGGCAGTTCGACCAATGTGGGAATCGTCATGGCCACAAAGTCCGAGAAAACGGTGACGTGGGCAAACGTGTGCGGCAGTTCGATTCCGCCCCCGATGAGCGACCATATCGCCAGAATGACGAGGACGAACCCGACGCGCCCGCCCGGCCGTGCACTGACCTGAGTCCGCGCCGGGCCGAAGAAGACCAGCGCCACCAGGCGGGCGGAGTAGAGCGCCGTCACAAACGCGCCCGCCATCGCGACCGCCCAGAACCACGGCCCGCCGTAGGGGGAGATCCAGACATCCCACAGGAGCTTCTCTTTACTGTAGAAACCGGACGTGACAAGCGGCAGCGCCGCGAGGCACGCAGCTCCGATTAGAAACGTCCAGAAGACCAGAGGTAATTTCTTGCGGAGCCCGCCCATCCGGAAGAGATCCTGTTCGTGGTGCAGTGCATTGATGACGGCGCCCGCGGCGAGAAAGAGCAGCGCTTTGAACCAGGCGTGGGTCATGAAGTGGAAGAGCGCTCCCGCCCAGGCGCCGACACCGAGCGCGAGGAACATGTATCCGATCTGGCTGATCGTGGAGTAGGCGAGGACGCGTTTGATGTCGCGCTGAACGAGTGCGGCGCACGCGGCCGTGAACAGTGTTACGGATCCGATCACCGCGACCGTTTGCATCGCCGGGGGGGCGAGTTCGAAGAGGCCGTGCGTTCGGGCGATCAGATAGACGCCCGCCGTCACCATCGTCGCCGCGTGGATCAGGGCGCTGACCGGGGTCGGTCCGGCCATGGCGTCCGGGAGCCATGTCTGCAGGGGAAGCTGCGCCGACTTTCCGACCGCCCCACCCAGGATCAGGAGCGCCGCAGCCAGCGCAACCCCGGAGCCGAGTTCCCACCGTTCCGGGGCGAGCGCGAGCACCTCGGGGATGTGCAGCGTGCCGAGTTCCGCGAAAATAAGGAAGATCCCAATCAGAAGCGCCGCGTCGCCGATGCGCGTCACCACGAACGCCTTGCGGGCAGCACGGCCGTTGGCGGGGTCGCGGTACCAGAATCCGATCAACAGGTAACTGCAGAGCCCGACGCCCTCCCATCCCACGAGCAGCAGGACGAAGTTGTCGGCGAGGACGAGCAACAGCATGAATCCTACGAACAGGTTGAGGTAGGCAAAGAACCGGTTGTAGTCGGGATCCATTTTCATGTACTCCGTGGAATACAGGTGTATCAGAAATCCAACGCCGGTTATCACCGATGCCATAGCCTGGCTGAGCGTGTCGAGGCGGAGAGAGAAGGGGATCCCGACGGCCTCGAGCGGAATCCATCGCCACAGGGTCAGGGTGTGGGCGTGTTCGGCCGGCGGGTGAATCAGAAAGCCCACGGCGAACGCGAGCATGATAGCCGTGGAGATTCCGACGGTCGAACAGGCGATCCACGCGCAGGCGCCGCGCGATATCCGCGGACCGCCTAACGTGAGGACGAGGAATCCGGCGAATGGAAGCGCGGGAAGGAGCCATACGAGGTCGTACATGGGTCAGCCTTTCATGGTGGATGCGAGGTCGGCATCGAGCGAATGGTGCTTCCAGTAGAATTGCAGGATCACGGCGAGGCCGACAGCGACCTCGGCCGCGGCCATGGTGAGTATGAAGATGAACATCACCTGGCCGTCGGGCTGTCCCCAGTGGGCGCCGGCGACGATGAATGCAAGGCCGGCGGCGTTGAGCATGATCTCGACCGATATGAGCATGATGATCAGATTGCGCCGAACGAGCAGCCCGAGCAGGCCGAGGCAGAACAATACAGCTGCGATGAGCAGGCCGTGCTCCATAGGGATCTCCGCGATCATGATTCCCCTCCTTTCCCGCCATCGGTTCGCAGGGGGGTGCGGCGGTCGTGCCGCCGCAGGTGGGAGGCGCCGACGAGTCCGCCGAGCAGCAGCAGTGCGGCGAGTTGGACTGCGATCAGGTAGGGCCCGAAGAGGCTGGCGCCAACGTCCCGGGCGCCGACGACCTCGTGGCCGACGGACGGGTGGGCGGTTTCGATGATCACCCATGCCGTGATCGCAAGAAGCGCGGCGCACAGGACCCCGGGGCCGGCCCAGAAACGCCGGCTCAGCCAGTCTCTCTCCTGGCGCGCGTGTTCCTCGCCGACGTTGAGCATCATAATCACGAAGAGAAACAACACCATAATGGCGCCCGCGTAGATGATGACCTCGAGCGCGGCGACGAACGGGGCGCCGATCAAATAGAACATAAGCGCGACGGACAGGAGCGAAATCACGAAGTAGAGTAAAGCGTGGACGGCATTGGTATGTGTGACCACCCGCATGGTGGTCAGCAGTGCGATAGCGGCGGTGATGTAGAAGGCGACGGTCATGGCATCAGGTCTTTTGGATCGATGGGTGACGACTCATTTTCCCCTTCTCCCTTGTCCTTGCCGCCGATGGCAATACCGGCCACCTTGTAGTAGTTGTACCCGTGGTACTTTCCTTCTCCGTCGATGAGCAGGTCCTCCTTTTCGTAAACCATGTTCTGACGATTGTATTCCGCCATTTCAAAATCCGGAACGAGCTGAATAGCGTAGGTCGGACAAGCCTCCTCGCAGTATCCGCAGTAGATGCACCGGGAGAAGTTGATGCGGAAGAAGTCGGGATAGCGCCGTCCGTTCTCGTCTTCGGTTGCGTCAAGGGCGATACACTCGACCGGACACGCCGCCGCGCACAGGTAGCAGGCGACACAGCGTTCCCCGCCGTCCGGATCGCGCGAAAGGATGATTCGACCGCGGTAGCGCGGTGCGAGGTATGCCTTCTCTTCCGGGTACTGGATGGTGAACCGCTTCCGGAAGAGATGAAGGAAGACGAGCCATAGACTCTTGATCAGGCTAAGCATGGGCGAGCAAGCGGTTGAATGTTTAAAAGGCGCGGCCCGTTGATCGAAACTGGGATCGAACGCGTTCGCATATGACGGCTTCGCAACTTCCAGCCAGACCCGGGGCACCGGACCGGAGGGCGTCCGGCACAGCGTGTCTCGCCTTCAGGCTGAATCGAATCTTTCGGGTTGGCGTCATGGCGATCACCGGGTCAGTCGGCGCGGATCAAAACGAGCGCTCCGGTTGCGATGAGGTTGATGAGGGCGAGGGGAAGGAGGTATTTCCATCCCCACGAGAGCATTTGGTCGAAGCGCGGTCGCGGGATTGCGGCGCGCATCAGGATGAAGAAGAGGATGAAGGCGAACGTCTTGAAGCAGAAGACCAACGGAGCCGGAATCCATGCGGGGCCGAGCCATCCCCCGAAAAACAGGGTGACGATCATCGCCGCGATGAGCGTGAGCCCGATGTACTCGCCGACAAAGAAGATGCCGAATTTCATGCTCGAATACTCGGTGTGAAACCCGGCAACGAGTTCGCTCTCCGCTTCGGGAAGGTCGAACGGAAGTCGGTGCGTCTCAGCCAGGCCGGCGAGCAGGAAGATGACAAACCCGAGGAACTGGGGGAGGACGAACCACATCCCGCGCTGGGCTTCCACGATTTCGCTGAGGTTGAGGGAACCGGCCAGGATCACGACGCCCATGAGGGAGAGTCCCATAAACACCTCATAGCTGAACATCTGGGCGGCCATCCGCAGGCCGCCGATCAGGGCGTACTTGCTGTTGGAAGCCCAGCCGGCGAGCACGGTGCTGTAGATTCCGAGCGATGAGAACGCGAGGAAGAACAGAATCCCGATGTTGAGGTCGAGCACCACCATCCCGGGACCGACGGGCACGATTGTGAATCCGACCAGCGCCGTGAGCAGGATGATCGCGGGAGCGATGACGTAGAGGGGGCGATCGGCGAACGGCGGGATCCAGTCCTCCTTGGTGAAAATCTTGATCACATCGGCGACGATAATGAAGAGGCCGAGGGGCCCCGCGCGGTTCGGGCCGAGCCGATCCTGCAGGAGAGCGAGCAGACGCCGTTCCACCCAGATTAACACCGCCGCTACGTGCAGCAGGGTGAAGAGAATCCCGAGCGTTACAGCGAGCGTTTGCAGGGTGGGGTTCATCGTGTCACGTCACAACGGATGCACGGGCGGGAAGATGAGGGACGGACCATCCCGGCATGCCCGCGGGAATGCCGCAGAGGCCGGGAGGAAGCTTCGGGTCGAGCCGCACCGGAGCCGAGACTCTGAGTTCTCCGATGAGGAGATTCAGTGAATCCCCCGAGTCGAGGCCGTGGTGTTCGGCGTCCGTCGGCGCGAGCGCGACGTATGGTTTCGGTATGCGTTCGGCGACGGCGGGTGCCCGAGCGCTTAATTCGTCCGAACCGAAGACCTCATAACAGGGAACGGCAAGCAGGGTCTGGTCGTCGTCTGGGACCGGCGCTGGAATTGCGGTTGACGGGCGTTCGTTCGGTCCGTTTCCGGGGATGAGTCGTGCACCCGGATCACCGCCGCGTGCGGGGCCGGCGACTTCCGACTGGAACTTGTTGAGCGCTTGCGAGGAGTTCCATCCCGGCGACCAGTAATGGCTGACCAGCGCGGCGGGCGGTTGTCCGGAGTGCCCTTCCATCGTGAAGCTCAACGGTGAATCGGAATCCTCTGGAGGTTTCGGCTCGTGGACTGAGAGATGGGAGAGGATGCTTGTGCGTCCGCTGAACCTGCGCGGGGCGCGGGGGAACCGCTGTCCGTTTGCTCGAAAGGCGGCATCGGGCGCGGCATCACGAGCCGGGGCGAGCTCCGGACAGTCGCGTGCGAGCGCCGTCAGCACACGGTCGAGGCGGTCCCATTCGTTCTGCTTGCTGGTGCCGGTTTCGGCGGCGATCCGTCCGATCCACCTCCAGGCTTCCAGGACGTCGCCGGCCGGGGGAAGCGGTTGGAAGAATCGTTGAGCCCGACCCTCGTGATTGACAAACGTGCCGTCGCTCTCTGCGAAACTGCCGGCGGGCAGAACCACATCGGCACGGTTTGTGGTGGCCGTTGCAATGGAGTCGAGAGCGATGATCCGGCGCGCCTTGCTGATGATGCGATCGGTGGCCGGTGCGGGAAGGCGGCGATAGATGTCGTTTTCGAGGATGACCAGCGTGTCCACCTCGCCCGATTCCAGTTGTTGTTCGAGGGTCTCGAGCGGAGCGCCTTCAAGCATTGCATCCCCTATTGTATTCGCTTCCGGAGCGACGGCGAGGAAGCTGCTCCCGCCGCTTCCGGTTCGGCGCAGGGCGTGGACGGTTGCTGCGGCCGCGGCGATGATCGCGGGCGAGCGCAGGGCGGTTCCGGATACCACCATGGGGCGATCAGCCTCCTTGAGGGCGCGTGCGATGCGGGAGGCCAGATCGGAAGCGGAATCATCGAGATCGGTGACCGCGGGGGATTGCGGATCAATGGCATGGGCGACCGCGAACCCGAGTCGGGCGATTTCATCGGGTGCCGCGCGGTGGGTTCCCGCGGCCAGATCATCCAAGCGGGTGCTCGCGGGCCAGGCGATGAAGAGCGGTCCCTTGCGGTCCTGGACGAAATCGCGAATGGCGCGGTCGTGCCAACGGGGAATACGGGAACCGGCATCCGCCCGGATCGGTTCGTTGCGCACGGATTGGCGCAGGGCGAGGGCGAGCCGCGGCGCCGTGTTGTTCGGGTCTTCACCGAGGATTAGGACGGCGTCGGCGCGTTCAGCGTCGCGCAGCGAGCCCGGACCGTCGGGCGCGTTGCGCATCGCCTCCAGCAGGGCGGTTGTCGCATCGTGCTCGATTCGAGGGAGACCCGATGAGAAGCGGCCGGAACCGACGAGATTCCGCAGCGCGTAGTTCGATTCCAACGACGCCCGGGGCGATCCGATGCCCGCCACTCCCGTAGCCTCGGAAAAGATTTCGCGAATGCGCTTCATCGCCTCTGCCGGCTCTGCGACCGTCTCGACATCCCGTTCGCGGTCCGGGTGGAGCAGGGGCCGGCGCAGCCGGTCGGCAGCGTCGGTGAAGGTGTATCCGAAGCGGCCCCGGTCGCAGAGGAAGTACCCGTTGATGTCATGATGATATCGGTTGAGGATTCGCCGAACCGACCCGTAGCGTGTCGAGGCGATGGTGTTGCACCCGACGGCGCAGTGGGAGCAGACGGAGGGGCTGGAGACCATGTCCCATTTGCGGCTGTAGTGGTGCTTCAGGGTTTTGTCGGTGAAGACACCGGTCGGGCAGATCTCGACGAGGTTGCCGCTGAACTCGTTTTCGAGAATGCCTTCCTCGTGTCGGCCGAAATAGACATGATTGTGGGCGGCCATCGCAACCAGATCGCTGCCTCCTGCGTAGTCCCCGTAAAATCGCACGCATCGATAGCACTGGATGCAGCGGTTCATCTCATGATTGATGAAGGGACCGAGATACTGATTGCGAAAGGTGCGCTTCGGGAATCGAAAACGCCGTTTGCAATGGCCGGTCATAACGGTCATGTCCTGGAGGTGGCACTCGCCCCCCTCGTCGCAAACCGGGCAATCGTGCGGGTGGTTGGACATCAGCCATTCGATGACTTCAGCGCGGAACTCCGCTGCTTCCGGTTCGACGATCGAGCAACGCAATCCGTCCGCCACCGGAACCATGCATGCCATGACGATCTGCCCGGTGGTGTCCTCTTCGTCGCGGTATTGCCGCACGGCGCACTGGCGGCAGGCGCCGACCGAGCCGAGGGCCGGGTGCCAGCAGAAATAGGGAAGGTCGAAGCCGAGGGTCAGCGCGGCCTGCAGGAGGTTCGCGGACGGATCTGCTTCGTAGGATTGGCCGTCAATGGTGATGGTTGCCATTGCTGTTCCCGGTTTGGTGATTGTTGTAGGGACAACGGCCGTCGGCGATGTGGCGGCGGAAGTCATCGTCAAAGTATTTGAGCGCGCTCTGGAGCGGTTCCATGGCCCCGGGTGCAAACGCGCAAAAAGTGCGTCCCGGACCGAGGTGGCGGGTGTGCATGTGCAGGAGTTCGATGTCATCGGGTCGGCCCCGCCCCGCCTCGATGGCGGCCAGCGTCTTCTGAATCCATGGAATGCCATCGCGGCACGGCGTGCACCACCCGCACGACTCCTGGGCGAAGAATCGCTCCAGGTTGTGAACCATGCCGACCGGACAGGTTCGGTCGTCGAGCACGATCATGGTCCCGGTGCCGAGGCGGCTGCCGGCTTTTTGTACCGACTCAAAGTCGAGGGGGATATCGAGGTGTTCCTCTACAAGAAAATCGGTGGATGCGCCGCCGGGAATCACGCCGCGAAAACGGTATCCCCCGCGCATCCCGCCGGCATGTCCTTCGATTACCTCGCGCAGGGGAGTTCCCATCGGAAGCTCCCAGAGGCCCGGATTTTTGACCCGTCCGCTCACTCCAAAAATTTTCGTGCCACCGTCGCTCGTCAGACTGAGCTGGCGAAACCATTTGGATCCCTTTGAGACAATGTGAGGAACACAGCAGAGGGTTTCGACGTTGTTGACGATCGTCGGCTTGCCGAAGAGGCCCACCACGGGAGGGAACGGGGGTTTCGCGCGGGGAACCGCGCGCCGTCCTTCCAGCGCGTTGAGCAGGGCGGTTTCCTCGCCGCAAATATACCGTCCTGCGCTGGTGTGCAGGTGGATGTCGCAGGAGAACGCACTCCCGAACACCGAGTCCCCGAGATAACCCGCCTCGCGGGCCTCCGCGAGCGCGCGGCGCAACGCCTCAGCAGAGCGGTGGTACTCGTCGCGCAGAAATATATATCCGATCTCCGCCTGAATCGCGTGGGCGGCGATGATCATGCCCTCGATCAGCTGGTGCGGGTTCCCCTCCATCAGGTATCGGTCCTTGAAGGTGCCCGGTTCCATTTCGTCGGCGTTGCAGATGAGGTACCGGGGACGCGGGGCGTCGTCGCCCGCAGGGACGAAGCCCCACTTCATGCCGGTCAGAAATCCGGCGCCGCCGCGCCCCTTCAGTCCGGAGTCCTCGACCGTCTTTATAACCTCCCGGGGGGGCATGTCGCACACGGCGCGCCGGGCGGCCTCATAGCCACCGGCGTGCTCGTAGGCCTCCCGTGCGAGCGGGCCTTCTCTGAGGTCGATCAATTCTGTGAGCGGGCGTTCCATGGCGAACGGTCAATCCGGATCGCGGTCAGCGTGCGGGGTCGCTCTGCAGTTGTGTCGGTGTCGGGGCGTCATGTGTATCGTTCGAGGAGCGCTTCCACATTGTCGGGAGTCAGATCGCCGTGAAGGTCCTTGTCGACCAGCATGGCGGGCGCGTGATCGCATGCGCCGAGACACGGGATTGGCAGGAGCGTAAATCGCTCGTCGTCCGTCGTCTCTCCCGGTTTGATTCCAAGGATCTCGCACAATCGGTCCTGAACAGCATCGCATCCGAGAACCCAACAGCTGACGCTGTCGCAGACATGGATCACGTGGCGGCCGACTTTGCGACGATAGATGAGGTTGTAGAAAGTTGCGACGCTGTCGACCTGGTGCGGGCTCATGCCGAGGAACTCGCCGACGTCCCGCACGGCTTCGTCGGAGACCCATCCGTGGTGCTTCTGCACGATCTTCAAGGCTTCGATGCAGAGCGCCTGGCGCCGTTCGTAGTGCGGCAATTCGGCTTCGATCTCTCGTTTTTCCTCTTCGCTGAGCATGGGGTCGGGTTAGTTGGTGTTGAATCGGTGCATGGGTGATCAGCGGTCGATGTCAGCGAGTACGAAATCGGTGGCGGCGATGATGGCGAGGAGGTCGGGGATCATGTGACCACGGGTGATCGGTGGGATGAACTGCATGGCGGGGAATGAGGCGGTGCGGATACGGACGCGGTAGGGGATGGTGCTCTTCTCGCTGGTGACGTAATAGCTGTAGAGCCCCTTGGTGCCCTCCACGCATCCGGACGCTTCGCCGGCGGGGATTACGGGCCCCCAGCTTACACTGAGGAAGTGTGTGATCAGGGTTTCGATGTCGTGCATGGTGCCGTCCTTCGGCGGCGGCGTGGTCAGCGGGTGGTCCGCTTTCACCGGACCTTCCGGCATATGGTCGAGACACTGGCGAATGATTCGCAAACTCTGGCGGATCTCCTCGACCCGCACGATTCCGCGATCATAGCAGTCGCCGTTATGGGCTGTCGGTACCTCGAACTCGAACTGTTCGTAACCCGAGTAGGGACGGATCTTCCGAAGATCCCATGGAAGGCCCGTCGCCCGGAGACCGGGGCCGGTGACACCCCATTCCACGGCTTCTTCGGTATTGTATTTGCCAATACCTTTGGTGCGGGCCTTGAGAATCCGGTTGCCCATAACCATCGAATCGTATTCGCGCAAAACTTTCGGCATATGGTTGAGGAAGTCGCGTACCAGTTTTTCCCATCCTGCGGGAAGGTCGGCCGCCACCCCTCCGATGCGAAACCAGTTCGGATGCATGCGGGCGCCGCAGATCGCCTCGATGATCCCGAAGAGCCGTTCCCGGTCGTTGAACATGTAGAAGACGGGCGACATTTGGCCGATATCCTGGGCGTAGGTGCCGTACCACACCAAATGGTTCGAGATGCGAAAGAGCTCACAGAGCATGACCCGAATCACCTGGGCGCGCTCGGGGACGCGGATCCCTGCGAGTTGCTCGACCGCGAGCAGGTAGGGGAGGTTGTTCATCACCCCGCCGAGGTAATCCACGCGGTCGGTGTACGGGATGTAGGTGTGCCACGATTGGCGTTCCCCCATCTTTTCCGCGCCCCGGTGGTGGTAGCCGATGTCCGGCACCGTATCGACGATCTCCTCTCCGTCGAGTTGAAGGACGAACCGGATCACCCCATGCGTTCCGGGATGTTGCGGGCCGATATTGAGAAACATGAAGTCGGCCTCGTCGCTCTGGCGAGCCATTCCCCATTCCTCCGGCCGGAATTGCAGGGCGACCTCTTCCTCGATATGCCGGTCTTCCGGCATGCTGAACGGGCCCATCTCGGTGGCCCGCGCCGGGTGGTCCTTGCGCAGCGGATGTCCCTGCCATGTCGGCGGCATGAGGATGCGCCGGAGGTTGGGGTGACCCTCGAAGCGGATTCCGAACATGTCCCAGACCTCCCGCTCATACCAGTTGGCAGCCGGCCAGATCCCGGTTGCTGTGGGAACGGATGGGACGTCTTCAGGCAGCGCCACTTTGAGACGGAGTTCGCGGGCCCCCTCAAGAGCGAAAAGATGGTAGACCACGGTGAAGGCGTCACTCGGGCTGTCGCCGTGATCCTGGCGCACGCGTTCGTCGATGGCCGTCAAATCGTAGAGCATCGGAAATCGCGGACTGGCTTCCGATTTCAGGAAACGGAGTATCGTGGGAACCTGCCCGGCGGAGATCCAGAACGTGGGAATGCCGTCACAGGTGTCTTGAATCACCGCGGCATCCGCTCCGAAGCGGGTGCGCAGCTCCGTCAGCATGGGACCCAGGGGATTGGTTGCGGGATAACAATCATGGAAACAGGTTGGAGGCGGTTGTATGCGGTGATCAGAAGCAGGTTTGGCGTTCAGGATTCGGTGGGCGGGCGGAGCCGGGTCATGCGCATGCGTTCCTCGCGCCGGCGATCGCGCTGGGAGTCGCGGCCGTGTTGTTCGACCCCTTGCGGACCGATCACCCAGCTCAGGGGCCGTTTTTCCTTTCCCACCGCGTTGTGCAGGAGCACGACCCCGTGGAGAAAGGCGTCGGGACGTGGAGGGCAGCCGGGGACGTAGACGTCGACCGGCAGGATTTTATCGACGCCCTGGACCACGCTGTAGATGTCGTACATCCCCCCGGAATTGGCGCAGGATCCCATCGAGATGACCCAGCGCGGCTCCATCATCTGTTCGTAGAGGCGGCGAATGACCGGCGCCATCTTGATGAATGGGGTACCGGCAATCACCATAACGTCGGC
Organism: Opitutales bacterium; assembly: GCA_007133065.1. GTDB lineage: Bacteria > Verrucomicrobiota > Verrucomicrobiia > Opitutales > Oceanipulchritudinaceae > SLNJ01. The sequence goes on from SLNJ01000005.1 coordinate 34,966, forward strand.
CTGGCGCGGTGATCCACGCAAGACTTCGGCGCCAAAGCGGGCGATGTCGTACTTGCTCGTGACGGAGGTCGCCATCTCGACAAAGCAGCAGGAGAGGCCGAAGTTGAACGGCCAGATCGAATTCTTTCGCCCCCAGGCGACGAGGTCCTGGATGCGGGAAAAAGCGAGGATTTTTCCCACAACATCATCGTAGGAACCGCTGTCGGATCTCGCGGCTGTCGGACTCTTTGCGGGTTTCAGGGACCAGGACATAGTCAATAACTCACGGGGCGGGGCGGACGGCTGTCTCGCGGGGAGCGGGGGAGCGGCGTGAGATCCAATCCAGACTGCCCATGCGCCACTCGTAGATCAATCCGACTGCGAGAATCGCAGTAAATACCATCGCACCCCAGAACCCCGTCCAGCCGAGTTCGTGAATAGCAATCGCCCATGCGAAAATGAAGACGAGTTCCAGGTCGAAGATGACAAACAGGATCGCAATCAGGAAGAACTTGATCGAAAAGCGCAGCCGGGCGCTGCCCGTCGGGGCGATTCCGGATTCATACGGCTCGCCGGTAACGCGGTCGCGGTGGCGTTCGCCCAGCAGGTGCGACAGCAACAATTGACCCACGATGACGACGAGCACGGCGCCGACATATACGAGAAACGGCCAGTATTGTGTTCCTTCCATGGCGATAGGGCTTTGGGCGATTCGCCTGACTTCCCGGAGGTGCTGGACTGTCGTCCTCTCCGCGAGGGAGAGGAGAGGAAGCGAGCTTCCCCGCGTGCGGATTGCCGGGCTGAGGTGAAAATCGGACTACAGCGATCCGCGTTGGGCTGGACTATAGGAAACCGGAGGAGCGTTATGCAAGGAAAACTTATCCAAGGCAGTAAATTATCTCATATTGCGTCTGCCAAAAAAAAAGAGCCCGGGGGATTGCTCCCCGGGCTCTTTTTTCGCGAACGCGAACCCGACTATTTGAAGATGGTTCGGCCGTTGCTGCGCAGGTGGTCGCAGGCGTCCTCGAGCCGTTTGGCCATCGATTCCTCGGCCTTCTTAAGGTAGGATCGGGGATCGTAGGCCTTCTTGTCTCCAACTTCATCGTCGACCTTGAGGACGCCGTCGTAATTTTTCATTATGTGATCGGCGATCGGACGGGTGAAGGCGTACTGGGTGTCGGTGTCGATGTTCATCTTAACCACACCGTAGTTCAACGTCTCTCGGATCTCTTCGAGTGATGAGCCCGAACCGCCGTGGAAGACCAAATCGAACCGTGCCTTTTCACCGTGCTTAGCGGCTACGGCGTCCTGGCCGTTCTTCAGGATGTCCGGTCTGAGTTTCACATGCCCAGGTTTGTAGGAGCCGTGCACGTTTCCAAAGGTCGCCGCGAACATGTAGCGCCCGAGTCCTTCGAGTGATTCGAATACGGTCACCATGTCCTCTGGAGTCGTGTAGAGCTTCTCCGAAGGCGTGGAAGCGCTTCCCGCCGCTCCGTCCTCCTCGCCGCCGACGACCCCGGCCTCGACCTCCAGAATGATCTCGTTCTCAGCACAGAGCTTCAGGTACTCTTTGGAGATCGTCATGTTCTCGTCCAGAGGAAGCTCCGAGGCGTCGAGCATGTGGCTGTTGAACAGGTTGTTGAGACCGGCCTTGCGCCGCCTGGCCGTCTCGGCGATGAGCGGCTTGAGGAACTCCTCCGCCTTGCCGGGCTGGCAATGATCGGTGTGTAGTGCCACGAGCACGTTGTATTTTTCCGCCAAGCGGTGGGCGGCTTCGGCCAGCACAATCGCGCCGAAGGCGGCGTCTTTGACGTCGAGGCCGGAGGCAAACTGGCCCCCGCCCGTCGACACCTGGATGATGCCGTCAGACTTCGAGTCGGCAAAGGATTTGAGAGCGGCGTTAATCGTGACGATACTGGTCACGTTGACGGCGGGGTAGGCGTAGTCCCCGGCCTGCGCGGCATCCAGCATGGCGGCGTATTGTTTCGGTGTGGCTATCGGCATATTATGATCCTTTCAGAGATTTCGCGGATTTCAACAATGTGAAACCAAAAGTCAACAACGGGGATGGATCGACAATCATAAAGTTTTATTTCTATCCTTCGAAAGATGATCTTTGCTTATAGGTTGATTCCGGTTGAGACGCTCTTCCTCCGGTATTCGCAGCTGATCTCCAGGGGGGCGCATCCGGTTGCCATGCCGGGGAAACGCACACGAACGATATCCCGATGGCGATCCCTTGGAGGGGGGGGTGGCTTGCGATTTCGACGAATCCAATCCACAATGGTTTCCGGTTCGCCCGGAAATCAGAACTCCGGCGCCACGCCCTAGTACGGGCGTCCACTATTCCGACTTTTTCGGCGCTTTTTTCTTGGTGGCGGATTTCTTCGTCCCCTTGCCGGCGGGGCGGGGGGGGAATTCGAACCCGAGTTTCCCCTTGTCGTCGAGGGTGAGGTGGGCGTCGAAGTACCGGTTGGTGCGCTTGCTTCGGAACCGTTCCAGCAGGTCGGTCTTGCGCTCCTTGAGGAGTTTTTCCATCTGTTCTGTCGGGATCGTTTTGCCGAGCAGTGTGCGGCTGATCCGGAACGCACTGCGATCGCCCTTGATGTTGGCTTCGGTGGCGTAGGCGTTGGGGGTTTCGTACACGGGGGATCCGTCGACCGGCGACTCCCCGACGACCTTGAGCTCGTTCAGATCGAGTTCCGAGTCGTCGTTCCCGTTGCCGTCCGCGCCGTTGCCCCCGTTGTCAAACACGAACTTGACCTTGTTCTCCTCGTCGAGCCGGAGGATGGCGGAGAACGGTTTGTCGGCGCGCGATCGGAACCCGTCGAGCGGTCCGATGGTTCCTTTTTCGATCAGTTCGGCGACTTCGGATTCATCGAGTTTCCGGCTGGCAATGGTTTTGTAGATGGAGAGGTTTTTGTCCTGGGACTGAAAGGCGCGCAAGGTCTCGACCATCGGTTTCCCGTCGGTTGGCGAGATGATCCCGGTGACCCGGCCGTCCTCCTGTTTGTCTTCGAATGACTTGGTCTTGTGAACCAGGCGTTCGCACAATTCGGTGATGCCGCGCATGAACGCCTCGCGTGTCATCGTACCCGCTTCGATCTGGCTCAGTTTGTGCTCCCATTCCCCGGTGAGCGATGCGTTGACGAGCGAGCGGATATCCACGGCGCGGAGGAAGTCGATGAGGTTCTCCGCCTTGACGGTTGGAACCAGCTCGCGTCCCTCACGCTCCATATATTTCTCACGCATCAGATGGTCGATAGTCTGGGCGCGTGTGGCGGGGGTGCCGAGACCCTTTTCGCGCATCGCCTCGGCGAGTTCGTCGTCATCGACGAGTTTCCCCGCCGTCTCCATGGCGGTGAGCAGCGTGCCCTCGGTGTAGCGGGGCGGGGGCCGGGTTTGGTCTTCGATCTTTTCGGTGGAGACGACCCGGGCGCGAGGGGGCTCGCCGTCGTCTTTTGATAGCGCGGGGAGGGTGGAATCGCTCTTGCCGGCGCGGCCGTAGACATCGAGCCATCCGGGTGCGACGAGCACTTTGCCTTCGGTCTTGAAGCTTTGTTCGCCAATGCGGCTGAACCGCGTTGTCACGTCGAATTCCGCCGCCGGGTAAAAGACGGCGATGAAGCGCCGGCAGATCATGTCGTAAATCTTCTCCTCATCGGCACTGAAACTGCGGGAGCCCTCGCCGGTCGGAATCATCGCGAAGTGGTCGCTGACCTGGCTGTTGTTGAAGATCCGCTTATTCGGCTTGATCCAGTCCTCGTCGATCGGCTTGCGTGCGCTCTCGTAGGAATCGGCGATCTTACCGAGTGTTTCGCGGCATGTCGGGATATAGTCCTCCGGGAGGGCCCGGGAATCCGTGCGGGGGTAGGTGATCGCCTTGTGGCGCTCGTAGAGGTTCTGAGCGATGCGGAGGGTCTGACCTGCGGCGAATCCGTACCGACCGTTCGCCTCGCGCTGGAGTGAGGTCAGGTCGTAGAGACGCGGTGGGACCTGCTTCGTGCGTTTCTTCTGCTCGGTGACCTCGGCATGGCTGATGTCGCGTATTGCATCGAGGATGCGATCGGCCTCCGCCTGCTCCCAGATCCGGTCGGCCCGGTCGTCGGGATCGTCGGATTTCTTGAAATCGGGTCGCTGGTAGACCCCTTCGTATTCACCCGATGCGACGTCGAAAGTACCGACGATGCGCCAGTACGTCCTCGGCGAGAAATCGCGAATCAGGCGCTCCCGTTCAACGACAAGGGCGAGCGTGGGGGTCTGCACCCGGCCGACCGTCGCGACCTTGCCCCGCCGGGATCCGAGCATGCGGATGGTGACTGCACGGGTTCCGTTGATTCCGATGATCCAGTCCGACTCGGAGCGCGAGCGAGCGGCGTCCTGGAGCGGCCGCATCTCTTCGCCGTCGCGCAATCGCTGAAACGCCTGGCGGATTCCCTCGCGTGTCATCGACTGCATCCAGAGGCGTTTGCATGCTTTGGAGCATCCCGCCGCTTCATAGAGGTAGGTGAAAATCAACTCGCCCTCGCGTCCGGCATCACAGGCGTTGATGAGGGTGCCGACATCCTTCCGTGACATCAGTTTTTTCAGCTCGTTGAACCGACCCTTGTTCTTCTCGATCGGCTTGAGCTCGAATTGTTCGGGGATGATCGGAAGCGACTCCATGCGCCAGTAGCGCAGTCGCTTGTCGATGTCCTCGGGCATCACGAGTTCGACCACATGTCCCACCGCACTGGCGATGACGTAATCGTCGTTTTCGTAGGCGTTGCCGTTCTTCTTGAAGCGGCCGAGCGCGTTCGCGATGTCGCGTGCGGCGCTCGGCTTCTCCGCGATTATGAGTGACTTTTCGGGCATAGGAGGAATTGAGGGGCGTGGGAGTGCTGCGGTCAGAGTTCCGCCAGGATTTCGTCGAGTTGTTTCAGGAGCGCGTCGATGGTTTCATCGGTCTCGTCGCCCATGTTCGAGATGCGGAAGGTTTTGCCCTTGATCTTGCCGTAGCCGCCGTCGATTACGCAGTTGTAGCGTTTCTTGAGGCGGGCGATGAGTTCGGGGAGGTCGAGGTCCGTGGAATTGCGGATGCAACTCAGGCTCTTCGACGCGAACGCGCGCGGCGGAAGGAGCTCGAATCCGTGGCGATCGGCCCATGCGTGGACCATCTCGTTGAGTCGGGCATGCCGGGCGAAACGCGATTCCAGCCCTTCCTCGAAGATGTCCTCCAGCTTCGAGCGCAGCGCGAAGATATGCGGAATGACCGGCGTGCTCGGGGTCATCCCTTTTTCGTGGTTCTTACGAAACTCGAGAAAGTCGAAATAGTACCCGCGTCCCTCGATTGAGGCGGCGCGGGCAAACGCGCGTTCCGAGACGCTGAACAGGGCGAGTCCGGGGGGCAGGGCGAGCGCCTTCTGCGACCCCGTGAGCATGACGTCGATGCCGAGTTCGTCCTTGTTGATCGGAACGGCTGAAAATGAGCTCACCGTATCGACCACCGAAATGACATCGGGAAACTCCCGGACGACCGCCATGATCTCCGCGAGGGGGTTCATCGTGCCGGTTGAAGTTTCATTGTGGATGATCGTGATGACATCGTAATCCCCGCCGGCGAGTTCTTTGCGCACCGCCTCGGGATCAACCGGCTCGCCCCACTCAAACTCGAGGGCGCCGGCCTGCAGTCCGCATCGTTTCGCGACGTCGTGCCATTTATCGGAAAAGGCGCCGCTCATACAGTTGAGGACTCGTTTCCCGGTGAGGTTGCGAATCGCCCCCTCCATCACCCCCCATGCGCTGCTGGTGGAGATGAAGACCGGATCCTTCGTGTAGAAAAGGGTCTGGAGTCCCGGTTGAACCGACTCGTATAGTTCCACGAAATCGCTGCTGCGGTGCCCGAATACAGGGGTCGCCATGGCGTTATAGGTCTTTTGCGAGACCTCGACGGGTCCCGGAATGAAAAGTTTGTAACTCATAGGTTGAATTCTTTCTGGATGCGTTGGTTGTTGTCTGCGAGAACGATGGTCGGCGGACGCCAGGCACGGGCCTCCTCCTGCGGAATCGCGGTGAAAGCCATGATCACGAGCAGGTCGCCCACCTTCCCAAGGTGGCATACCGCGCCATTGAGGGCGATCGTGCGGGAGCCGGCGGGCTCGGGAATGACATAGGTTTCGAAGCGGTTGCCGTTCGTAATGTTTCCGACGAGGATCTTCTCGTAATGGAGAAGGCCGACTTTTTCCATCAGTGCCGAGTCGATTCCGAGACTGCCCTCGTAGTCGAGACTGGCATCGGTGACCGTGGCGCGGTGGATTTTGGCACGTAGAACGGTTATTGACATGTCGTGGTGACGATTATTTTGTCGATTGTCGCGTACAAGCCGGCATTTAAAAGGTTCCCGCCGATGCGCCGTCAACTCTCTTTCTCACGGCGGCGGTCCTCCGGGAAGGAGGCTTGCGCGAACGACCATAATATGGCATGTCGGAAATTATGCAAATGATGGGCGAGGGGATCGGCCGGGGGTACACGCTCCGACAGCCTGCGGGGAGCAGCGGCTGCCATGGCGACTCTTGATGGCGTCCGTGCCGCGGTTGCCCGGGTGGAAAACCGGATTCGGTTGGGATTCGATCGCTTTGTTGAGTTCACTATCGATGTGATCCACGATCGCCGCAGCGGAGGCATGGGCCGTTATTTCGCCCTGTTTCTGGATGGATTGTCCCGTGTTTTCGACGTGTTGGTGCGGCTGCGCCTCCGGTTGTACCAGCAGCGGATCCTTCGCAACCATCACCTCGGATGCCTTGTCATCGTGGTCGGGAATCTGACCGTCGGGGGGACGGGCAAGACTCCCGTCGTTGAAAAGCTTGCGCGCAGCCTGGTTGAGCGCGGTCGGACCGTCGCGATTCTGAGCCGGGGGTATATGAGCCGCAGAGAGCCGGTGCTGAAGAAATGGTGGCGCATGCTGACCCACCTCGAGCCTCCCCCTCCGAAGGTTGTGAGCGATGGGACCGCGATATTGCTCGATTCCGAGACCGCGGGTGATGAACCGTACATGCTCGCGCGCAATCTCCCCGGCGTGCTCGTTCTGGTGGACAAGGACCGGGTCAAGGCGGGCCTCCACGCGATCAAAAAGTATCATGCGGACACCCTCATCCTCGACGACGGGTACCAATACTTCGCGCTGAAAGATCACCTGCAGTTGCTGATGATCGACAAGACCAACCCGTTCGGGAACGGACGGCTGCTTCCCCGGGGAATCCTCCGCGAGCCGATTCGCCACCTGCGCCGGGCGTCCTACATCTTCGTAACGAAGTCGGACGGGGTCTCCGATCCCGAGCTGACCGCCTCCATTCGCCGGTACAAACCGGATGCGGAGCTGATCGAATGCACCCATCGGCCGCGCTATCTCCAGACTGTTTTCGGCGATGGCCGGCTGGCATTGGATCAAATGAAGGGCAAGCGGATCGGTGCGTTCTGTGGCATCGCGAGTCCGGAAAGCTTTGAGCGCTACCTTGTGGGTTTTGGGGCCCGTGTCGAATACAAGCACTGGTATCGTGACCACCATCGGTTTCTGCCCGGCGAGTTGGAGCAGTTCTTCCGCGAGGCGGTCGCGCGCGAGCTCGACATGGTCGTCACGACGGAGAAAGATGCCGTTCGAGTTCCAATCGGGTTTCAGTCCGCGGTTCCTTTTTACTACCTGCGGGTTGAGGTGGAGATCATCAACGGGGTCGCCGACTTCGAGGAGGCCGTATCACGGATCTGCTTCCCGAAAAAGCCGATGGCGGCGACACGGCAGCCGTTCGTGGCGCAGGACCAGGCATTCGGCGGGGAGAAGTGAACGTTTTTGGAGCTGTCTCCACTTGACAAGGTTGTGCGAAGATGGCTGAATGCTTGGTCTTTCAGCATTCTCGTATACTACGGGGAGTGGGTTGCGGCCCGCTCTTTTTTTTCTTACAGACCGCACAACCAAACATACATGAGCAACGAAATCCTGGCCGTCCTGGAGTACATGGAAAAGGAGAAGGGGATCCCGCGGGAGGAGATGATCGCGGCGATTACCAATGCAATTCGCGGCGCTTCCGAGAAGGGGGTCAACGCGGGCCAGGAGCTTCGGATCGCGATCGATCCCCAGAGCGGTGAACTGAGCGCATGGGCTCTGCTCGAGGTGGTGGACTCTGTCAGCGATCCTCACAACCAGATCCACATTGAAAAGGCGCGCGAATACGGGAATCCGCAGATCGGAGATTTCATCGAAAAGCCGATCGATCCCTCCGGACTCGGCCGGATCGCCGCTCAGACGGCCCGGCAGACGATCATGCAGCGGCTGCGCCAGTTTGAGAAGGAGCGGATCTACGATGATTTCAAGGACATGGAAGGCGATATCGTTTCCGGAGTCGCGCGGCGTCGGGAGCGGGGCGACCTGGTCGTGGATCTCGGCAAAGCCGAGGCGATTCTTCCGCCGCGTGAGCGGGTTCCTGGTGAGGATTATTCGCCCGGCGAGCGCATTCGCTCCCTGCTCCTGCGAATCGAACCGACGAGTCGCGGTCCGGAGCTGATCCTCAGCCGCGCGAGTCCGAAGTTTGTGCGCCGGCTCTTCCAGCTGGAGGTGACGGAGATCGCGGACGGCACCGTGACGATCGAATCGATCGCCCGGGAGCCCGGCTACCGAACAAAGATCGCGGTGCTCTCCTCCGACCCCAAAGTGGATCCCGTCGGCGCCTGTGTCGGCGCGCGCGGGGCGCGGGTCAAGAGCATCGTTCGGGAGTTGGGGGGCGAGAAGATCGACATTATCAAGTATCACGCCGATCCGGTCGAGATGCTCCAGGAAGCGATCAACCCGGCGGTCGCGAGGAACGTGCGCGTGGACCATGCCAATCGGCGCCTTGCCTTTGAGGTGAATGAGGATCACCTGTCGATTGCGATCGGGCGACGCGGTCAGAATGCGCGTCTGACCTCGCGGCTTCTCGGCTGGAAGCTCGATATCTCGAAGGCCGAAGTCAAGGAGATCGGGTTCGAGGCGCGGAGGAAGGAGGCCATCGCCGCCTGGACCGCGGTTCCGGGAATCGGCGATGAGGTTGCGGAGTTTCTGGTTGAGAACGGAATGGTCAGTCCGGAGGCGTTCGAAGATGTCGAAACCCAGGACCTTGTGGAACTCGGGTTCACTCAGGAGGATTCCGAACGCCTCCTGGAGCAGGTACAAGCCTTCCGTGCCGCCAACCACTGAGTCGGGATTACTTGTCACCAGGCGCAAATCGGTTTTATTTTTTGCTATGAGCGTTCGCATTTATCAACTTTCCAAGGAAATCGACATGGAGAATCAGGAGCTTATCAAGCTCCTGCGCGAGCGTGGCTATGATGTGAAGAGCGCTTCCAGTTCGATCGACAACATTTCGGCGGAGAGTTTCAGGGAGGAATTTGGCCCCAAGGCGGACGAAACAAAAACCCCGGAAACCGACTCGGCCGATGACGCGTCCGCGCCGCAGGTACATGCATCCCCGGCACCTCCTTCAGCCGCGCCGAAACCGGTTCTGCCTCCCGGCGCCGTTGTACGCAGCCGCGCGGATGTTGAGCGCGAGCGCAAGGAGCGCCAGGAGGCGCAGCAGGCTCCCGCCGCACCGCCGCCTCCACCTCCCCCCGAGCCACCGCAGCGGGTCCGCCCCGGATCCGGCGTGGTAGCGCCGCCGCCGGCTCCCGGGGAGAAGTCGGACTCGGGCAAGGAACAGAAAACAACGCCCCCCTCGTCCCGGACGCAGGAGAAACCGGCGGCCTCCCGCGCATCCGGTCCGACTCCGGTGGCACCGCCCCGGTCGCCGCAGCCGCTCCGCCCGCCTCAGATCAAGCCGCCGAGTCCGGTGAGCCCGCCGCCCGCTTCGAAGGAGGAGTCGTCTGCCGCCGAACCGGGTGTGGAGGAGCAGACCGCGGGGGATGACGCGGGTGACGTTCGCAAAATCCAGGTCAAACCGCCGATTGTGGTGCGTGATTTCGCAAAATCAATCGGGCTGCGCCCCTTTCAGCTGATCTCCGAGCTGATGGAGATGAATATTTTCGCCTCGATGAACCAGATCCTCGAGGAGGACGTTGCACAGCGTATTGCCGAGAAGCACAACATTGTGCTCGAGGTCCGGCACCGCGGCGAATCTCAGCAGGTGGCCGCGAAAAGAAAGCAGGAACCGGAGGAACCGGTCGACGAATCCAAGTTCCTGGAGCCGCGTCCGCCGGTGGTTTGCATTCTTGGACATGTCGACCACGGCAAGACCACATTGCTGGATGCCGTTCGCCAAACGCACGTGGTCGATGGAGAAGCGGGTGGAATCACCCAGCACATCGGAGCCTACCAGGTCGAACACAATGATCGAAAGGTCACGTTTATCGACACGCCCGGACACGCCGCGTTCTCGAGAATGCGGATGCGCGGAGCCGAGGTGACCGATATCGCGGTTCTCGTGGTGGCTGCGGACGACGGGTTCATGCCTCAGACCGACGAGGCGCTCGGACACGCCCGTGTGGCAAAGGTCCCCGTGGTGGTCGCGATCAACAAGACGGATGTCAAAGGCGCCAACATCGATCGCGTCAAACAGCAGATGCAGGAGCGCGGAATCGCTCCCGAGGACTGGGGCGGTGAAACGCTGTGTGTTTTGGTCAGTGCAATCACCGGCGAGGGTATCGGCGATCTGCTCGAGGCGCTGCTGCTCCAGGCTGAGATCATGGAGCTCAAGGCGAACCCTCGCTGTGCCGCTGAAGGGGTGGTGATCGAGACGCAGAAGGAAGTCGGGCGCGGCTCGACGGCCTCGGTGATCGTTAAACGGGGCACGCTTCGTCAGGGCGATGCAATCGTGTGCGGCCAGTATTATTGCAGAGTTCGCTCCCTGGTGGACGATGCCGGTCGGGGGATCAAGTCGGCACTCCCGTCGACACCGGTCAAGGTGATTGGGTGGAATGGAACCCCTGAAGCCGGGGCCCTGTTCCGGGCCGAGAAGAATGAACGCGTCGCGAAGCGTCTGGCCGAGGAGAACGAAGAAGCCTTTCGCAAGGAACAGTATGGACCGGCGGTTCAGGAAGCCGGTCCCGCCGCGTCGATCGACGATCTGTTCGCTGCGATTGAGCGGACGCAGGTCGCGACTTTTCCTGTTGTGGTCAAAGCCGATGTGTACGGCACATCCGAGGCGCTTGCGACCAGTCTTGAAAGCATCAAGAGCGAGAAGATCAAGCTGCAGGTAATCGATACGGGCGTTGGTGCGGTGAGCAAGAACGACATCCTGATGTGCAGCGCCGCAAAAGCTGCGATTGTGGCGTTCAACGTGAGCCTGGAAAACGGTGCCGGTGCTTTTGCCAAGCACCACGGCATCCGGATCTTCCAACATGATATCATCTACGAGTTGATCGATGCGGTCAAAGACGCGATGGCGGATCAACTCGAGCCCGAGCTGCGCGAGAACAAGCTTGGGGCCGCCGAGGTTCGGCAGGTTTTCCCGGTCGCCAAGGGACTGGTGGCCGGCTGTCTTGTAACCGAGGGTCGTGTTCAACGCGATGCTCGTGCGCGACTTTTGCGCAAGGGAGAAGTGGTCGGCGAAAGCCGGGTGTCCGCGCTGAAGCGATTCAAGAACGACGCCACGGAAGTGCGCGCCGGGTATGAGTGCGGGATCAGTCTCGGATCCTTGAACAAATACGAACCCGGTGATGTTATTGAGTGCTTCACTATCGAGAAGGTTAAACCGGAACTCTGAGCTGTGCCACAGCGCGTCGTACGAGTAAACGAGTTGATCAAACGGGAAATCAGTGAGATTCTCCACACTCGTTATCAGTCCGAATCCGTCTACATCACCGTTACGGCTGTCGATACGGCTGCGGACCTGCGGCGCGCCGACGTTTTCTACTCCGTGCTCGGCGATGAGGAGCGCGCCCTCGCCGTCGACGGCTTCTTTCAGGCCTCCAGCGCTGATATCCGCCGGATGCTTGCGAGGAGGATCGTCTTGAAGTATCTGCCCGAGTTGCATTTCCACGAGGATGATTCGATCGCGCGCGGTATCCGTCTCAACAAACTCCTCGACGACCTCGGCCTCCCGGGCGAGAGCGAAGAACCTCCCGGCGACGGCGAATCCACATGAACGAATACGCCAACAGTGACGCTGCGGAATTCCGTGCGATTCTCGAGTCATTCAAATCCCGGCCGGTCGCGGTGCTCGGTCATCTCCGCCCGGACGGCGACTGCATTGGATCGCAGGTGGCCCTGACCCGCGTGATGCGGAAGATGGGGCTGGCGGCGGTGGCTGTGAACGGCCACGCCGTGCCGCGCGCCCTGCAGGGATTCGTGGGCGACACGCCCTTCTTTGAAGGGGCCGACTTCAACGTCGACGGCCACATCGCGGTGGCGGTTGACTGCGCGGACTTCGGGCGGATCGGATCCGACCTCAACGCCCGGTTTGCGACGGTTGCGGTGAATATTGATCATCATATCTCCAACGCACGCTACGGGGAACGGAATTTCATCGATCCGGAATCCGCTGCAACCGCCGAAATCCTGGCACGGCTCTTTTTGGATGCGGAGCTTCCGATCGACGCAGTCACGGCTCAGGCCCTGTACGCCGGGATCGCGACCGATACCGGGCAATTCCGGTTCAATTCCACCACGAAGGATGTCTTTGAGTTGTGCGCCCGGCTGATAACGCTCGGAGCGGATCCCGCGGCCGCCGCAGTCGATCTGTACGAGCGCGAGAGCCCGGCAAAACTTGCCCTTCTACAACGATTTATTCAATCGTTCCGTTTCTATTGCGATCGGCGGGTCTGCGTCGGTGTTCTGGGGCGCAAGGACTGGGAGGAGACCGGAGCCGCGCGTGAGGATACCGAGGGTTTGGTCGACTACGCGCGCTGCCTGGACGGCGTGGAGATCGGGATTCTTCTCGAGGAACGCGAGTCCGGAATGAAGGGCAGCCTCCGGGCGAAAAATCCCGTACACCGGGTCGATCTGCTGGCAAGACAGTTCAACGGGGGCGGGCATGCCTGCGCCGCCGGATTCGATCCGGACTCCGATCTCGATGCGTTCTACCCGAGGCTGGTCAAAGCGCTTGAGGCTCATTTTCATGACTGTGACCACTCGAATTTATAGTCTGCGACGACGCAATTCAACACCATGACTCCGAACGATCAAGCCCTCGAGGGCGTCCTGCTTATTGACAAGCCGGTTGGAATCACCTCGCACGACGTGGTGGACCGGGTGCGGCGCAAATTGCGTATGAAGCGCATCGGCCATGCCGGTACGCTCGATCCTATGGCAAGCGGTCTGCTTATCATCCTTGTAGGCAAGGCGACCAAGATCTCCCAGTATTTGATGAGCCTCGACAAGGAGTATGAGGGCACGGCGCGATTCGGGATCACCACGGACTCGCATGACCGTGACGGTGAGATTCTCGAACGCAAGGATGCATCGGCCCTCGAGTCCGAACAGATTCTGGAGGCGATGCGCGATTTTACCGGAGATCAGTATCAGATGCCGCCGATGTTTTCTGCGAAGAAGATCAAGGGTGTTCCCTTGTATAAACTAGCCAGGAAGGGAAAAGAAGTGGAGCGGGAACCCCGTTTTATCCGGGTGTCACAATTTGAAATGCTCGGATTCGAGAATCCGGACGCCCGGTTTCGCCTGGAGTGTTCAAAGGGAACGTACGTGCGAACCATCGTTCACGACCTTGGCGCGAAGCTCGGCCTCGGCGCACATCTCGTTGCGTTGCGCCGCACGGCGGTTGATCGATTTTCAGCGGTGGATTCCGTGCGGCTTGAAGACTTTGAGGAACTGGGGTATGGCGACGTGCGGCGTGCGCTGATCCCGCCCCATCAGGCGGTTCCCAGCAGTATTATAAAATAGTGTACGAATTCTTGCGCGGCGACGTTTTTTCGTGAGTCCTGTACATTCATTCCCGGAGATCGTAGACGGGCTCGAGGCTGTGGAACTCGACCGACCGTTTCACATGGCGATCGGAATGTTTGACGGGGTTCACCTGGGGCACCAGGCCGTGATTGAATCCGCGATCCACGCGGCTCGCGGGGCGGGCGGAGTTTCCGGAGTGCTCACGTTTCATCCGCACCCGTCGCGCCTGATCGCGCCGGGTCGCGCGACGCCGCTTATTCAGCCGCGTCCGGTCAAGGAAAGGGTGCTGCGCAATCTCGGCGTCGATCTGATCGTCTGGCAGGAGTTCAACCGTCATGTGGCCAATGTCGCAGCGCAGGAGTTCCCAAGCTTTCTGAAGCGCCGGGTTCCCGCGCTGCACACGGTTTACGTGGGGGAGGATTTCCGGTTCGGCAAGGGCAGGGAGGGCACTGTGAAAACCCTGATCGCCGAGGGGAATCGGCTCGGGTTCGGCGTGCTTTCGATCGAGCGTGTTCGCCTGAACGGGGAACCGATCAGCAGCTCGCGAATTCGGAGTTGTCTTGCGGATGGCCGCCTGGAGGAGGCGAACACGCTCCTCGGCTATCCATATATCGCGGCCGGTACTGTGATCGAAGGTCGGAAGGTCGGACGCACGCTCGGATTTCCAACGCTGAACATCCCGTGGAGCCCGGAGTGCCTCCCCGCCTATGGTGTGTACGGTGTCCGGGTTACGTTGCCCGACGGCAACCGGGTAACCGGCGTCGCAAACTTCGGGGTGCGGCCGACGGTGGCCGATGATTCGGCTCCGCTTTTGGAGGTCCATTGCCTGAGACCGGTCGACGCGGGGTCGGGGGCGTTCCTTGTTGTCGAATGGTTGTGCTTCCTGCGGCATGAACGAGCGTTCGAATCGCTCGATGAACTAAAGGCGCAAATCGCTCGTGATATGGAACGGGCGAAGAAGATGGTGGATGGTTGACGCGGGATTTGTTGAGCGGAAGCATCATGACGAGGGAAGCGCCGGAAAGAACTTCAGGAGGGTTTCCCGAAGCGTTCGCGAAAGGATCGGTTTGGCCAGATAGCCGTTCATCCCGGCCTCGAGGCAGCGCTCGCGGTCTCCGCTCATCGCATGGGCGGTCATCGCGATGATGGTGATGGCGTTGTCGACGCCCTTTTCGCGTTCGCGCCTCCGGATTTCACGCGTGCACCTCACGCCATCCATGATCGGCATCTGAAGGTCCATGAACACGACGTCGTACTGAACGTTGCCGTCGAGCGCCTGGATTACCTGTTCGCCGTCGTCCACGGTGTCGACCGAGTGTCCCTGCTGTTCGAGCAGGCGCTTTGCCACGATCTGATTGACGGAGTCATCTTCAGCCAGGAGGATTCGCAGGAATTGAGTTGGCGCTCGATCCTCCTCATCGACCACCGCTGTTGCTTCCGCTGTGTCGACGATTCTTAGTTCGAGCGTGAAGAAAAAGCAGGAGCCTTTCCCGGGCTCACTCTCGAGTTGAATCTCCCCGTGCATCAAGTTGATGAGTTCCTGTGAAATTGCGAGGCCGAGCCCGCTCCCGCCGTATTTTCGTGTCATCGTGGGATCGGCCTGCGTGAAGGATTGGAAGACCAGCTCCTGCTTGTCGGCCGGAATGCCGATGCCGGTGTCGCGGACGGAAAAACGCAGGCGGACCCGGTCCTCGTGAATGCTTTCCGGTTCCACGCTCACATCGACTGCGCCGGAGTCGGTGAATTTCAGAGCGTTGCCCAGGAGATTCACCAGCACCTGGCGCAGTCGCGAGGGATCTCCGAGAACGCGGGTGGGAACACCTTCGGAAATGTGGTAATCGAGTGCGATGTTCTTCTGCGCGGCCTGGACCGTGAATCCCGACACGGCGCCGACGATGCAGTCGGTGACGGAGAAGGGCACCGTCTCGAACGTCAACCTCCCCGACTCGATGCGGGAGATATCGAGGATGCTGTTGAGCAAGCCAAGAAGATCCTCCGCGGCCCGCTGCACGATCTCCATGAGCTCCCGCTGCTCGGGATTGAGCGAGGTCTCGAGGGTGAGTTCAGTCATCCCGAGGATGCTGTTCATCGGGGTGCGGATCTCGTGGCTCATGTTGGCGAGAAACTCGCTTTTTGTTTGCGTTGCGGCCTCTGCGATGCGGCGGGCGTGTTCCATTTCCGCATTGCGCGATTGCAGGTGTTTGTAAAGGCCCGATGCGTACAGGTAACTGGTGATCGCCGATGCGAGGTTGTCGAAATAGCGATGATAGTCGTTGCACAGATCCCCCATGAACAGCCCGAGCGTGACGCCGTGCGCGCTGAGCGGGTGTATGACGATACCCCACGGAGCGTCGTTGCGACGGACGCGATCCGTGATGTCGATATCGAGCAACCGCATACGCTCTGACGTGGGGAACCAGTTGTCTGAGATGGAATCATCCCAGAATGAAAACGTGCCGTCCGAATGCGATGCGACCCGGTCCATTTTGTCGGCGATAAACGTCCCGAAGAACCGGATGTCGGCGAGGCGACCGATGACCTGCAGAAATTCGCGGATCTGCTCGATCGTATTGTCGGAGTCGTCGCGATAGGAGATCATGACACCCAGGTTCGTGGTCCACGAATTGAACTTCTTGGCGAACATGAGTTCGCGCACGGTGGTCGTCTCATGTCGCGTTTCGGCGGATGCATCGCCGGAGCGTAGCTGCGAACATCGAGCGCCGCTTGCGATGTCCACGATTTCTTCCAGTCCACACGAGGATCTTCGGATAAATTCGATTGGAACGACGGTCCGCCGGGGCAGAGCAGCACCCGTCCGAAGGTGTTTGATGAGGTTGTTGACCGCGATTGTCCCGAGGTCCTGCGAGCGCGATGCGAAGGAGGAGAGCGGGGGGTCCGCCCACGCGCACTCAGGCGAGTTGTCATAGCCCACAATCGCCACATCCTCCGGGATGCGCTTATTCGCTTTCCGCAATGCGAGTATTGCGCCGAATGCACTGGCGTCGTTCGCCGCGACGATCGCGGAAAAGGCGACGCCGTTTCGCAGAAGCCGGTTCGTAACCTCAAATCCTGAATTGTCACTCATTCCCGCGTCTACGATCAGCTCAGGATCTTCCGCGAGCCCCGCCGCACGGATCCCTTCGAGGTAGCCGCGCTGCCGTTCGCGCACGGCTGTCCGGCTCCATGGAGCTCCGAGGAAGACGATGCGTCGATGTCCGGCCCGCACAAGCGTTACGACCGCCTGCCGGAAAGCTGAGCGTTCGTCGGGAACAATACATGGAAGCGATCCCATCTCCCGCATGAGAAGTATTACAGGCAGGTTCCGTTCCTTCCAGAGCGATTGTGCGTGTTGCTGTAACTGCAGGTTCGGGCCTGCAAAGATCAATCCATCGAGATCCTGTAGATTCGGCGGAAGGCAGATTGCAAACTCTTCAGCCGTCATGCGGTTATGATGGGCCACATTCAGGGAGGAGATGACGAGAAGGTTGCACTCCCGTTCCCTGGCGGCTTCCATGACGCTCTGCTGTATCGGGTAGAGGTGATCGGCACCCTGGCAGGTGAAGAGACCGATGGTCGGGTTAGACATGTCAGAGGTAGTTGAATGCAGTCACATCGAAATGTAAAATACAGCAAAATGACGATTTCAGACGGGTGTCAAATATAATATGTGGATCGTGCTGGTTCGCACGATACTTGAGTCGTTTGGGGCACATGGGGTATAAATTAGAATACAGCAGGACATCATGGAGGTCCAGGATATTGCGCATGGCGGATCAGTACCAGAGCCGGCGATCGAGCCCGCGATACTGGATCGCTTCAAGGAGGTGGGATCCGCGAATCTCCGGCGAATCAGCCAGATCGGCGATGGTCCGTGCAACCTTCAGAACACGATCGTAGGCGCGGGCCGAGAGCTGCAGTTCCTCCATGGCCTGTTGCAGGAGCCGGGTCAGGTCACTCGACAGCCCGCAGTGCTTGCGAATGCCGCTGTGTGGCATCCTTGCGTTGCAATAGGTCCGGCTTCCGTCAAACCGCTCCAACTGCCGCCGTCGGGCTTGCTGGACACGGTGCCGTACGGTTGCCGAATCCTCCCCCGGAGTTCCCTGCGAGAGTTGATCGAGGCTGAGGGCGGGGGCTTCGACATGAATGTCGATGCGGTCGAGCAAGGGGCCGCTGATGCGGTTGCGATAGCGCTGTATCTGTGTCGGGGTGCAGCGGCAGCTGTGGCGTCCGTCGCCAAGGTAGCCGCACGGGCACGGGTTCATCGCCGCCACGAGCATGAAGGAGGCCGGGAGCGTGATCTTCCCGGCGCTGCGCGAGATCGTGACTTCGTCATCCTCGATCGGTTGACGGAGCACCTCGAGAGCGGAGCGACGGAACTCGGGCAGTTCGTCCAGGAAGAGCACCCCGTAGTGAGCGAGCGAGATCTCGCCCGGTCCCGGAATGGTGCCGCCCCCCAGCAATCCGACGTCGCTGATCGTATGGTGCGGGGAGCGAAACGGTCGGTGGAATCCGCGCCACTCGGATTCGACCGTTTTTCCGGCTGCCGAGTGTACGCTCAGTATTTCGAGAAACTCCTCGATATTCGGTTCGGGCATGATGCCCGGGATTCGCTTCGCGATCATCGATTTTCCGGATCCGGGCGGGCCGATGATCAGGATGTTATGCTGTCCGGAAACCGCCACCTCAACGGCACGCCGCAGGCGAGCCTGTCCCTTGATCTCGGAGAGATCGAGGCCGGCGCATTGCGCGGCGTTCGCCCGCCAGCGGGCGAGGGGCGAACACGCGGGTTCGATCGGGCGCCGGCCGTCCAGAAACTGCTGTGCGGCGTCGAGGCTTGGAACCGGATAGACGCGAATACCGGCGACGAGCGCTGCTTCGGTGGCCGAGGCCGGCGGAAGAAGCAATCCGCGGTACCCCTGCTCACGGGCCAGAAGCGCCAGAGCCAGCGCGCCGCGGACCGGTCGGGTTTCTCCGGACAGGCCGAGTTCTCCGGCTACCAGGTATTCGTTGAGACGCGGGTTCTCGCTGCCCCGCAGCGATGCGATGAGCCCGAGGGCGATCGGAAGGTCGTACATCGGTCCCTCCTTGCGCAGGCTGCCCGGCGCCAGGTTGACCGTGGTATGGTAGTCTGGCACGGCAAATCCGCTGTTCGCCAGAGCTGTCGTAACCCGATCCATCGACTCCTTGACCGCGGCATCGGGGAGTCCGACCACGACGGTCTTCTTCTCGCCTTTCTCCCCCGTGTTGACCTCGATCGCGACCGATTCGGCGCGGATCCCCTGCAACGCTCCGCTCTGTACCACCGCAAGCATCCCGTTGTTGAATGCGGCGCGCCCGTTGAAGACAACAATAAACGCTGCAAAATAAAAGTTTTACAATAATCAGGATTACAATTTCGGCCCGGCCCGGCGCGGACGATCCCGCCTCAATGCCCTCGGCCCAGGATGTTCGGAATCTGCCGCAGATCGGTTAGGATCGCGTCCGGTTCGACCCCGATGCAGTCTGGATCGTTGGCGCGCAGACGCAGGGACCGGCGGTCTCCGGCAAAGAGGGCGGTACGGAATCCTTCCTCCCGGGCGGGCCAGACATCGTTGCGCAGATCGTTACCAATGTAGAGACAATCCTCCGGGCCGATCTCCAGGTCGGCGAGGGCGGATCGAAGTTGGGCGAAGAGGCGGCGCGACGGTTTTGCCTCGCCGGCGCGGTACGACCAGATGCACAGGTCATCGATCAGGCCCAGCGCATCGGGGGTCTTGCCGAGGAAGGCTTCGAAGAGCAGGGGAGTAAAGAACTGGGCGTTGGAGACAATGCCGAGGGGGATATCCATCTCGCGCAGGGCCATCAGGGAGCCGGCGAGGTGGGGCATGGGCCACACCGGATTGGCGCGGCACTCATACGCTACCGCAAGGTACTCGAGTTGCTCGCGTTCCAACCCCGCCGCCCATTCCGGGGCGATTTCCCGGAGCAACTCCTTCCAGGTGTCGCGGATTTCAACCTCCGGGAACGCGATGCCGCCGTCACGGGCTCGCTGGTGGGCACGCTGAATATGCTTCGTGAACCGTTCGCCCAGATCCTGGCCGGCGAGCGCATCGGCCGGCGCACCTGCTTCCACGATTGCCTCACGCAGGGGGATGTCGCGGTCCTCGGGTGAGGCGAGGCTGATATCCCCGGAAGCGGAGATGAAGAGCGTCCCGTATATGTCGAACGCGACAGCACGGAGATTCGGCATTGGGGTGAACTGTGCAGGAAGCCCGGCAGGCAGCGGTTCGATGGGTTCGGACATGCGTTGGATCAACTCGGATGGCGCATCCATAGGGGGAGGAATACGCGTCCTCAACCGGCCTGACGAGCGCAAATATCCGCATATTCGCACGCGCTCGGCTTCGCCTTTTGCGAATCATCGCGGTTGACTCCACAGAGGCGGATTGGCACAACGAACGTGCGGATTATGTTAGCTCAACCGGCATGGCTTCCCGAGATCTGGCGACCGCACTCGCCGGCTGTCGGCGATGCCGCCCATTGGTGTTGCGGCGCCCTGGAACTGGTTCTGTGCCGGCACGGGGACGACTGGCTGGTGCGCAGCGCACCGCGGTCGGACGAGTCATTCGGGAACTATGGCGTGACGATTGCCCCGGAGGGCCAAGGTGACACGAAGGGTGCCGAGCGGTGGGCGTTCGACCGCGCTGTGGACCGGTTTTTTGTGAAACCGGCGATGCCTGACCGCCCGGTGGTGGTCAGGCCGTATGATCCGCTTCATGTTCCGCAGCATTCGGAGGTGCTCTTCTATGTTTCGATTCCCCTCTGGATGCAGGTACATGTACTGGACGGGAGAGACCAATCTGTGGCGCTCGGTTCATATCCCTCGTTGCCGATCTCCGGGATTTGGTTTGGTGATCCGATGTCGGGGATGCTATGCTACAGTCTGAAAAGCCGTGCGCTGCGCGATCTGAGCGGCTTTGTGGTGGTGGCGCATCGTGCGGTCTGTCCGGTAACGATCCGGAACACATGTCCGGAGACGCTGTTGATCGAGAAGTTCTGCCTGGACGTTGCGCACCTGGGGGTCTTTGCAGGCGCGGAACGCCTATGGGCGCAGCCGGTGACGTTGCACCGCTTCGATTCGGAGCGTCCCGTACGTGCGGAGTACGGCCGTTCGGCGCCGACACAAGCGGGGGAATGCGTGGTGTTGGCTCCCCCGGCCCGGAGACCCGAGGCCGGGCTCTTGAAGCGCGCCTTCGCATCCGACGCCTTTCGACTCTTTTGATACCGAAGCCCTTTTATGATAGCTGCGCTGCCGATGGACGAACCGACGCTGATCTCCCTTCAGGCGATGCTCCTGCGTTCTTTTCTGATCGCTGTGATTGGATTCCCGCTGCTTTTCGTGGGGAGCCGGCTGGCCGCCCGTGTAGCGCGGCGTAATTTCACCGAACACCATGCCTTTATCGTCAGCAAGCTCGTCTTTTACATTGGTTGTATCCTGATCTTGGTGACGATTTTGTTGAACCTGAACTTTAATCTGACGGCCATTCTGGGGACGGCGGGCATCGCGACGGTTGCGATCAGTTTCGCGGCGCAGACCAGTCTATCCAACCTCATCTCGGGACTTTTCCTACTCGCCGAGAAGCCTTTTGGAGTCGGCGACATGATTCTGGTCAACGGCACTCGCGGGCTCGTTCTCTCGATTGACCTTCTCTCGGTGAAGCTGCGCACCCTCGACAACCTCTATGTCCGTGTGCCGAACGAGACGATTATCAAGAGCGACGTAACGACTATCACGCGGTTTCCGATCCGGCGCATGGATTTGGATGTGGCTGTCGCTTACAAAGAGAATCTGCGGCGTGTGCTCGAGATCCTGAAGGAGATTGCGGAACAGAACGTCTACAGTCTCGACGAGCCGGCTCCGCTGATTCTCGTCAAGGAGTTTGGTTCTTCTTCGATCAACATTTTACTTGGGGTCTGGTTCGAAAAGGCGAACTTCCTGTTGCTGAAGAATGCGATAGTCCTGGACATCAAGGAACGATTTGAGCGCGAAGGGATCGAGATCCCGTTCCCCCACGTGACGGTGTACACCGGTTCCGCCACGACGCCGTTCCCGGTACGGGTCGGGGAGAAGGGTTCATCCTCTGATCCAGAGTGACGGCGGGGTGGCCGTCCTCTTTTACCGGCGCAGTGGTTGAAATCCGCCGGTATCCGCGCGTCTGTATTCGTCGTGGGCCATCTGCGCGAACAGCATCCAAGCGTCGGCCGATCCCATCGTCTCGTTCATCCGGGCGATCATGTCCGCTATTTCCGGAGAGTCGGTGTCGACATCCGGTGCATCGCGATCCTGCAGGAATACAAAAATCCCCTGGTTGCCCTGAAAGATCATGCCGGCGACTTCGCCCGGATCGAGGTGGACCGCATGCTGCAGGTGACGGGGGTTGAATCCTTCAGGCGGTTGCGATCCCTCGAATGGTCCGAATGACTGGACGCGGAATCCTTCCTCCTCCGCTGTTTCGCGGAATGTGGCGCCGAAGGCGACGGACTCCTCGAGATACTGACGGACCTCCTCACCCGTTTCGATAAAGCGCCGTCGACGCTCCTCGTTTGCATAGTCTTCACGGACCGCGTCGGCCACCTCCTCGAATTCAGGTATGCGAGCCGGGATCGTCTCGTGATACACAAGGACGGCGCCGCCGTCCCCGGTCTCCGCAACCTGGGAGTAGTAGTCGCGATCGTCCAGGTTGAATGCCGCGTTGAGAATGCGCCGTGGTATGCCGGTTTGAGTTGGAAGGTTGTCGCGCGAATAGGGATCGAGCTCGCGAACGCGGCCCCGGAAGGCGGCAACCGCCTCGTCAAATTCCGCTGAACCGCGGGAAATGCGGTTTCGCTCCCGGAACAGCTTGACGGTGAACGACTCTGCTGCCTCGGCGGCGAGCCGGCGTGCGCGGTCGTACCGGATCGCATCGACCACGTCGGCGCGGACGGCATCGAGCGTGATCTCCTCCGACTCCGCTTCGGTCTGATCCTCGAATCGTGCCTTATTGCGCTCAAAATACTCCGCCACGGCCTGGTCACCGGGTGCCGAGACCCCGTCGAGGAAATCCTCGGCGTAGAATTGAACGACGGATACCCGGACCTGCTGCGGGACTTCGTAGCGTTGCGGGTTGTCGTTGTAGTAATCGATCAGCGTGCTGTCGTCCGGATCGATCTCCGGGTCGAACGCATCGAAATCCCACGAGGCCACTTCGATATCCCAGATACTGTTCTCCTCGAGGTATTGCATCCTGGCTTCGTATGGGTGCGTGTATCCTGGCCCCCCGGTTGCTTTCGAGATGCGATCGATGCGCCAGTCCTCGGCCAGGGTGCTGATGATCAGATCCTCGGTGATCCGCGGGTTTGCCTGCATTCGGTCGGTGAAATCGTTGAACCGGGTTTGGCTGAAGCCTCCGTCCTGACCCTGGAACATCGCTTTGGTCTGCAGGAAGTCACGAAACTGATCCCGCGTCGGGTCCGGGATTCCGGTCTGATCGGCAAGATGCAGGGCCGCCGCGCGCGCGAGAGCATAATCCTCCAGGTTGTTCCCGAAAATCATCTGTTGCTCGCGGTTGATCGATGCGCTGATCTGTGCGGCGAGGAAGAGCCGTTGGGATTCGCGCTCGCTTGCGAGGTTGTACCCGAAGAAATCGAGTTGCCGCTGTTCTGGGGGGGGCGGGCCGCCAAAGAAGCTCTGTTCGCCGATCGTCAGCACAAAGGCGACCACGATCACGGCGATGAGGATCCCGAAGAGCCACTTGTGGTGTTTCTGAAACGAGTTTTGTATCCAGGTAATCATGGGAAACACGCCAAATTACTCCGCATGGGCGGCGTGTCAATTCGGCAGTTGCGGCGATTCGGCCGGTTCATGTTGCGATGTTTCGTTCGGAGCCGCTCTCGCGGAGCAGTGTCTCAAGATCCCGCGTGTCGAGCTCGCCGCTGCAATCGTCGAGGACCTGCTCCCGGTACCAGTCGAGCAGCGGATCCACGCTGCCGATGAGGCTGTCCCCCTCGTCGTTGCCGGCGTGGCGTAACGATGCGCGAAACCGGCCGAGTGTGGTTCGGTTCAGCGGTTGCGCCGGGCTGTAGAGCGAAATATCGGGCCCGATTCCGGTCCGCGGATCCTTGACGACCGCAACCCACCCTGTTTCCTGGAGATTGCGCAGCGACTCGTTGAGGATGTTCCCGGGGGCCCGTACCGCCGCGCTGATCTCGGTTGCCGACGGAGCCGGCTCGCAATTGTGGAACCGGCGTGCGATAATCAGAAAGACCGCGAGGGCGAGTATTTCCCGGCTGTGGATGCTGATGTTGTTCCAGGCGTGGCGCCTGGTGAGCAGATTCGCGTTCTGGACCGCGTAGGTGAGTTGGCCGCCCAGGAGCAGGAAGAACCAGAACACGTAGAGCCCGATCATGAGCACCGGGATAATGCCGACTGAACCGTAGAGGCTCCGGTTGGTGACAACACGGTGCACGTAGACCACGGAAAAATAATTGTTCAGGACAAGCAAGACGGCCACAAACGCGGCTCCGATCCAAGCCGCTTTCCACTGAACCGCGGTGTTCGGGAAAAAAACGTAGAACGAAGCCAGGAGCGTGGCGATCAGGAGAAAACCCAGGAGTGGGGCGAAGCCGTGCAGGACGTTCTCAAGAAAAAGCGTCCCGAAGGGAATCACATCGAAGATATTGGCGATCGTCGTGGTTGTGAGCAAACCGACCGAACCGAAGCCGAGGACCGCACCCAGGCTGAGAAAAGTCCAGTAGAAAACAATGCGCTCCCCCCAGGACCGTCCGCGTCGCACCCCCCAGATTTCGTTGTACGTCTTCTCGGTAATGGTCAGCAGCTGCAGAGCGATAAACACGAGAATGAGGGCGCCAACAAGGCCGCCTCCCGCAGTCTGGGCGCTCTCGATAATGGTGTTGAGGAGATCGACCAGCTCCGTGTTGACGACGGGCTCGGCTTCCGGATCCTCGGAACCATTGGGTTGTTCGAGGCGGCCGAACTCCGCGACCGGCGGCGCCATAAACTCGACGACCCCCTTGATCGCATCGGCGGCGAAGGCCTCGTTTTGTCCCCGCAGCACGAACCCGGAAACCATAACGATGACTGCCACGAGCGGTCCCATCGCGATCAGTGAGTAAAAGCTCATCGCGGCGGCCCGGTTGAGCAGGTGGTTGTCGCGGATCCCGTTTGTCGTGATCGCGACCACGCGCAGCACGGCGTACCCCCGCGCGCGCCATGTGTGGCCGCCGACCAGCTCCTGCCTCCAGATTTCCTTCACGAAATAGCGTTGGAGGCACTTTCGCAGACGCCTGGAGCCTGTGCGCAGCGATTCGAGCATGGACGGTACTATCCTCCGGTGAAGAATACCGGACCGAGGTAGGTGAAGTAGGCGAAGCCAGCGGCACCGGCCAACCCCACGGCTGCACAGGTCACGAGCATGAAGAGGTTCAGCGTCAGCGTACAGATGAAGATGCCGGTGCAAGCCGCCACCGTGCTGACCGCTGCGAAAAGGTCATACGGGTTCCCCGTGTTCTGGTAATGGGACCAGTAGAAAAAGGCGAAGTATCCCAGCCCGAGGGCGGCCCGCAGGCGTAGCACCGGGAAGATCTCCGTTGCGGCGAGGAACACGCAGACCGCAAAAAACAAATCGAGCAGGCCGACGATCGCAAGCGGCCGCGTCAGGAGCAGAAAGGGATCGGACTCTTCGATCACGCTCTCGATCACGGGAATTGCAGGCAGGAGATTGCTCAACGCGCTGATCAGCAAGAGGGTTCCGATAACGGGAATACTGAGCGCGGCCGCATGGGATCGCTGTCGTTCCAGGCGGCGCACGTGACGCGTCTCCGCGGTGTCCCCTTCGGCTGCTGCGAGCATATCCGTCACCGAAATGCGCTTACGCGGTTCCCCGGACGCTTCGGAATCGTCAACCGCGGCAGACTTCTCCGCCTTCTGACGCAGGGTTAGCCGTTTCTTCTCGGGGAAGACCTGGGCCTTCAACGCATCGTTCGTTTCGATCGCAACCCAGTCATCCTGCGCCTCGTCAAAGTAAAGGGTTTCCGGCTGGATCTGGTCCGCTTCGGCGAGGCCTTGTAGCTTGTCGACCGAATAAGGACCCCGGGCCGTGTCTGAGTTGGGCTGCCGAACGTAGTATTGCTGCGCCATGCGTGTGGATTACGTGTGCGAGGAACGGATTGGATCATGGCTCGATGTCCCGCCGCACGGCAAGCATAATCTACGCGTTCCACGGGCGTCGACGATCGACGGACCAGCTCAATCGTTTGCTCCCCACTCGAGTTTGCGGCGTATGAGCCGAAAATGGGAGTGCCCGCGATGCTGCGCCAGTTTCAGCGTGTGTGGGGCGGTTCGAACGGTGAGGGGGAGGGTGGTCTCGGTCCGGGCAACAGCCCGTCCGTCGACGGTCAGGATCAGGTGCTGCATCGATTCCTGCGATGTGACTTCGAGGACCGTCTCGCGGGAGAAGACCACGGCGCGATTGCTGAGGGTATGGGGGCAGATCGGAGTTGCGACGATGACTTCGGCGGATGGGTGAACAATCGGTCCGCCCGCCGACAGGTTGTAGGCTGTGGAACCGGTTGGCGTAGCGAATATGAGACCGTCGCAATTGTAGTGATTGACCAGTTCACCCGGCGCATGCACCGAGAGCTGCGCCAGGCGGGCCGAATCGCTCTTGAGTACAACATCATTGAGAGCGAGGAATGCTTGTCCGGCCGCGGTCGTGCAGAGGAGCAGCTGTCGTCGGCTGAGTTCGAAATTCCCGTTCAGGAGGCCGGCAAAGTGCTCGAGCACCTCCTCCTCCGAATAGGTCGCCATAAAGCCGAGTTTTCCGTGGTTAACGCCAAATACCGGTGTTTCGGTGTGGGCGGCGGCGGAGACAACTCCCAACAACGTGCCGTCGCCGCCGAGCACGCAGCAGGCGTCGATATCTTCGAGGAATGACTCCGGAAGCGGGTGCATCTCGGTAACCGCGGTGCGGGTTCCGTGTTCTCCGGCGATCCGCATCAGCTTGTTTGCGAGCTCACGGGCGCCCGGTTTGTCGGGGTTGACGACGAATGCGAGGTTTTTGATCTGCACGGGCCGGTTTCCTTGGTTATGAGAGGATTTCACTTGCGAAGGCGGAGGGATCGTGCGCCCGGAAAAAGGCGGTCCCGGTCACGAGCACGTTCGCACCGGCCCGGAGGCACAGACCGGCGTTCGCGAGGTCGACTCCGCCGTCCACTTCGATGTGGAATGCGTGGTTGCCGTCGCTGCGCAGCCGGGCGATCTGTTCAATCTTCGGGAGTATGTCGGATCGGAACGCCTGGCCGCCGTGCCCTGGCTGCACCGTCATGACCAGGACAAGATCGACGGAATGCAGGTAGGGGATCGCCGCTTCGGCGGGTGTCTCGGGATTGAGGACAATGCCGCGCTGGACGCCGCGTTCGTGTATGTGCTCCAGCGTAGCGCCCACGTCATAATCCGGCTCGAGATGGATGCTGATCAGGTCTGCGCCGGCGTCGGCGAAGGCGTCGATGAATTCGGCGGGATTATCGAGCATCAGGTGTGTGTCATAGAAGAGCGGCACCTCCCGTTTCAGATCGGAGAGCGTCTGGGGCCCGAAAGTCAGGTTGGGAACGAAATGCCCGTCCATGACGTCGAGGTGTGCCCACGACATCCCCGCTTCCCGAACCCGGCGTGCTGAAGCTGTCAGGTTCGCATGATTGCCCGCCAGAAGCGAAGGCGCGAGAATAAGGTTCGGCTGGCTCACGTCGAGGCGATCATGGGAGGCCGTCCCGCGGTTGAAAAGCGCAAAAGGGGGAAAGTGATCCTGAAAGGAAGGAGGCTTTTACCAGGCGCTGAGCACCTGATTCACGATCTGTCGAGCCAGGCGTTCGGCGAGAACTGGAAGCGTTTCGTATTCGGCACGCGTGAAATCCCCGCGACCCGGGACCTGCACGCCGGCGCGGACGATCCGTTCGTCGAGATAGAGATGTCCCTTCCGGCTGTCGCGCAGGGTCACGTGCGCCACGATTTCCACCTCGTGCGAGAGTGCGAGCGCGGTATCTTCGGGTTGCGTGGCAAGCGATTCCCGTCGATAATCGCGGAGCGTCACCTGAAGCACCGCGTCCGCGCGCGCTTCCTCGCCCAGGCTGACGCGTCCGTCGCGCACGAACGTGTTGCGCAATTCCCGCGTGAGCAGTGCGCTCGCCTGAGGAGCGAGGGATTCGTTGGTGACGGCCGCCACGTAAAGGACTTGGAAGGGGGTTTCTTGCGGCGGGCCGAGCCGGTAGCTGCCGCAGCCCGCGATGAGGAGCGTTGCGAGCAGCAGCAGCGCCACTGCGGTTGCGCCGCGGGGCTCCGGATCAGCGTGCACGGTTCCGTTCTCCATAAACCCCTGCGTTCGGTTCGAATTCCGCGGCCTCCGGCACCATTGTATTATCGGATTGCATCCCGTTTCCAGAGGCCGCGCGCCGGGTCAAAACCGGGTGCGATCGGTCGGTCCGGGCTCGTCGAACCGGTCGCGTTCGG
>SLNJ01000147.1 GCA_007133065.1 Opitutales bacterium
GTGATGGACCGGGCAACTCAATCTCCACGGACCCGCCCGTACAGATCGGCTGGTCGTACTGGGAGATCTGATAATTCTTGGGGCTGTCGGGGTACCAGTAGTTCTTCCGGTCCCACTTGCATTCCGCGGCGATTGAGCATCCGAACATCAACCCGATCATGATTGTCTGGTCGATCGCCTCCCGGTTCATCACCGGTAACGCGCCAGGCAACGCGAGAACCACCGGGTCGGTCAGCGTGTTCGGCGGCGCACCGTACTCGTACGCCACACGGGCGAACATTTTTGCACGTGCTTTCAACTGCACATGCACCTCAAGTCCAATGACGGCTTCGTAATCCATCTCGGTCAGGCCAGCGGAGGCCGCTCGTGGTGATGGGGGTGATCACGCAGGTAGACGTGCGCCGCGGCAAGAAGGTTCGCCTCGGCGAATGACGGTCCGATCAGCTGGGCTCCAACCGGCAATCCCGTCTCCGTATGCCCGCACGGAACCGAGATTGCGGGTAGCCCGGCCAGGTTCACGGACAGGGTGTAAATATCGTTCAAGTACATCGAGAGCGGATCTTCGATCCGATCGCCCCGCGGGAACGCGGGAGTTGGCGTCGTCGGAGTAAGCAGCAGGTCGACCTCCTCGAACACCCTTTCGAACTCGCGCCGAATCACCGTCCGCACCTGCTGCGCACGTTTGTAATAGGCATCGTAGTACCCGCTGCTCAACACATAGGTTCCAAGAATGATACGGCGCTTTACCTCCGCTCCAAAGAACTCCCCGCGGGTCTTGAAGTAGAGGTCGATTCCATCCCGCGCCCCCTCGCTTCGCCGCGTGTAGCGTATCCCGTCGTACCGGGCGAGGTTCGAGGAGGCCTCCGCCGTGGCGATGATATAGTAGACCGGGAGGGCCAGCTCGGCCGCATGCGGCAGCGAAACCTCCCGAACCTCGAACCCGTTCTCCCGGTAGGCCTCGGCCACGGCCTCCACGCGAGTCCGCACGGCACCGTCCAGCCCCTTTCCGAAGAACTCCCGCGGCAATCCGATCCGCCTGCGCCGCGGCTCCTCCTCCAGCGCCCGCACGTAATCGGGGACCTCTGCATTCCACGACGTCGAATCATACCGATCGTGCCCCGCAATCACCTGCAACAACACCGCCGTATCCTCAACGCTGCGCGCCATCGGACCGATCTGGTCGAGCGAGGAGGCGAACGCCGCGAGACCGTAGCGCGAGACCAGCCCGTAGGTCGGCTTCAGGCCCACAATGCCGCAAAACGCCGCCGGTTGGCGGATCGACCCCCCGGTGTCGCTCCCGAGGCTGAGAATCGTCTCCCCTGCGGCCACAGCCGCGGCGCTGCCGCCGCTTGACCCCCCGGGAACCCGCTCCAGGTCCCACGGGTTCGCCGTCGCTCGGTAGCCGGAGTTCTCCGTCGAGGAGCCCATGGCGAATTCATCCATGTTCAGGCGTCCCCACAGCACCGCACCGGCATCCTTCAGACGACGGGTGACGGTGGCATCGTACGGCGAGACGAAGTTCTCCAGGATCCGGCTCGCGCATCGCATCGGCTGATCCAGCGTCGCGATCGCGTCCTTCAGCGACACCGGAATCCCGTCGAGCGGGCCGCGCGTCTCGCCGTTTCGGCGGCGCAAATCAGAGGCGCGGGCCTGGGCGACGGCGTTCTCGGCATCGCGGTGCAGGAACGCCCCCACCCGCTCATCGACCGCCTCGGCGCGCGCGATCACCGCACGCGTCACCTCCTCGGAACTGACCCGACCGGCCGCGAGTTCGGAGGCCAAATCCGAAGCGGTTGCATTGTGCAGCTCGTCGGCCATCGGAATCAAGCATCCTCCACAACCTTCGGAACCACGAACTGCCCGTCACGGTGGGCGGGGGCGCATCGCAACGCCTGCTCACGGGTCAACGGGGCCTCCGGCACATCGTCACGCAGCACATTGTGCAGCGGAAAGGCGTGGGCAGTCGGCGCGACACCCGTCACATCAACGGCGCGAATCTGCTCGAAATACTCGAGAATTTTCACCAACTGCCCGCTAAACGCCTCCTTCTCCTCAGAACTGAGCCCGATACGGGCCAGCCGAGAGAGATAGTCGATATCGATATCGGGTTGCTGGGACATGGAAGGATTCGCTACGGCCCACACCGGGCCATGGCAAGCGGATTCCGCGCCAGCGAACCTGCACATCGCAAGGAAGACTTCAGGACCGTACGGTATGCTTCGGCGATCGGGAATCGCCCATCCGGAGAAAAATCCAGGTGACATCGCCAGGCGCTCCTGCATTATCCCCCTTTTCGACGGTTCTGACACTCGATCGCCTGTCCAACACTCCACAGGCGCCCGGTTGCAGGCCGGCTCGCGGATTCAGGCGATCCACAACTGAACGACAACCTATGAAGGAACTCAGCATTGCAGTGCTTGCGGGAGATGGAATCGGTCCCGAAGTGATGGCCTCGGGCCTCGAAATCCTCTCGGTCGTTGAAGCCGGGCTTTCCGACGTTCGCTTCTCACTCCGCCACTTTTCCGTTGGAGCCGGCGAATACCTGAAAAACGGCGATCCGCTGCCGCCGGCGACCCTCGGCGGGGCGGCGGCGTGCGACGCGATCCTCCTCGGGGCAATGGGACTCCCGGAGGTACGCTGGCCGGGCGGATTGGAGATGACCCCCCAGATCGACCTGCGCGAGAAGCTCGATCTCTATAACGGCGTACGGCCGATTCACCTCTATCACGAGACGCACTCGCCGCTCAAGGGCTACGGCGCCGGCGACATCGATTTCGTGATCGTGCGCGAGAACACCGAAGGCCTGTTCTCCGACCGCCTCAAATCACGACAGCCGGATGCGGACTCTGAATCGGATTCCCTGCGAATCACACGACGCGGTGCGGAACGGATTGCGCGTGCGGCATTCGAACTGGCGCGCAAACGCGATGGCCGCAGAAAGGTCACGCTCGCCGACAAGGCCAACGTGCTCCCGTCGATGGCATTCTTCCGCAACGTCTTCGATTCAGTCGCGGGGGCGTTTGCGGATGTGGAGGCCGATCATGCCTATATCGACGCCCTCGCCGTTCACCTCCTGCAAAGGCCCGAGCAATTCGACGTGATCGTGACTGAAAACATGTTTGGCGATATCCTGTCCGACCTCTGCGCCGGACTCATCGGCGGAATGGGTCTTGCGCCTTCGGCCGACATCGGGGACCGCCACGCGGTCTTCCAGCCGGCCCACGGCACCGCCCCCGATATCGCAGGACAAAACTGCGCGAATCCGGTCGCCATGGTCCTCTCGGTCGCGATGATGCTCGACTGGTTCGACATCCCCGAGACCCGCCGTGCAGCCGCGGCGATCGGCCAGGCCGTCGCCGCCGTCCTGGCCGACCCGGCGCATCGAACCGGGGATCTCGGGGGTTCGCTCGGCACCCGCGAGATGACCGACCTTATCACTCAGACGCTGTCCAACCATCTATGAATCACAATCCAGACGAGCACACGCAGTCCGCGCGCGTTATCGACTTGACGCTCCCGCTGCGCTCCGGCGACCGCGGCGTCGCCTGGGAACCGGCACGCACCCTGGAGAAGGACGGCTGGAACGCGCGCACCCTGCACCTCTACTCGCACACCGGCACCCACATGGACGCGCCGGTCCACTTCGGCGTCGGCGATCTCACAATCGACCGCATGCCGCTTGCAGCGTGCCTGGGCCGCGCACACCTCGCCGACCTCTCCGGGATCGCCCCGCGCGCGTTGCTGGAACCGGAGGCACTGGGAGACGTGGCGGAGGCCGTCCGGCCGGGGGATATCCTGCTGCTGCGCACCGACTGGAGCCGCTGTTTCGACGACCCCGCGCGCTACCGCGACGGCCTGCCGCGCATCTCCGAAAATCTCGCGCACTGGTGCGTGGAGCGCGGCGTGAAACTTCTCGGCGTCGAGCCGCCCTCGGTGGCCGACGTGAACGACCTCCCGGAGGTCACCCGTATCCACCGTATCCTGTTCGAGGGGGGAGTCGTCATCGTCGAAGGTCTCTGCCGCCTCGACCAAATACGGCAATCGCCGGTCTTTTTCGCCGCCCTCCCCCTCCCGGTCGCCGACGGGGACGGCGCACCGTGCCGGGCGGTCGCGATCGAAGGGGACGCCGCAGACCACCTCGCCGCCGCGCTGATCCACCCAACGTGAACCACTGCGAAATGCGATGAAGCAATTGCAAGGAGTCTGCGTCGGCGCGGGATATTTCAGCCACTTTCAATACGACGCCTGGCAACGGATCCCGGAAGTCGAAATCACCGCCATCTGCAACCGCAACCTCGACCGGGCACGTGAAACCGCCGCCAACAACGGTCTCGCAGCGGCCCAAATCTACCCGTTCGACGCATTCGACACGATGCTCGAGCGCGAGAAGCCGGATTTCGTCGACATCATCACACCCCCGGAGACCCACCTCGAGCTCGTCGAAAAAGCAGCGCAACGCGGCGTCGCCATCATCTGCCAGAAGCCGCTCGCCCCGACCTGGGAGGAGTCGATCGCCGTCGTCGAGGCGGCACGGCGGCGCGGCGTCCCGTTTATGGTCCACGAGAACTGGCGGTGGCAGCCGTGGTACCGCAAAATCAAGGAGACTCTCGAGGCGGGACGCCTCGGAGAACTCCACTCGATCAACGTCCTCATGCGGATGGGGGACGGCTGGCCCGAGGACGCCTACCTCGCCCGCCAACCGTTCTTCCGCGAGTACCCGCGCCTCATCATCTACGAGACCGGTGTCCACTTTCTCGACACCTTCCGCTTCCTCGGCGGCGCGGTTTCGAGCATCTACGCGCGACTCCAGCGGCGCAACCCGGCGATCGCCGGCGAGGACGCCGGGCAGGTAGTCGCCGGGTTCCGGAGCGGTGCCACCGCGATACTCGACGGGAGCCGCTACAACGAAGCCGAGACCGACGACCCCCGCTACACCTTCGGCACCATGCGGGTCGACGGTTCCCGCGGCCACATCCGCCTCGACACCGAGGGCAACCTGACCCTCAAGCCGCTCGGCGAACCGCCCCGACCGATTGACTACCACCACGAACGCCGCGGATTCTGCGGCGACTGCGTCTACCACCTCCAACGCCACTTCACCGACTCCATGCTCCACGACCACCCCTTCGAAAGCACCGGCGAAGACTACCTCAAAACCGTCGCCCTCGTCGAAGCCGCCTACCGGTCCCACGAGGAAGCACGCGTCGTATCCTGTCAGGATTGAATGGGAACCGGTGTTTTCACGCTTCCGTGCTTCTGCTGGTGCCGGGGATGAGCGGGAAACAACGCACACCCGGCGCCGACGCAGTTCCTGGCATCCACCCAACGGCTTACAGGTTCTCGATCTGCACCGGCTCCACCGCGTCCGCCGGTTCGAAGCCGAGGACTCTGGCGTAGAAGTCGAGTTCGGCTTCGAGTGCGCGCCGAATGTTCGCCGACTGCCGGAAGCCGTGTTGTTCGCCGGGGAAGGCGACGTAGGCGACCGGGAGGCCCTTGGCCCCGACGGCTTCGAAAATCCGCTGGGACTGGTTGGGCGGGACCACCTCGTCCTCCAATCCCTGAAAGAGGATCAGCGCACAGGAGAAGGAGTCGACGTGGTCGATCGGGGATCGCTTGCGATAGGTGTCGCGATGTTCCGGGTACGTTCCGACGAGGCGGTCGAGGTAGCGCGATTCGAATTTGTGGGTCTCCCGGGCGAGGATTTCGAGGTCGCTGACCCCGTAGTAGCTCGCCCCGGCCTTGAATGCATCCGTGAACGCGAGGCAGCAGAGCGTGGTGTACCCGCCCGCGCTCCCGCCCCGGACAATAAGGCGGTCCGGATCCGCCGCGCCGCATTCGACGAGGTGGCGGGCGGCGTTAACGCAATCCTCCACGTCCACGATTCCCCACCGTCCGTGCAACCGCTCACGGTAGGCGCGGCCGTACCCGGTGCTGCCCCCGTAGTTGACGTCGACGACGGCGATCCCCCGGCTCGTCCAGTACTGGATCGCCGGGTTGTAGGCGGAGTGCGACGCGGCGGTCGGCCCGCCGTGGCTCATGACGAGCAGGGGCGGCCGCTCGCCGCCGGGTCCGGTGCAGTCGCAGTTGCACGGCGGGTAGTGGATGGCGTGCGCGGTCCTCCCGTCCCCGGTCGGGAAGGTAATCGATTCCGGCATCGACAGGTAGCCGGGATCAACCGGCCGGTCGCTCGACCGCTTCAGCACGGTAATGGCACGGGTGGAGAGGTCAAGGGAGACGATCGCCGTCGGCTCCGCGGGCGCTCCGGCGGCCAGTACCGCGGCACCGGTTGCCGTCCGCACCCCGCCGAGACGCGTGTACGGCAGGTCGAGCGGCTCGCACGCGAGGGTTTCGGAGTCGATCAGAAGCAGGTGGGAACGGCCGTCGCGCTCGTAGACCGACACGATTCGCCCGTCGGCGGCAAAGGCGTAGTAGGAGAGCCCGAAAACCCATTGGGGGCCACCGAACTCGGCATCCATCGGACAGAGTCCTTCGACCTCCCCCGCGCGGATACGATAAAGGTTCCACCACCCGGTACGATCGGAGATGAAATGGAGCGTGCCGTCGGCCGACCACTCCGGCTGGAGAATCGACTCGGCGCTCCCCCCGGCCACGCACGCCTGCGATCGCACTCCGCCTCGCTCGTCCAGGTCCGCAACCCAGAGCTCCGTGCCGTCCCAGGGCATGTTCGGGTGATTCCAGGTCAACCACGCCAGCCGTCCGCCATCCGGGCTGATTCGCGGCGCCGCGTAGAAATCATTCCCGGAGGCAAGAACGAGCGGTTCACCCGATTCGGTGGAGAGGGCGACCACGGTGTTGACCGGTTCGTGTTCGGGATTGGTATGGTCCTCGTGGATACATACCAGGCGGCCGCGATCGCGATCGATGACGCCGTCGGCGAACCGCATGGCCCCCTCGGGAGTAAGCGGCTCGGGGGCTCCGCCGGAACGCGCACGGTACACCCGCTGGTCGGCAAAATTCGAGAAATAGACGACACCCCGGTCGACCAGGTAGTCCCCGCCCCCGTATTCATGCACACGGGTCCGGGCGTTGAACGGCGGCGGGTTCACATCCTCGACGGCGCCGTCCGGCGTGCGGCGAACGATCACCGCCCGTCCTCCCTCCTCCGGGCGGGTTTCCATCCAGTAGATGTCGCCGCCGTCGACGTGCGGATCGCCGAGTTTCAAATGCCCGGAAGCGATCAGGGCGGCGGTTATCGGAGACTTCCATGACCCGTAGGGTGCGATGGTTTTCCGGCTCACGGGCAATCCTCCTCCGGTCGCTGGGCGATCCAGAAGCGGCACTCGTCGCTGAACTCGCGAACAGGAATCGATTCCTGCGCGATGCTCGAGCGGGGCACGTCGACATCGATGCGGAACCCGGCCTCCTTGAGCGCCGCGCGCACCTCGTCGCGTGTCGGGATATGGATGTAGAGCTTTCCAAGGGGGGTCTCCTCGTAACGATCCCCAAAGTCGAGCAGGTCGGGGTCCTGCGCTCCCTTGTTCCAGCGCTTGCGCTCCTTTATCCAGAACTTCCGGTGATGAGGTGCGTCGCGATCGTGAGTGGTAAAAACGAACCAGCCGCCGGGCGCCAGGACGCGGAAGACCTCGCGCATCGCCTGCAACCGCCGGTCGGCGCCGGGAATCTGCATCAAACCGTTGAACCCGAAGATCACCCCTTCGTAGAGCCGGTCGCCGAACGGCAGCGCCGTGGCATCGGCCACATGGAAGGCGACCCCGTAGTCGAGCAGCCGGTTGATCTCGCGGCCCCTGCGGATCATCTGCCGGGAGATGTCCGCCCCCATCACCCGTTCGTATCCCAGTTCCGCCAGTCCGAAGGCGATGCGACCGGTCCCGGTCCCGAGGTCGAGTATCGTATCCTTCGGTCGAAACACCCGCGTGAAGATCGTCTCTTCCGACTTCCACAATCCGACCCGGTTCACCGCGCGCGCGTAGTGCTCGACAACCGAGTCGTCATTGAAATAGGTCTGGATATCTTTCGCTTCAACTGCCATATTCGTAGTCCTCGACAACTATGTTCAGATCCTCCCGAAAAGGTCCAGCCTTGGATTGAACCTCGGCGCGACCGGCCATCCATATCCACCGGCGCCTACAAAATCTCTTGACTGAGCACGGAAAACGCTTGCCAAGCGGAGACGGAGTCGGTTACTTGGCGAGTTTTTCCAATGAAAGCTACGATCCACACACAAGGGAGGCAATTCACCGTACAGGAAGGCGACATTCTGTTCGTCAACCGCTTCCCGAACACGGAAGCCGGCGCGGAGGTTGCCATCAATGAAGTCCTCATGGTCGGAGAAGGCGCCGCGGTAAAGTTTGGCGCACCCCACGTCGAAGGCGCCTCGGTCACCGCAAAGATTCTTGAGAACAAACGAGGCCGGAAGGTTTCCATTATCAAGCGCAAGAAGCGTAAGGGCTACCGCCGCAAGC
Source organism: Opitutales bacterium (assembly GCA_007133065.1). Taxonomy (GTDB): domain Bacteria; phylum Verrucomicrobiota; class Verrucomicrobiia; order Opitutales; family Oceanipulchritudinaceae; genus SLNJ01. The sequence continues at coordinate 8,445 of SLNJ01000147.1, forward strand.
AGGGACACCGCCAGGAGCTGTCGGTCATCCGGATCGAGTCGATCCACTCATGACCGAATACACAACACACCAACGGAACAGTCACCATGGCACACAAAAAGGGACAAGGAACCAGTAAGAACGGACGCGACAGCCATAGCAAGCGGCTTGGCGTCAAGAAACACGACGGCGAATCCGTGGTCGCCGGCAATATTCTGTACCGGCAGCGCGGCACGCGCTTCCACCCGGGCGACAACGTCGGCATTGGCCGGGATCACACCCTGTTCGCCCTCTCCGACGGCCGGGTCAAGTGGGACGCCGCACATCGCAAGGTCTCCATCGCCGTCCCCGCCGATGCGAACAATTAGTGAGCCATCCGGCAATCTCCGAGCGCGACGCATTCGGCACCACCCGTACGGTGAGCTGGATCATTCCACGGTGTCCGGATAACTGCCGAGCCACTTCACGAACGGACAGACTCCCGTCAGCTCATCGAACGCCTCCCGCACGGGAGGATCCTCGAAGTGGCCGATGATATCGATGAAGAAGAGATAGTCCCAGAGCTTCTGGCGGCTCGGCCGGGATTCGATCTTGACCATGTTGATCCCACGGCTGCTGAAACACGCGATCGCGCGCACCAGCGTTCCGGGTTGACTGTGGAGCGTAAACACCAGGCTGGTCTTATCCCGCCCGCCCTCGCGCGGCGGACTCGGTTGCTTGCCGATGACCAGGAATCGCGTGATGTTCTCGGCTTTGTCCTGGATGTTCTCGCAAACGACGGGAACGCCGTACAACTCGGCGGCCACCCGGCTCGCGATGGCCGCCGCATGTTTATTCTCCCGCGCGTGGCGCACCGCCCGCGCCGTGCTCGCACTCTCAACCAGCTCGGCCGAAGGCAGATTCCGAGCGATCCAATTGCGGCACTGGCCGAGCGCATTGTCCTTGGAGTGAACCTCGCGAATCCCATCCAACGGGGCGTGTGATATCAAGCAGTGCGAGATCGGCATATCGATCTGGGCTACGATTTTCAGATCCGACTCAACCAGCATGTCGAGCGCCGCGATCACGGTTCCCTGGGTCGAATTCTCAATCGGAACCACGCCGCAGTCCGCCTCGCCGCGCCGCACGCACTCAAAAACCTCCCGCACCGAGTCGAGGGACCGGTATTGCGTGTTCGCCCCGAAATGCTTCATCGCTGCCTGATGGGTGTACGTTGCCTCAGGACCGAGATAGGCGACGCAAAGCTGACGCTGCAACGCCCGGGCAGCAGAAATCACCTCGCGGTAGATCGCGCGCAGCGCCCGATCGTCGAGTGGACCCTCGTTGAGCGCGCCCAGCTTCCGAAAGACCTCCTCCTCGCGGCCCGGGTCGTACACCGCGACACCGTCCCGCTTCTTGACCTCACCGATATTCCCAGCAAGCCGGATCCGCTCGTTCAAGAGCCGGATGAGCTCACAGTCGATGGAATCGATCTTGTTCCGCAGTGAGTCGAGGTTCATTTTCGCAAAGCCATGTATTGAAGCGAGCGGATCACGCCGTGCGGGAGGTGTCGTCACCTCGGTTTTTCTCCCCAGGGCTCTCTTCCGCATCCGCAGTATCCGCCGCTCCGTCGAATTCCGCGTCATCCTGCGCAAGGCCCATGTCCACATCGGAAAGCTCCTTCTTCGGGAATGTCGCGGACCGAATCCAGTCGCTGATCTCGTTCGGTGAGAGCACATCCGAAGCCGGCAGCTCCTCCAGCGCACGGATTCCGCAAAACTCCAGGAACGTGTCGGTCGTGCCGTACTGAATCGGTCGGCCGGGCAGCTCGGCGCGTCCAACCACGTGTACGAGTTCACGTTCGATCAGACGGTTCAGCGCACTGTCCGAAGCGACCCCGCGAATCGCCTCGAGTTCCGCGCGTGTGATCGGCTGCCGGTAGGCAACCACCGCGAGTGTTTCGAGCGCGGCCGGAGAGAGCTTTTTCGGCCGGGGTTCATCCCGGAGCAATCGCACCCAGTCCGCATACTCCGGCCGAACAGCAAAGCGGTACCCATTCGGACCCGCCACCAGGCGGTACACCGCGTCGGACTCCTCCAGCTCTGCAGCGATCGCGTTCATGGCCTCCCGAATGCGGGAGGAAGTGACCAGGGCGGGAACCTGCTCGAGCACCACGGCCATCACCTCCTGGCCATCCGGCGCCGCAGCGGATGGAACACCCTCCACGTCGTCCGCGGAATTTTCACGCTCCGCCTCCGCCTGGTCGTGGTATCGAGCGACCACCGCCTGAATGTCCTTCAACGAAAGGCTCTCCGAGGTTGAAAAGAGCAGCGCACGCAAGACTTGTTTGAGTTGAAAATCCATACCAGAGATGGTGCAGGGAGGAAACCCTTATGAAAACGCGTAACGGGTCAAAGGAAAAGGAGAATGTGTGGGCGATTGAACAATTGCTCAGCAGACGCTTGACCCGCCACGGCGGAGGCGCTATCGCAGGGATTCCTTCAAACAGAACTGAAATCTATGGGCAAACAGTATAATAAGATGATCAAGCGCCGCCGCCGCAAGGCATACGCGGAGCGCAAAAAGAAGCGCCTGACAGAACAGCGCAATCAACGCAAGACCACGCGTTCCGCCAAGAGCAGCGGAACCGCCGTTTCACCATGAACCCCGGCCGCCGGGCGAGGCTCCTGGTCCTGGGTTTCGCCCTGCTCGTGGGCGTCTCGGTGCAGGCCGTTCCAATCCTGGAAGAAGCGTACCTACAGCAGGCCGAGACCCGCGACTTTCAGCGGCTCTCCGAGTTCCTGACCGGTCGCGAAAACCCGGGGAACCGGCTGATTGTGCGCACCCGTCCCGAGAATCGCAACGGAACCTACCTCTTCTGCCGTTTCGATACCGCGATCGCCGGATTCGCTCCCGGCACCGAAATACAGCTCGAGATCCTACCCTCGAATGCGCTCGTGGTCGAGACATGGCGCTTCTCGCTTCCGTCGGATTCCTCGGATCGGCGCCGCCTGGCGATCGGGGTGACCGGCGAGGACTGGCCCGACCTCACGGTTTCGGCCCTGGCGTGGCGCCTGCGTGCGCTGGATCGGCAAGGAACGATCCTGCTCGAGGAAAAGAGCTACCTATGGGAGGCGCCCTGACCGACTGGACGCCCTGGAAGCCGATTGCACCGCGGGCGTCCATGCCCCCGCACACGCTCGCCGAACTGCTTGACGGGGGACAGACCTTTCGCTGGAACCGGTTGCCCGGAGGCGTCTGGGAGGGAACCTGGGGAGACCATCAGGCACGCCTGCGCATCGGACGCTCTCATCGCATCGAATGCTCCGCGCCCCGCGCAATCGAGGAACGCGTCACCAGCGCCCTGCCGGAGTATCTCGGACTCTCGGAGTTCCAGTCTGGGATGCTGGATGCCCTGCCATGGCGCAGCGATCCGGTCCTTGCCGACGCGATGCGGGCGTTCCCCGGTTTGCGCATCCTGCGTCAGCCGTCCGGGGAGACCCTGTTCTGTTTCCTTTGCAGCTCCTCCAAGCGGATCGCCCAGATCAAGGCGATCGCCTCTGACGTTGCGACCCGCTACGGCGAGCCGATCCCGGGTGGGGCACGCCGCCTCCCGGGGTGGGAGCGTATCGCCGGCATCGACGAGGACGCACTGCGCGCCTGCCGGCTCGGTTATCGTGCGGCATACATTGCCGCCACCGCCCGAATTCTCGCAACACACCCCGGATGGCTTGACGAGACGTTCGCGCGTCCATCCTCCGAAACACGCGCCCGCCTCATAACCCTGCCGGGCGTCGGCGGCAAGATCGCCGACTGCGTCCGGCTCTTCGGCGGCGGGCAATTCGACGCCTTTCCCCTCGATACCTGGATCCTCAAGGCCATGCGCACATGGTACAACCTGCACGGGTGGGCACCCGACCGGATTCAGCACTTCGCGCGCATCCATTTCGGCCCGGGCGCCGGTCTCGCACAGCAATACCTCTACGCCCACGCCCGGGCGAATTTGTAGAGAATGGGTAAGCCTGCCCCCCCCCACACGCTCCGAACTACACGTCGATCGTTTTGTCGTCACCGGGGGTACGCCGGCGACCGGTTCGACCGCCCGCACGGCGGCTCCCGAGATCGATACCCGGCCTCCCCCCGAGTTGCATTCGAATGCGAACCCGCGATCCGGAGCCGAGGGAGCGGCGTGCGAGAAACGCGTGCGTGATGAGGTGTACCACGGCCAACACGAACGCCCCCCACAGAGCCGACCAGAATGTCGCCACCTCAAACCCGGGGATTACCTGCCCCGCAAGCCAGAAGAGAAACGCGTTGATCAGGAAGATCCCAATCCCCATCGACAACACCACGAACGGGAACGTAAAAAGGATCAAAACCGGTTTCAGGATCGCGTTGAATACACTGAGCAGCAAAACCGCCAGGATGAGCGCCTGCGTCCCCTCATACGAGATTCCGCGTGCCGTGTAGGCGGCCGCGAGCACACCGAGCGCGAGCAACACCCAACTCTGAAGCAACCGGAGAAATGTGACGCGCCTCATACCCGTGCCTCAATCCTCCACGGGAATCTGCCGAAACATCCGGAATGGAAACTCGTGAACGATCTCGTCCGAATCCGCCTCCATCATCGCCATCGTCACCCGGAAAATGTGCGGCGGCCGCATGACACGCGGGTTCCCGAGCCATGGGTTGCCGCCGCTGCGACGCAATTCGGTCACGCCCCGGTCAGTCCGGTCATGCTGGCGCTCCCACTGCACCAACAGCCGCAAGGGTTCCGGTTCGACGATCTCCCGCTCCTCGTCAATGAAGTAAGCGCGCCACGTATTTCCCTCCAGGCGCAGGTTGATGAAACCGTCCTCAAACGCGTAATCATTCCCCACCTCATCGAGCTCGTCCCCAAGCTCCCACGGTGGCCCGCCCGCGGCTTCGGTTTCAGCCGCAACAAGCGAACCCGCCGTCCACGCAAAGAAAAGGACGCCCGCAAAAAACAGCCGACTCGCCCGGCTCACGCCTCGGTTAATCATGGGCGTACAATATTAAAATCACACGCCGGCGCAAGCGCGTTCGGAGGGGCCCCATTCCGGGGCCACGGTATTTCTATTTGGACGGGTTGGCGCACGAGTTCCGCATTCATGCGGTCCCATCAGAGCTCCATCGGGGCTCGAAAACCGGGTGCTGCAGGGCTCACTGTTCATTTCTAAGATTCCGCAGTCGTTTGGCGTGCTTGAGATCCGCCTCGGTCTTGCTCAGCGCCGTCAGCGACGCATCCAAATACGCCTCCCAGCGCAATTCGTTCAACTGCCTCAGATCGGCGTGCTCCATTTGGATCGCGCCATGATTCTGAAAGTAGTCACGGGCGAGACCCTTCTTGAACCCCCGGCTCCCAATACACCACCCGCGGTTCATGCGCTTCTCCAGTTTCTCAGTTTGCGCGCCATCACTCCGACCATCGCCCTTCGGCGGATTCAGTCAAATCTCATATCTGAACCGTGACCCTTCTGGAGTCCTGCTATAATGCAATGGTCACGCTCTTGCCCGCATAAACATCCCTGGGAAGGTCAATCAGGATCATGGTCTTGTTTTCTTCCTTGTTTGGGAAGGCAGTAAAGGTATCGCCACCGGCATTGTATATCCCCGGAATGGTCAGGCTCATTCTTGTCAGCATTCTTGACGGGTCGGAAACGGTTATCTTTGCGATCCTGTCGCCGCTCATTTTGAACATGGCCATTCCCTGGCTGTCCATGCTGACGGAGTCCCCGCTGGCAATCTCCACTGCGCCGGCCTTGTAAAATACGATCTGACAGATTCCCAGCCCGTGGTGTTTGACTGCCTGCAATTCCGGTGTGTTTGCGACTATTTCGATGTTTCGGTTGTTTCCACTTGTCGCCGCAAGCTCCTCTGTGGTTACTCCGGGAACCACGATATACTGGTATGAGGCATCTCTGGGACGGCTGCCGTGGTTTATCCCGAGCAGGAAAACATCCAGAGTCACCAGTTCATCCGGGGCGGAGGAGGCGGCGGAAATGTCAGACCAACGTCCCTCCTCGGCCCTGTTGGATACATTGACCGTTGTCGTTTCAGATAAAATATACCCGACGTTGTCATGATGAACCCAGCTGACATTGGTCAGGTCCCTTTTGCCCCTGGACAGAACTTCCGTTTCGCCATCCCGGCCTATGGTGACATCTCCCCTGAGGTGCGCCTGGTTGATCGTGGTGTATACCGGCAGGTCCGGATCTGATTTTATAGCGGCGCCGAGACAAACATACTCGTTGTCAAAAAAGAACCAGGATTTTCTGGCTTCCAGCATATCATGGGGGCTCTTGAAGTCGTAGCCCACGGCGCCATAGAGCCCGTCGTCGACTCCGCCGACGAAAACGGTCAATCCATCGGTCTGAACAGGCATGTCACCGCCATATTGTGTCGCGACATGGTGTTGAGGCTTTTGCATCACTGTTGTTCCGGATACCTTCTGCCAGTCATACACCGGCCAGATGCCGTCATATTCATGGCCATCCAAACTCAGGTAATTGGCACCGTCGGATCGGTGGTGAATAACGATTCCCGGTCCGTTATACGGTTCTTCATTATTTCTATTCCTTGTTGAATGCATCCGAACACTTGTGAAAAAATGAGGCCTCTGAAATGAAAAGTACTCTGTTTGCCAGAAAAACTTGGCGAAAGACCTGATGGGCGCCTCTTCGCCTCTTCTCAGTTTCAGAATATCGACAAGCTCCTGGTTTCGGTAGTCGGTGCTTTGAAGCAAGCGTTCGATTTCGAGAGTTCCTCTTGGCCTGCTGGTTCTCTGGTGCGTGATACCTCTGTCATAGGCGGCGATATCAACATAAATGCCATACACCATATGCTTGTAGATCCCGTCCAGGTAATAATCAACAAGCTTGTTGATTCTTTCAATCGGAAACTGATAATCGGTATCAGCCACATAGGATGCCCATTCCCCAAAGGTGTTCGCATATTTTCCGTACCCATAACTGGTGGTATTATTAACTCTGTCATGCCGGTGATGGAAACTGAAGTCGTGCTGCATCCCCCGCTCTCCGGTTGAGAACTTGATCTCGCCGGCGATGATTTGTATTATCTCATCAAATGCCTCTCTGTCATTGAGAAACAAATAATTCTTGGCCACAATGGATGCGATGGCGATCCTGTCTCCCCCTTCTCTTGCGCCGTAGAATACTCCTGGCACCTCCTCCATGGTAGCTCTGCGGATCATCGGTTGTGCCTGCAACGTAAGATCCTCCGGCAATTCATCTCCTATGAGCAACATAAGGTTCACCAAATTGGTCGGTGTTACAATTTGGTTGTCGTGCCAGTTTTCCCCAACAAAGTCGTGTTCAACCCAAAATTCAAGTCCCTTGATTATTGTTTCCTTGATATTGTCATCTTGATAATATTCAGATGACTTCGTCTTGTATGCTCTGGCCAGTGTGAATAGATTGCTGGTATGACGACGGTGCGGAAATCCGGCCTCTCTGCTGAGATCATCATAACGAATTCCCTGAAAGCCGCCGTCCTTGTTGACTGTTTCGAGAATATTTGCTATTCGATCATCATGAACGCGCCAGCGCAAAAGCTCATTCACGACTCTTTCCTTGATCAATTCAAAATCATCGGAATTGGCGCTCGCGGAGATTGCGAACAGCATCGTTGCCAGTAGAGCAAGAAGTAGTTTTACAGTTGGAAACATAATTAAATGTGTGTGTGAGTTGCAGAAAAAGGGTGGAATGGGCCAAAAATCGTATCGTTGCATTACGTTTGTCAATGCCGCAGGAGATTATGAGTCCCGGAACAAACACTGACACTCACGTGAATGGCGCTCGGTTAAGCGTGCTATCGCAATCGGGATCGAAATCGAAATCGGTATTGAAGTGCTTGATTCACAGATAACTATATCGACTGGGAGACCCGATTTCGATCCCGATCCCGACGATGAAAGTGTGCCTTAACCGAGCGCCATTGGACGCTCAGGTCCCGTCCGGTGGATCCGGTATATGGCCACGCAGGAGCGGGTCATCCGTCGCGATCATCCAGCGATCCAGCCGCAGACGCATGTCCGAGAGCACTCGAGGCAATCATCAATCTCGTTTCAACGCCTAATCCGAACGACGGAACTCCGTTTTTAAAGAAATCTGGTTCAAGAAGGATCTCGCCCGTGACTACTTTCAGAATCATGGCGCGATCCACATGGAGCACGCCGATCTGAGGGAGTTGAACGAATTGCGCTGAGAGGCGTATCTGGATGCGTCGCTGAAGGCGCTGAGCCACAATCCGCTCGATTATATCAAGGACGTGCTGCACCGCCTCGCCCGAGAGCCGGACCGCTCCAACCCGCGCGATCCCGCCTCACTGACACCGAAGAACTGGCATCCGTCCGCCTGAGACGACCGCTGAGTCATCCACGCCACCTGCAAAGCTCGCCCGTGACGAGGGTGGAATTTGAGTCAGATACAAACGACTGCGGAATCTTAGAAATGAACAGTGACCCCTGTCATCTTTGCTATTTCCCGCGCAGGCGCAAGCCTTGTCCCACTCAGATCCCGTTGCCGGCGAACCCACGAAATTCCAAGCCTTCGGACGCGGTACGGTCGATCAGCACGAATACAAACACCTCTCCGGCAAGCGAGAACGGCAGCGCCTCGATTCCGAAGCTAATCGGTACATCGTGCGCGATGTCCCCGCTGTGGATGTGGCACTCCCGCGAATCGACCCGATCCCCGAGCGCCGCGAGAACCGAGTTCGTAACACCGCACGTGCGGCACGGTGTCGAAGTCCCGCAACCCCCCGTATGGCCGACTGAATACCGGCACTGGAACACCTCGCCGATCCGGAGACCAAGGATCTCCTCAAGCGCCGAGGATTCACAGAACCGAAGCAGCGCCGGATTCGCATAGACAACCTGCCTATGCTCGTTCAAAAGCATCACCGAAAACGACAGCTGCTCAAGGATCGACAGCATCGGTTCGGCCCGGGCCAGGCGTTCCCGCTGTTGTTCCACATCGTCATAGGTGTCGCGCTCCGCAGAAGCATGCGCGGTACCGGGGTGCGGAGAATATCGGGAACGGTGAAGTGCGGATTCGTTGTGATTCATATTTTAGGGGTTTCTTCATTGAACTCGCTTGGTGCGACGGGGATCAGTCGACGACGAATCGCAGCATTCGCCCGCCATACTCATAGCCTTGCACGATCCCACGGCGTGTTCAATACCTAAAGATTACCTTTCGATCGTTTTTGTGGAATCCCGGAACCCCAACCACCCATCGCTTCCGCGTCTTTCTTGCATTCTGCGGAATCGCCGTCTACGTTTACAGCCGCAACTTCGAAGATCATGTCCAACTCAAACCCAAAAACACCAAACAACCTGGATCGCAGACGGTTTCTCATCACCGGCGGTCTCGCTGCAGCCGCGTTTGCGTTGGGGGGCGCGTCGACCGGGCTTCGTGCCAGCGGTGAATCCCGTCGCGTACCGATTCCGCAATTCACCGTTCAACCGCTCGAATATCCGGTCGACAGCCTCGAACCGCATATCGACGCGACGACGATGGAGATCCACCATGGCCGGCACTATACCGGGTATGTGAACCGATTGAACGCGGCGCTTGAGCAAGCGCAGGTGCGGGGGCCGGCCTCGCTTCCGAAACTGCTCGGCGATCTGCAAGCGATTCCCGAAACCGTTCGGACCGCCGTACGCAACAACGGTGGGGGCGCTTACAATCATGAGATTTTCTGGCGCGTCCTCAGCCCGGACGGCGGCGGCGATCCCCCCGGCGAGCTCGCACGCGCCATCGATCGCGATTTCGGCTCGATCGCAGCCTTTCGGAGCGCATTCTCGGCCGCCGCGGGAGGCGTCTTTGGCAGCGGGTGGGCCTGGGTTTGTACCGATCGCGACGGATCGCTCTTCATCACCAGCACGCCGAACCAGGACAGTCCGGTGATGCACGGCGCCGTGGAGCGAACCGGCACCCCCATCTGTGGCCTCGATGTCTGGGAACACGCCTACTACCTCCATTACCAGAACCGAAGGAGCGACTATATCGCAGCCTTCTGGAACCTCGTGGATTGGGGAAACATTGCACAATTCTACCGTGACGCAACCGCGGAATGAGCCAGGAGACACCGCGGCCATGACATCCCGGCAGCGGTTTCTCAAGGCGTGTTGCGCGGAGCCGGTCGACCGGTTGCCAGTGTGGCTGATGCGACAGGCCGGTCGTTACCTGCCCGAGTACCGGGAGCTCAAAGAAAAGCACGGTGGGTTTCTGACGATGGTGCGCACCCCGGAGCTGGCCGCCGAGGTTACCCTGCAACCGCTGCGCCGCTTTTCCCTGGATGCCGCGATTCTTTTCAGCGACATCCTCGTGATCCCGGAGGCGCTCGGCCAACCCTACCGGTTCCGGGACACAGGCGGTATCGCGATGGAGTACCTGCTCGACTCCTCGGCCGCGATCGAGCGACTCGACCCGACCGGGATCCCGGAGAAACTTGCCTACGTGGGAGAAGCGCTCGGACTGCTTCACCGGGAACTCGATCAGAAGACGGCGTTGCTCGGATTCGGAGGCTCGCCATGGACCCTCGCCACGTACATGGTCGAGAATGGCGGCAGCGGCAACGCATCGAAGACCAAGGCTCTCGCCGGCTCGGATCCGAAGGCCTTTCACGCGCTCATGGGCAAGCTCGTCACCGCCCTGACCGCGCACTTTCGCATGCAGATCGAGGCCGGCGCGGACGCGATCCAGATTTTTGATTCCTGGGGCGCGGCCTGCTCCGCCTACCAGTACCAGGAGTTTTCGCTGCGTTGGATTGCGGCGATCATCCAGCAGCTACCCCCGGAGATCCCGGTCATTCTGTTCGCCCGTGGCATGGCCCACCACGCTCCCGACCTCATCGCCACCGGGACGCGGGTGCTCAGCGTCGACTGGACCGTTCGATTAAGCAGTCTGCGGCGCATCATCCCACCCGACATCGCGATCCAGGGAAACCTCGACCCAACTCTCCTCAACGGAACCCCCGAGTGCGTGCGCAAGCAGGTCACGACAATTCTGGACGACATCGGAACGACGCCGGGGCACATCTTCAATCTGGGCCATGGAATCCAGCCGACGGCCCGGATCGCGAGTGTTGAAGCGTTGATCGAGACCGTGCACGCGCACGGCGTCTCTGAGCGCCAGACCTGAATGCCAGGGATTGAACTCATCCAGGACCTCGCCATCGTGCTCATCGCCGCGGGGATCGCGGGTGCCATCTGCCGGCGCCTGGGGCTCTCCCCGATCGTCGGATACCTCCTGGCGGGCATCGTAATCGGTCCTTACACGCCTCCCTTCTCATACGTGACGGACGAGGCGCGGATCGACGTCCTCGCGCAGCTTGGATTGATCTTTCTCATGTTCTCGATCGGGCTCGGGTTCAGCCTCCGGCGCCTGCGCCAGCTCGGGTTCCCCGTCGTTATTGCGACGGCGGCGACGGCCCTGACGATGTTCTTCCTCTGCCGATCGCTGGGGTATGCGCTCGGCTGGTCCCACGCGGAGAGTCTCTTTCTGGCCGGGATGCTGATGGTCTCCAGCTCCGCGGTGATCGGGAAGATTCTGCAGGAGAGTGGGCTCTCGCACGAGCGCCCCGGCCAGCTCGCACTGGGCATGACCCTGTGCGAGGACATTGTGGCGGTCGTGATGATCACCCTGCTCACCTCATATATCCAGTTTGGGCCGGCGGCCGGCGCACCGGGAATGGAAATCCTCCAGACGGTCGGGGTGATGGCCGGATTCGTCGTCCTGCTCATCGTATTCGGACTGCTGCTCCTGCCGCGCATCCTGGATCGTCTCAGCAAATGCCGGATGCCCGAGCTGCAGACCCTGATCGTGGCCGGATTGCTGTGTGCCTTCTCGCTGCTCGCCTACCGCGCCGGATACTCGCTGGCGCTGGGAGCGTTTCTGCTCGGCGCGATCGTGTCAGAGACCCTGCACGGCCCCCGCGTGGAACGGACCTTCTCCGGGCTGCGTGACGTGTTCAGCACCGTCTTCTTCGTCGCGATCGGGATGAGCATCAATGTCGCCCTGCTCCCGGAGAGCCTGGGGCTCGTCGTTGGGATCGCCCTCCTGACGATCCTCGGCAGAACGGCGGCGGCATTGTGCGGATTGCTGCTCATCGGAGCGCAACCGCGTCACGCGCTGCGAGCCGGTCTCGCCCTAACCCCGCTCGGGGAGTTCAGTTTCATCATTGCGCAGATCGGCGTAACCGCCGCCGTGGTGCCGGAACAGCATTACGTGATCGCAGTCGGGGTCTCGCTGCTGACAAGCCTGTCCGCCCCCTTTTTGATCCGGAGTTCCGCCGGAATCGCCGGTGCTCTTGGACGTCTCCGTTGGGATCGATTTGCCGCCCTTCTGCGCCTCTACCACGGCCTGTTGCATGCGATGCGCCGGCGCCGCGAGGACAGTCTTCTGTGGAAACTGTTGCGCAAGCGCTTCGTTCAGATCGGCCTGGAGCTGCTGATCGTCTCGGCGATCCTCGTCTTCTCCAATGTGATGTATGAGTGGATCCACGATCGCCTCGTGGAGACCGGCACGATCGGCCTGGAGCCGCTCAATTTCCTCTATTGGGGCCTTCTCCTGGGGATCCTTCTCATCCCGATCGTGGCGATCTGGCGCAACACGGTCGCGGTTGCGATGATCGTCGCGGACCACCTCCGGCGCACGTATCCGCCATTAAAACCCCTCCGGCAGCCGATTTCCTTCTTCCTGCAATCCTTCGGACTGACGGTCATGGCGATCTGGTTCTGGAGCATTATTCCGTTCGACCTGGAACCTGGCTGGCCACTCCTCGCCCTGGCAGCGTGCATTCTCCTCGTCCTCTTCCTTACCTGGCGCCGCCTCATTCGCTGGCACAGTGAGATCGAGTACGGGCTGGAATCGACCCTGAGCGCGGGCAGTGACCTGCTCTCCGTCGCCGACGTGCAATGGCAGGACCACAAGGAGCCCTGGAATATGGAGGTAGCCGAAGTCATGCTCCCCGATCCGTTCGCGTTCGGGGGCATCTCCCTCGCCGACTCGAAGCTCCGCTCACGGTTCGGCGTCACCGTTGCCATGATCGAACGCCAGGGGCACATCATTCGTCCCACCAATCCCGAAAACCACCTTTTTCCAGAGGATCGTCTCCTCCTCGTTGGAACACACAACGCAATCGCTGAGGCACGCGAATACCTGTGTCGATCCGAGAGTCCCCCCGACGCGAGTCATGATCGCCTCGCCGATCTCGGACTCGAGGTTGTGCCCGTTCCCGAGGATTCACCACACGCCGGAAGTCCCCTTGCCAGCCTCAACCTCACGCGCACGATCGGGGTCCAGATCGTGGGGATCGAACGCGAAGGCGCCCGAAACCTCAACCCCGGAGCGCACGATCGGATTCTGGCCGGCGACCGGCTCCTGGTGCTCGGCCTGCCATCCCAGATCGACGCACTGAATCAGCTCCTCACGCCGGAACCCGACCAGTCGGACCACAACGAGTCCGCCAATCCGCGAAAATCCTCCGGTAACGGCGCATGAAAAGCGCGGCTGACCGACCCCGCCGGAAACCGTAGTTCCGATGCGTGCAGGGCCTGCCGCGTATGGACGAGCACTCGCGCATGCCGTTCCGACCAACCCCGCTCCACGAATTCCAGATACAGGCGCTCGTCGGGACCGTACAGCTTGTCCCCCGCCACCGGAAACCCAATCCACTGCGCGTGCACCCGAATCTGGTGCTTGCGCCCCGTGTACGGAATGACCTCTGCCAACGTGAAACCGCCTCCGGTGTGCACGGGAATGAAGCTCGTCTGCGCCTTCGAGCCGCCTCCGTCGCGCGCCACACGCACCTTCACGGCAACAGGGCTGACCGGGTCGCGCTCCAGCGGAGCACTCACCTCGCGGCGCTCGCCAAGTTCACCCTCGAGGATCGCAAGGTAGCTCTTCTCCGCCCACCCGCGCTCCAGCGCACCCTGGTAATCCCGCGCCGCCTTCCGGTTTCGGGCAATCAAGACCAAACCGCTGGTCTCGCGGTCGAGACGGGAGACCAGGTGGAGCCGCTCGCATGTGAGATACTCCCGCGCCGCGCCGACCAGGCTCGACCAGGGACCCCGTTTCGACGGGTGACAGACCACCCAGCCGGGTTTGTTCAAGACGAGGAGCTCCGCCTCCTCCAGTATAATCCATTTCCGGAATTCGGCGGGATCGATCAACGGCGGTTCCGCCCCCCATGGAGACGGCCCGCTCATCCGCGGTCCGGCTGCCGCCGATAGGATTTCAGAACAACGGCGGCAATCGAGGCAACCATTCGCTTCGGCACGAGACCCGCCAGGACCGCCCCAATCTTGTTCGGCCACCCCGTCACCACCAGCGATCGCCCCAGTGCCAGCGCCCGAAGGGATTCGGCCGCCACGGCGTCGGGATCCTGAACCGATCCGCGTACGCTGGAATCCGCCAGCCCGGCCGCGCGGAAGAAACCGGTGCGAGTCGGCCCCGGACAGACCGCCAAAACCCGTACCCGGCTCCCCTTCAACTCAGCGTTCAAAGCGAGGCTCCAGTGCAGGAGGAAGGCCTTCGTCGCACCGTACACTCCGAGGTACGGCGTCGGCTGAAAAGCCGCTGTGGAGGCGATATTTACGATCGCTCCACCCCGTTCCCGCACAAGCGGCAGGAGCGCCGCCGTCAACGCGACAGGTGCATCCATATTGAGCGCCATAACGCCCTCGATCGCGTTGATCGAGGGCTCGGGAAAAACTCCGTAAGCACCTGTTCCGCTGTTATTTATAATCAACACCTGCCCGCTCCCCCCGTCGTTGCGCAGGCATTGCTCAATCCTGGGAACCACCTCTGCCAGAGCCTGTCTATCGGTCATATCACATGCGAAATGTCGCAGCAGTGCAGTATCGGCGAAATCGTGCGGCCGGGTCCGAGAAAGGTTGCATATGAGACGATCTCCGGCTATCCTTCTTAGCATCGTGAGAAAGGAGAATCCGATACCCGATGATCCTCCAGTGATCAAAATCGCCGAGTACGACTCCAAGCCTCTTTCCCATGCGTTCATGGGCACGCTCCCCCCACAGGCGAGAGCCGCCATGTACGCATCTCAAACCAAACAAAATAGAAGGAAAGCAGCACCATGAAACACAATATGAATGATGTGATCATCTCCGGCAAGAATCTCGAATTAACCGAGGCACTCAAGAACATCGTACAGGAGAAGATGGAAAAGTTGTTTAGCCATGAGCGTCACATTATTCGCATCCGCGTCGAATTGGAGTACTCCCCGAATGTGAGCGGGGAAAAGGAATTTATCGCAAAAGGAAACATCGAGATCAAAGGGCGGTCGCTGGTGGCGACCGCAGAGACCGACGATCTCTATAAAGCAGTCGACCTGATGGAGGAAAAACTGCACCGCCTCATCCGGCGCCGGGCCCGCCTGCGCAAGGCAAAACGCAAGCATCCCCACGACGTGGAAATCCCGGCCGAAATCCCCAAAACCAGGATCGCCTGAGGGGATTTCACCCACCTCATCTTCTGAGTTCCAACGCCCAGAAAAGCCCGGCTCCGGCCGGGCTTTTCACTTTTCACTTCACCTGAGATGACAATTGCTGAACCTGCTGAAGATCGAGTTTCCCAGACGAAAGCACCGGGATCCGGTCAACCTTGCGAATCTTTCTGGGGATCCAGAGATTGGGGATCCCCTGCGCGACCAGTTTCTCCCGGAGCTGATCGGCGGCCAGCTCAAGAGTCGTCAGGAGCACCAGCGTCTCCCCCTTGGAAGGATCCTCGATCCCCGTTACCGCTATCTGGGGCGTTTCAGAATCCTCGATGCCTAGAGCCTCGGCCACCGCTTCCTCGACCCTGCCGTGCGGGACCATTTCCCCGCCGATCTTTGAGAATCGCTTCAGACGTCCCTCGATGTAGAGAAATCCGTCGGAATCAATCCTGGCGAGGTCGCCCGTGACATACCACCCATCGCGAAAGGCTTCGGCCGATTTCTTTTCCTGACCCAGGTAACCGGGGAAGATGTTGGGGCCGCGCAGTTCGAGCATTCCAATATCATCGATCCCGCACGGTTCGCCGGATGAGGGATCGACAATCCGTGCACACATCCCGGGCATAAGCGCGCCAACCGATCCGCGACGCCGCCGCTCGGGCAGGTTCACAGCAACCACGGGCGCGGTTTCCGTAATCCCATATCCCTCAAGATAGGGCATGCCAAAGGTCCTCTCCCATCTTTGATCGAGCCCGGCTGGCGTCTTCTCCGCGCCGCTTACAACGCACTTGAGGCTCTGGAGCATCTCAGGTTCAACCCGCTTCAGGAAAGGGCGCAAGAATGTCGGAGCGGCGGGCAGAACGGTCGCGTTCTCAGCCGCGATCACCTCGGCGATTCGCTTCGTCTCCAAGGGCGATGGGACGGATACGACCGACACACCCGCGTACATCGGATACCACATCCCAACCGTAAAACCGAAGCTGTGGAAAGGCGGCAGACAGCTCAACAACTTCTCCCGTGCGTTGAGCAATCCGGTCTCCTCTATTTGAAGACAGTTCGCGATCACGTTGGAATGCGTCAGTACGATGCCGCTCGGTTCGCCGGTCGAGCCGCTGGAAAAGAGAACGCCGGCTTCGCGCCTTCCCGCCGTCCGCGGAACACCCAGGATTCGCCCCATCACTCCGCCGCGCATCAGGCGCGCCGCCAACAACCAAGGGATAACCGGCCTCTTCCCCATCTCGGCGCGCTCGCGCATCAAGTCGACAATGTGTTCGGGCCACGGAAAGTCACCGACTCGCTCCTGCATCGTGGCAGCCGTGATCACGGTCTCAATTCCCGCCCGCTCAATACCCGACTTCACAGCCGAGCGCCCGATGGTGAAGTTGAGGTTCACCGGCACCTTGTCCATCAAGACCAGGGCAAGATTAACCAGCATGCTCCCCAGTCCCGCGGGAAGAACCACGCCCACCCGCCGCTCCGGGATCCGCTTGCGCCATCGGCAGGCCAACGCAGCAGCAGCAGCTACGAACATCGCGGCTTTCAGCTCCTTGCGCTCCGCCGCGTAGTCGACCACAACCGTCCTCCCCGGCGATCGCAGGAGCGAGCGCAGACAGAGGTCCCCCAAATGCCCTTCAAGGCGCCTCGCATGACGCGACCGGAACGATTCCTCCGCAGCATCGATAACGGCCTCTTCGCGTTCCCGCTCATCCATAGTATCAAACCTCCGATCCGTTTTGCATCCGAGCTTCGATCAATCGGCGGAGCACCGGAGGCTCTCCGAGGTGAAGGCGTGCTGGAATAACCCCATCCATTTTACTTCTACAAGCCGGAGGCGAGTCGGTCGGATTCGGCAAAATCGATGAACTTCACCTGCCGCCAAGCTGCCGGCGCTCCGACATTGTTTCCCGTCATCACAACTTCGAGGTCAACCCTACATTCAGCCGTGCAATTCGTCAAGTCAACCAGTTCGCCCACGCGAGATATTTTGTATGAGATAAATAAATACGCCCAGAATTTAGGAAAAAAATACCAAAAGAATTGACAGCAATAGTTCCGGAGCTTGTCGTGCCATTGTCAATTCAAGAGCACCCTCATCCCTTAATGGCGCTCGGTTAAGCCCTCTCATCGGGATCAAAAAGCCACAAGGCCTTGCAGATCAATATGATCGATAGCGATCCCGATTGCGATGCATCCCTTAACCAAGCGCCATTGCCTTGATCCCTAACCCTCAACCCCTAACCCTAACCCTCTAACCCTACTATACCATGAAACGATTACCTTTTTTCTCTATCACCTTGGGAATAGCTCTCAAGGTATTGTTGATATTACCCGGGGGAGTGCTCGCGCAGGAGACTCCGCCCCCGCCGCCTGAAGTGGAGACAGTCTTCTCCACCGACTTCGAGGACGAGGAGAACCCGTTTACCGCCGGCACGATTTCCGACGAGCGGGCCTTTTCAGGCGATTATTCGCTTTTCCTGACCGGGGGCGACGCCGCGGTGCTCGAGGTCCCCGCTGAGATCCAGGGCGGCCCCGTCATCGTCAATTTCAAGCTCTTTGACCAGGGCTTGTGGATCGACCGGGAGAAGGACGGGTATGAGGAGAATGTCCGAGGCGGCCCGCGGTGGGGCGTCAGCGGTGGCGATCACGCCGAGGATGAAAGCACGGGCGTTTCGATCATCGAACGGCCATTCCTCCCCTCCGGTGCCGGTTATGGCGTCAATGGCGGTCCGCGCTTCGACAACGACTGGTGGAGCCCCGGCTTCTTCGGCGGCAGTGGGGCGATTCGCTCGGCCCCTCCCTGGTTCGGCGACGGCGGCTCCGTCGTCGACGGCGATTGGCAGCCCCCGCAACCGGGCGAGGGCGCGTGGCTGGATGTCACATTCGAGGTCACCGCGGATGGTGAGGCCACCGTCACGATGGTCGACATCGAGCGCGAGGCCACGATCTCGCTCAACGACACGATCGACACCTACCTCACGGAAGTCTGGCTGTACGGCGGCCGGGATCATGCAATCCATGGAATCCTCAACGGGATCTGGGTGGACGATCTCGAAATCCAGGGGATGGATTCAACCCCGCCCCCGGACCAGTCGCCGGAGATCGTCGCGCACCCGCAGGATCAGATCGTCGACCCGGGAAGCACCGCCACCTTCACCGTTTCCGCCGTCGGCGAAGACCTTGTCTACCAGTGGCGCCACCGGCCCGATGATGAGGCCGAGTTTGAGTTGATCCGCGAAGTGGAGCTTCCCGACGATGCCGGGAACCTTCTCGAGAACGGCGACTTCAGTGGGGACTTCGACGAGGAAGACGGACTGGCTGCCGGCTGGAGCGTTCTGGCCGGGACCGATTGGGAAGCTGGAGAGGCCGAAGGGTTTGATGGCGGAACCGCCCAGCTCTTCTCCTGGCCGGAGAAGACCTCATGGGGACCGATCCTGAACCAGAATCCGGGATTCGAACGCGGAGCGACCTACCATCTCTTCCTGCGCTATAAGACGGATCCCGACACCCAGATCGGTCTGGTGGTCAGCAATCCGCCCTACGCAGCCTGGTCGCGCGTCCTCAACCAGCGGAACCTCCCCTCCACCGACAACGAATGGATGGAAGTGACCTACACGTTCACGGTTGATATTCCCGATGGAGAGAGTCCGGATGGCCTTGCCGTTCGAATCGAGGGTGAAACCGCAGAGGGCGGCACCGCCTGGATCGATGAAGTTGAGCTTCTCAAATACGAGAGCGTCAGCGGCCCGGAACTGGTCGTTGAGGAGGTGACAGAGGAGGATGTCGGGCTCTACTCGGTGATCGTCTCAAACCCCCACGGCGAAACGACGAGCAACGAGGCTCGTCTCAGCCTGGCGATACCGCCGGTCATCGTCAGCCAACCGGAGCCGGTGGACGCATCCGCGGGAGAACAAGTCACCTTTTCCGTGGAGGCCGAAGGGGCCGATCTCTCCTACCAGTGGATGCGTGATGGTTCCCCTGTCATGGCGTTCGGAATTCCGGAGGATCCGGA